>NZ_CP030850.1:1908461-2226538 GCF_003325355.1 Runella rosea
GGCGACGTATTTCCTATTCGACTAATACAAAAACATTACCACGCAAAAGACCTTTTTGCGTAAAAATTTTTAGATAAATTAAGTGAGTAAGCCACGCGAAAGACCTTGTTTTTCGCGTGCTTGATTTTTTTGCTCCTGTATTCGACCTAATAATAAGTCCCTAACGATTGTATTGGATATATAAAAAACCCGAAGTAAGTTTGACTCATTGTCATTGCTTTACTTCAAATTCATGAAACAAATCTTTTCTCTTCTCCTAGTTTTGGGAGTACTACTTGCAGGTTGCTCAAAACCAGAACAGCAGGGAGAATCTACCACAGCCACTACCACAGATTTCAAAACAACGTCTGCTGCCCTTCCTTTTTCGGGATATTGGTTGAGCGAAAGTTATTTTAACGACATCAAAGCGCACCAATCGCCCCAAAAATCACAAGAAGGGAGCGAAGAAGTTTTTCTGGTGATACCAGACAGCACCCTCCAACCCACCATGATGGTCTGGAATTTTCATGAGGGCAGTGAAGAAATCACGGTCCTAAAAAAAGACGACGCCTACCAACTCTACGAAGTAGTAATCGACAGCCTAACGCGCCCCCTGAAAGACATCAAAATAATCTCACCGACCAAAATTGAAATCGGCAATAAGACCTTCGTAAAAATCAGTCCTCACGCTAAGACTAACGAAAAAAACAACCCGCTCATTCTGGAAGAAATCCTGTTTAAAGGAAAATACAGTTTGGCTGACGGCAAAGAAGTTGAATTTAAAAACAATGGCGAAGTAACAGGTTTGGAAAACTACCGTTATTATCAACCAGCCATTGACTACATCGGGCCGGGGTTACAGATTGACCAAGTAAGCTTGAGCAGTAGCGAAGACAAAAAAGAATGGATGGCCTTCAAATTTCGAGGCGACACCTTGCTTATTCACCAAATCAAATGCGTCGAATTTGACAAATCCAATAACGAATGCGGATTAGCCGATTTTGGAGCACTAAAACATACCCTAGTACGAAAAAAATAAAAACACAGCCAATCTACATTAACCGACAAACCTTCCATGAAAACATTAAAAATTCTCTTTGTATCTGTTTGGTACTTCACAGCGGGGATAGTTTTTGCCCAAAGCCCCACCCTTACGTCAGAATTTGACAAGCTACTCACCGAACAATTCAAATCCAGCGAATCGGGAGCCACAGCGCTGGTGGCGCAAAAAGGCAAAATCATCTACCAAAAAGCATTTGGGCAGGCAAATTTGGAGTTGAACGTACCGATGCAAACGTCAATGGTTTTTCGCATCGGCTCAATTACAAAACAGTTTACGGCGGTGGCTATTCTGCAACTAATGGAGCAGGGAAAACTGAGTTTGGAGGACGAAATCACCAAATTTATTCCTGATTATCCCACCCACGGCCATAAAATAACCGTTGAGCATTTGCTGACCCACACCTCGGGCATTAAGAGCTACACCGACATGAAAGAGTTTGGAGATGTGATTCAGAAGGATATGAAACCCGAAGAACTCATTCATTTTTTCAAGAATCAGCCCATGGACTTTGCCCCAGGTACTAAGTGGCACTACAACAACTCGGGCTTTTTTTTGCTGGGCTACATCATCGAAAAAGTGTCGGGCAAAACCTATCCCGACTACGTTGAGCAAGTATTTTTCAAGCCACTGGGCATGACCCATTCTTATTATGGAAACGACGCCAAATTGATTCTCAACCGAGCAGCGGGTTATGAACAAGGAAAAGATGGTATTCAGAATGCCTCACCTATGAGCATGACATTGCCCTACGCGGCGGGCTCTATTCAATCAACGGTTGAAGATTTGTGGAAATGGCACCAAGCCGTTCATGCCTATCAGTTAGTGAGAAAAGAAACGTTGGAGAAAGCATTTACGCCGTATAAGCTTATCAATGGCAAACCGACCAACTATGGCTACGGGTGGTTTTTGGGGGATATTCAGGGAAGCTCGACCATCGAACACGGCGGGGGCATCAACGGATTTTTGACAAGCTCTATTTATTTACCCAAAGAAGATGTGTTTGTGGCCGTTTTCTCTAATTCTACCGCCAAATCACCCGATAATGTCGCCGCCAAATTGGCCGCTTGGGCCATTGACAAACCCTATAATTTTAAAGAAGTTGCGTTGGATGAAAACACCTTAAAAAGCTATACTGGTGTGTATGAAAACCCCGAAGTAGGTCAACGGATTATTTCTTTGGAAAACGGAAAGCTCTATTCCCAGCGCACAGGAGGGTCCAAATCTCACATAAAACCATACGATAAAGACAAGTTCTTTTTTGAAACATCTTTGTCATTTCTCAACTTCCAACGCGATGTAAATCAGATGATTACGGGTGTAATTTCTAGTCAGCGGGGAGCACAGACCATGCTTTGGACCAAAACCGACAAACCCATTCCCACGCGCATGGAGCAAAAAGTAGATGAAACGGTTTTAGCTAAATACACGGGGGAGTATCAACTCGCGCCAGGTTTTATTCTTAGCATTACCCAAGAAGGTCAGAAGCTCTTTGCGCAAGCAACGGGTCAGGGCAAAAATGAACTCTTTGCCGAGTCAGAAACCAAGTTTTTTCTTAAAGTAGTCGATGCCCAAGTAGAGTTCTTTAAAAATGAAAGCGGCCAGATCGACAAATTGATTTTATACCAAGGAGGTCAAAAAATTGAAGGAAAAAAATGAAGTAACTGAAAAGATTTTAAGAAATACCCGTTTTGACTCCTTTTTCATAAAATTGAACCGCTACCAGAGAACGCCTTTGGGCATCGGTTCAATTTTATTTAGGTAAAACTGCTTGACATCATCAAGTTGAAAAGTTAATTTAACATATTCAATAGGCCTCCTTGCCTCAATTTCTTCCGCACACTTCTCTTAACAAGTTTTTCTCCACACACTTACTTAATAATTCTCTGATACACAGAGCATAACCCAATTGATTCATCCCGAATCAATGTTATTTCTATTTTTCAAAGTGATTACCCTTTATCTAAACTCAAATCAATAAATCAAATGAAAAACTCCCTACGCTTCGTTATTGCATCTGCTTTGATGCTGTTTTCTTTAGCCTCCTTTACGCCCAATGTCGACAAGACCTATTATTGGGATGATTACAACATCGAAATAACGGTACCCCAAGATTTTAAAATAACGAAGGATACAAAAAATGAATTTGAAATGGCTGGTGAAGGCATGGAGCTTTTCATGTACATCTGGAACCAAAAAGCCATCAGTGCAGCCGACATTGACGACGCCACCATTGCAGCCGCCAAAACCCTCAAACTCACCGAAGTGGACGACGAAGGCACGTTTGAAAACGATGATTTTGCGGGGTATTACGTTGAAGGTTTTAAAGACGGCGACCGCATCATGTTCGCGGGGATTGTCGACTTAAAAAGCCGTACCAATTTTTTCATTTCCATAACATTTGATGACAAAGACGAGGAAGCCGAGAAAGAAGCGATTAAAATTTTAGAGAGCATCGGCCACAAATCTTAGCAAAAAAATAGGAGGCGGTATTGCTACCGCCTCCTGCACCCTATTTCTACTTCTGTAAACGCACTTTGTCGACTGGTTACAGGTTCTTCTTTTTCAATTCATCGACCGCAAACGCCGCTGCACGGGCCGTAAGCGCCATGTACGTCAACGAGGGGTTCACACACGAAGCCGAAGTCATGGCGGCACCATCGGTCATAAAGATATTTTTACACGCATGTACTTGATTATGCGCATTCAGCACCGACGTTTTGGGGTCTTTACCCATCCGTGCCGTACCCATTTCGTGGATACCGATTCCCAAATTTGATTTGGTGTTATCGTACGCATTGATGTTCTTAAAACCTGCTGCTTCGAGCATTTCAGCCGCGTCGTTTTTCATGTCTATCCGCATTTTACGCTCGTTTTCGCCGTAACCTGCATCAAACACCACCAACGGCATGCCCCATTTGTCTTTCTTGGTGGGGTGAAGGGTAAAGCGGTTGTTTTCATTTGGCAAAACTTCACCGAAGCCACCGATTCCCATGTTCCAACCTCCCACTTCCGTCATTTCTTCTTTAAACGCCGCCCCAAAACCTTCCATGCCTACGCCGCGTCCCCAGCTGCTACGGCTTGCTCCGCCTTGATAGCCAAATCCACGCACATAATCGCGTTTGTCTTTGCCCCAGTTGCGATAACGCGGAATGTATACCCCATTGGCACGGCGGCCAAAATAGTATTGGTCTTCAAAACCATCGTAGGTTCCAGAAGCACCCACGCCCAAGTGGTGGTCCATGATGTTGCGCCCCAATTGGTCACTCTCGTTGCCTAACCCATTTGGGAAACGGCTTGACTTAGAGTTCATTAAAATCGAGGCCGATGGAATTGCCGAAGCATTGAGGAAGATAATTTTTGCGTAATAATCCTTCACTTCCAACGTATTTTGGTCGATGGTCCGCACGCCAGTAGCCCGGCCTTTCTTCTCATCGTACAATACTTCCGACACGATTTTGTTGTTGGCTAAAGTCAACCGTTTGGTCTTCATCGCCGCTGGCAAAGTAGCCGCTTGCGTGCTGAAATACGCCCCAAACGGACAGCCACGCATACACATGTTTCGGTACTGACACGCAGCCCGACCCAATGCCGTATGAATACTCTGCGGTTTGGTTAGGTGCGCTACCCGTCCAATCGTCAACGTACGGCCCATTTTCCGCATCACTTCTGACTTAACGTGCTTTTCGAGGCAGTTCAGCTCCATAGCAGGCTGAAATTGACCATCGGGCAACACATCAAGCCCGTCTTTTGACCCGCTGATACCCGCAAAACGTTCAACATAATCGTACCACGGCGCAAGGTCTTTATATCGAATAGGCCAATCAATCGAAATTCCTTCCTTGGCATTGGCCATAAAATCTTCTTCATTCCAACGATAACTCTGGCGTCCCCACAACAGTGAACGCCCCCCAGTATGGTATGCCCGAATCCAGTCAAACGGGCGGGTCTCCAAATAAGGGTTTTTGCTGTCGTTTTCAAAAAGGTAACGGTGCTCTTCGTTGACCGTATAACCAGTCCGAATCCCCGCCCAATATTCTTCCGCCGACTGATTGTCTGGACGGCCACGGTGAGCAAGTTCCCAAGGAGCTTTCATGGCCGTTTCGTAGCCTTCTACGTGTTTAACATCACGACCCCGCTCCAAACACAACACTCGTAAACCTTTCTCGGTCAACTCTTTGGCCGCCCATCCGCCACTTATCCCTGACCCAACGACGATGGCGTCGTAAGTCATTTCTTTTTGGGCATCAATATTTAGATACATCTTAGGTTAGTTGTTTTAATTCTTGTACGTAATTTATCTATAACGCGTACGCTTTTTGGCCTTTTTTCAACGGAATACATCCATCATAACGACCCGGAATAGGCACATAGTCAAGGGCTTTGGTGGCTCCTTGCTCCGAAGTAAAATAACCAAACAGTGTAAGCTCCTTGGCTAAACGCCAGAAAGGAGTGCCTTTGAGTTTTTTGGAATCTACCACTTCTTTGTCAACATTATCTCCCACTTTTACCTGCTGAACATTGGCGTTTTTCATCAATTCGGTGGTTTCTTTTTCCACCTGTTTCAAAATTTCAACTTGCTCGGCCGAAGTGGTTTCCATGAATTTCTTACCGTGGGCTTTGGTGGCTTTAGCGTCCAAATCTGCTAATCCATCCAAAAAGTTTTGTTGTTCCTGCGCTTTGTAGCAGTCTTTCAACATCAGCTCAATAAAAGGGCCCACCCCTGCGTCTTTCGCCCCAGGGGTCGAAGTACGAGGAATGATATGTTCTGCTACTTCAGCAACCAATGCTTGCTGGGCGGGCGTAAAGCTAAAAGCAGCTCCTGCGGTTGGGGGCATGGCAGCTCCTTCACCAAAGGCCATTAAAGTAGGTGCCGAAAGAGTACCCCCCATCAAAAGGGCTACCCGCGACAATGCTTCTCTGCGGTTCATGTTCATAGGATAGTTTAATTTCTTATTGGGAAGATGTAAAAATACATTAGAAGTGTCCAATTTTTACTTTTTGTAAACGCTTTTTTTAAGCAAAGAATATTTTATTCAACGTAAAGTTTCACAAATTTTATCCATGTCCCTGATTCACTGACTACTACGTAGTTTGTTATTAAGCATAGGTGCCTATTTCAACCTTCATTTCAAATGCATCGCTTTAACTTTGAAAATCTACTCATTGGTAAATAAGCTTAAATGCGATCTAACAACCGGCGGTGGTAGTTGACCTGCCCCAAATGATAGCCCAAATGAACCGCCAAGTGAATTAAAAAATACTCGGTCGACATTTTTTCTTTAAAAACGACCAATGGATATTCGGCGGCATAATCCTCTTCGGTCAGGGTCGACAAGGCATTTTTGATGACTTGAATCGTCGAATCCAACGCTGCAATCATTTTTTCGCGAGGCACGTCCTTGTCGCTGAACTCCAAGGGGCGATTTCTGACATAGCCCGTTTTGCCAATTTCGGCCCCAATAAAAGCATTCAAATTACCAATCAAATGCAGGGTCAGGTTTCCCGCCGAATTAGGAATTTGAGCTTCTGTTTTCCAGATAGTTTCTTCGTTTTGATATGCAAGAAGCTCTTCTTTCAGTTTGGTCAAATCACGCTCAAAAAGGGCAATCAATGTTTGTGTAATCATCATGCTAATTTTTTGTGTTCAATGCTCTTTTCCATTTAAAATATACGTAGGCAATTCCTCCCAATCCCAGAAAAAACAACCCTGCCAGCGCCTGCTCGGGCTTTTCAATAAGCGTGTTAACAACGACAAATGCTGATAAAGCCATGAATATCAAAGGCGTAATTGGGTAGGCAAGTGTGCTGTAATTACGTTTTAGTTTGCGCTGCCTGAACTTAAAAATAGCCGCTGCCGTGAGGAAGAAAAAGAACGTATCTACAAACACCACATAGGTGATGAGATTGGAGAAGGTTTTCCAGAAAATCAACAATACAATTGTCCAAAAAGATTGGAAAATGATGGCCCAAAAAGGCGTTTGATAACGGGGATGAATCTCGGCAAACTGCTTAAAAAACAATCCATCCTGCGCCATTGCAAAATAAATGCGCGGCGCGGTCAGGATGTAAATGCCAATGGTTCCCAAGACCGACAACACAATCAAAAACGAGATAAATTTTGCGCCCAATCCCCATACGGTAGAAATGGCTTCCGAAGCTACGCCCGTAGAAGCCGCAATCCGCTCAATGGGCAACAGCTTTAAATAGGCAACATTTACGCTTAAATACGCTAAACATACGATACCGATTCCCATCAACATGGCGCGGGGTACGAGACGATTGGCATCTTTGACTTCGGCCGCAATAAACGTAGCGTGTTGATAGCCTCCGTACGAAAAAGAAACCCCAATCAGCGCCAATCCAAAGGAGGATACAAGGGGCAAATTCTGCGCATTTGAGGTCCATGTAAAATCTGTAATGTTTATAGCGTACGTTCCTGCCACAAAACCAATGATAACCACCACGGCGATACCCACCAATTTGGCTGATGTAAAAACAGAGGCAAACACACCACCCCATTTTACGCCCAGCACATTCATAATGGTGAGGAGCGCAATCGTGAAAACAGCCACTGCGAGTTGTACATTCTCTGGCATAGGAATCAGTTCATTCAGGTACGAAGTAAAAACCAATGTGAGCGCCGCCAATGAACCAGTATTGATCACCAAAAGCATGGACCAACTGTATAAGAATGCTGGAAGCTCGCCGAATGCTTCCTTTAAAAACACGTAAAAACCGCCTGCTTTAGGAAAAATAGAAGCAATTTCGGCAAAAGTGAGTGCCCCGCACAACGCCACCACCCCTCCCGCCACCCATACGCCCAACATCCATCCAGTAGTGGGCAGGTAGCCAGCGATTTCAGAAGGTGCCCGGAATATTCCCGAGCCAATGCTCGACCCTACCGCAATCATGGTCAGGCTGAAGAGCGTAATTTGTTTTTTAAGTTGGTGAGACATGAAATAAAACCTAAGGGTTTGGCAGTTACGAAATTGAGTTATCTCATCTTAAAGCAATCCTTCGTCGGCAAAACTCAGGTAACCGCCATCCGTAAAGATAATATGGTCTAAAACGGGAATTTCGAGCAGCTTACCCGCCGCCGTAAGGCGACGTGTGAGGTCTTTGTCGGCCTCACTCGGTTTGAGATTGCCCGAGGGATGATTGTGCGCCAAAATAATGGCACTAGCTAAATGTTCAACGGCCACTTTAAATATCATTTTTGGGTCGGCTACCGTTCCCGATACCCCTCCTTGACTGATTTGAACAGGGCGAATGACCTCATTGGCCCGATTAAGCAACAACAACCAAAATTCTTCGTGGGGCAAGTCCAATAGATAAGGCCGAATTTGTTCGTACCCGTCCTTTGAACACGTAATACGCGGTTTTCGCATAATTTCGCTTTCTTTACGCCGCCTTCCCAGTTCCAACGCAGCAATAATCGTAATGGCTTTTGCTTCGCCGATACCCTTGATTTTCATTAAATCTTTGGTGGTCAACTTGGCCAATTCGTTCAGATTATTGGACGCTTTTTGGAGAATTACCTTTGCCAAATCTACCGCCGACAGTTCAACGGTACCTGAGCCAATCAAAATAGCAATCAATTCGGCATCTGTCAGCGCGGCTTTTCCCTTCAAAAGCAATTTTTCGCGAGGGCGGTCTTCTTCCGCCCAGCTCAGTATTTTTCGTGATGAAGTGTAGTCGTTTTCAGTCATGAAAGGTTCATAGGTGGTCGTTCGTGGTAAAAATACTAACTTGCCAGTGAAATCAAAGCGAGTCATGCGTAAATACAGTATTATTATCCCCGTTTATAATCGGCCCGACGAATTGACCGAGTTGTTAACGTGTCTGGTAAAACAAACTTTTACCCATTTTGAAGTCATCATTATTGAAGACGGTTCCCGAATCAAATGTGATGAGGTGGTCAAAACCTTCAGCCAACAACTCGACATTCACTACTTCTACAAGGAAAATGGAGGCCAAGGCTTTGCTCGAAATTACGGATTTGAACGGGCAAAAGGCGATTATTTTGTTATCCTTGACTCCGATGCACTGATAGAGCCTGACTATTTAAACATCGTTGAACAACGACTGAATACAGAGTATGTAGATTTATACGGCGGTCCCGACACCGACCATCCGAGTTTCACTCCTATTCAGAAAGCCATCAGTTATTCGATGACGTCTCTTTTTACAACGGGCGGCATTAGGGGTAAAAAAAGTAATTTGGGCGGTACTTTCCACCCTCGTAGTTTCAATATGGGAATTTCTCGCAAAGTGTGGGAACGTACGAGAGGATTTCAAATCAGCCGAATGGGCGAAGATATTATTTTTAGCATCACCGCTCTCCGAATGGGCTTCAAATCAGCCTTGATTCCAGAAGCATTCATTTATCACAAACGGCGCACTGGGTTTGGGGCTTTCTTTCGGCAGCTACGCTTCTTTGGGCGTGCGCGAATCAATATAGCCCGCTTTTATCCAAATGAACTCAAATTAGTTCACACATTTCCTTTTCTGTTTACCCTCGGCTGCCTCAGTATTCCTTTGTTGTGGTTGATTCACCCTTGGCTGTTTCAGGCAGGAATTACATTTTTAGCAATTTATATCATTCTGCTGTTTATCGACGCCACTCGACAGTCAAAAAGTCTAGAAGTGGGCGTATTGAGCATTATTGCGGCATTTGTGCAGCTTTTTGGTTATGGATTCGGCTTCGCGCAGGAGGGAATAAAACGCCTACTTGAACCCAAAACCCACCGCGAAACAGGCGCTACCGTTGAATATCCTTCCTGAAAAAGCACAAAAAAAGCGGCCATAGTGACCGCTTTTTTTTATGATACAATAATTGTAGTCATTAATATTCCCACAAACCATGCTCTAATTCCATCAACTCATTTTCAAGTTGAATGGATTTCCAAAGCGCCTCTTTTTCGCCACCATAAATGGTAATGAGGTCTTGGTCTTTGGGGTTTGAAGTTTTGATAATACGACCACTGAACAGACGAAGATCAAACGCATCCGCTAAGTTTTTGTGCTGAGCAGTATTGTATTCGTTGAACCAAATAAACTTTTTCGGATCGCTACGGAACAGCTTGTCCAAGTCTTTGTATCTAAAAGTAGCAATGGGTTTTTCAATTCCACCAGGGTTCAATTCCGACGGCAATACAATCGTAATGGTTTGAATATCGTAAATCAAACGTGAGCGCTTACGGTCAAAAATCCAATCTTCCTTCATTTCCAAAATCGGAACATCCTTAGGGAAAAACTGATTTTCTTCCATTTTCTGTGCTTCAGCCGCGGCAATTGCGGCGGCTTCTTCCGCCATTTTGCGTTTGATTTCGGTTGAATCTACTTGAGGCTTTACAGGTACTTTGGCAACTTGTCCCTTTTTACCTTTAGTAGTTGTTTTCTTTTTAGGTGCCGGTGTACCCCAACCATCATCTACGGGTTGTGTTTCTTTTTTGGGCGCTGGGGTTCCCCAGCCATCATCTGCCTTGGCAGGAGCTTTAGGGTCTTTCTTTGCAGCATCCCCCCAAACATCACCACCTTGAGCTGCATTGTCAGTACCGAAACCTGCTTTTATTTCATCTTCGGTCAACGTCTGCCCTTGATTTGGCATTTGAAGCGCCTTGCTGAAATCAGTACTCGTCATTTTTTTGGTCATATCGGCATCTACATACGCCTCCAACAGACCCGCCTTTACGGCATCCATGATGTACTTGGTGATTTCATTGCCTACTGAAAACATAGGTTGATTTTGCTTTTCCCGCAAATCCAACCGGCGCCACAGTGTGCGTTTCATCATCACATCAGCATCGTTAATCTCGCGCACTGACAGCGGATTGACACCCTTCGTGTCTTTCTCTTGGGCTTGAGTGCTCATGCTCAATGCTACCAAGGCCGCACTACCTAATAGGCTACTCCATCTTTTCATTTTCTTTGAGCGTTATTTTGATTACTTTATTACTAACGAAATCTATTTCTTGTTAGTACAAAATCGAAAATCAGTATTCTTAATTCAAAGGAACAGTCCGCGAATCAGTACCTATCCCTGCATCCTGAACGTCTCCTTTAAAGTTACGGCGCTGTACGCCCGATACTTCAATCACAAGACGATCTCCAGGCGCTGCCTGAGCTGCCAAAGCATTGATTGAACCACTTGGTCCGTTAATCACTACTGGCTGCCCTTTAGGGCGAGCGCCACTTGCCAAACGAACTTCAATTTTTCCTACCCGGAAATTTGCATCTTCGGGCGAATAATTGATTAAACTCTCATCTGCAATCGCTTTTACGGAAATATTCCGTGCCATACTGGCCGAAATAGGGCGTTTATCGTCCACCAATGCGCCATTGATATAATATTCCAAACGAGGGCGAGGAACGCGGTTTACGCGGAAGCCTTCGGTACCAATCAAGTTTCCTTGGTTCGAAATATTTAATTTAACATTTCTATTGTTTGGAATAATAATTACTTTCCCTTTGCCATTGTTGATAACTTCGGCGCCATCAGCTGTAAAAGCTGGATTCCATAAAGGTCCTAAGCCTGGGCTTTGAATACTCAACACGTTCTTGCAACCCAAAAACAAAGGCGGCATCGAAGCTGATTCAATATTATAGGTTGGCTTAGCAACTTTATAGTCATATTTCATCGAAATCGTAGTATCACGACCGCTTGGCGTAGGGAATGAAATAACTCCCGACAGGGTTTTGGCAGCCAAACCATCTTTATCGTACGAACCACCCTGGGCCGTAAATTCAATGATTCCTTTTCCATCCTGTACCCGCAATGGTGCTCCACCTAAACTCATGCGTGGCGTAAGAGAACTCGAAGAAGCCGCAATAAACATCTCTCCTTTGAACTTAGTACCCGCCACAACTACGTTAGACTCAGCACTAATCATTGCCAGAATTTTATCAAACTTAATGTCTTTCGCACCTACTTTAGCCGCCAAAGCATCGAGTACTTCCGCTTCTAAACGACGAATTTCCGATTGCTTTTGACTCAATACCGCCAATGCAGCAGGAACGGGTGTTTGCGCAAAATTTAATTCTGCAAAGTCTTTCGTGCGTTGATCTTTGTCACGCTTTGCAAGAGGGTCTTCTTTACCGTCGAGAGCCAATGGCGCAAAACTAGTTCCAGAGAGTTTATTCATTTGCTCTACGAAACCATTAAGCTTGTTTTTCAGATCATACGCTTTACCATTTTTGGAAGGTCCAATCATGTAAATAGCTACCTTGTCTTCTTCATTCGGGTTTTTGACCTTTCCAGTTTCAGGGTCAATTCCGCCCCCAGCCTCGGTTGCTATTTGGCTTTTTATGGCATCAATCTCACTGATCATCCCACTTGCTATCTTGCGCACATCTTCAGCTTGCTTGACAATGGCCACTTCAAAAGCTCTATTTCCAGACTTTTCGACTTTATCTCTGATATTTTCAACAGTTCTTGCGTTGATTTTGTTAGCGGCGTTTGACGCAACCTCCATACTGTTGTTCAACAATTGGAATTTTTCCAACAATGCCGAACTTACTTGCAAAGCCAGCATGGCCGTCAAAACCAGATACATCATCCCAATCATCTTCTGACGGGGTGTCTCTTTTGCTCCTGCCATTTTTAAATAGTTGAATTTTAGCTTACTTTAATTGATTTTAACGAGGGTGACAGTGGTATTTAAGGGTTCAGAATTTTCAACTCTGCACCATCACATTAACCTCGCATTGCGGTTAGCATATTACCGTACACATTGTTCAGGGCTGTAATATTTGTTGTCAATTTTGATATTTCAGCCTTAAACTGCTGTGATTCTTTGGTAGCATCCGCCATGTTCGCCATTGCATTTGTCAAGTTACCATAAAACGCATTCATGGCCTTGAGGTGCTTGGTTGTATCCTGCAATTCCAATTCATACACGGCATTAAGAGCGCCCATATTCTTGGTAATGTTTTGGAATTGGTCACGGTATTGTTGGGCATCTTTGGTTGCATCAGCCATAGAAGACATTGCATTGATAGCCACACCGTAAGACTTATTCATATCATTGATTGAAGATGATGCCGTTTTTACGTTTTTAGCGTAATCGTTGGTTGCAATAGTTGCATCGGTCAAGTCTCCAATTTTAGATACTGTATCTGTTAAATTTTTAAATCCTTTACCAAGATTGTTGAAGATATCGGGAGTAATGTTGGCTTCGGCTAACATTTTATCCATGTTGGCAGTCAAACCAACTCCTTTTTTCTCTTCTTTACGCGAAGGTACTGGAGCCGCATCGTCTGCTAATTCAGGGTATACTTTTTCCCACGCGTATTCTTCAGAAGCAGGGTATAAAAAGCTTTGTACTGCGTACAAAACAAAAATCACAGCTTCGGTCAAAAGACCAACTGTCAAAATCTCACCACCACCTTCGATGTGAGTAATTTTTGCCCAAGCACCGATGATTACAACGGCTGCTCCAAGCGCATAAGCAGTAGGGACTATTTTACTCCAGAAAACACCTTGTTTTTGTGCTGCCATAACAGAATTAAAATATTGGTTTAATAGAATCGGTTACAATAAATAAAGGTCGTAAAAAAGAAGGGTGCCGCCGGGCAGCACCCTATATTTTAAGGTAATAAAGTCAAATTATCTTTTACGTCCACGGGTAGTAGCTGCCCGACCGGCAAGGTTTTCAACTACGCAACGGAAACCAATGAACGAGCGTTTATTGTCTTCATATTCCCAGCCGCGTGTTCCTGTTTCGAGGAAGTAAGCAACATCTTTCCATGATCCGCCCCGTACTATTTTACGCGGTTCGTCAGGATTATCATTCATTGGGTTCATATCCCAGTTAACAATCGTAGCATTATCGGCATAAGCATCCAACGTCCATTCCGCTACGTTACCTGCCATGTTATACAATCCATAATCATTGGCATTGTAGGCATTTGCGGGGGCAGTGTAAGGATACCCATCGGCGTCATAATTCCCACGCTGTGGTTTAAAGTTTGCTAAAAAGCAACCTTTTCCATTGGCTACATAAGGGTTACCCCAAGGATACTTGGCAGAGGCACGTCCGCCGCGAGCGGCCCATTCCCATTCGGCTTCGGTAGGAAGGCGGAATTTTGGAGAACGATATTTACCCTCTTTGGCCCGGTAATCGTTGTAGAGATTAGAACGCCATTCTGAGAAATAGCGAGCGGCTTTCCAGCTTACCCCAACGACTGGATAGGTATCAAAGGCAGGATGCGAATAGTAATACTCAAGCATCGGGTCACCGTTGTGATACGTGAAATCTTTTTTCCAAACCGTAGTATCGGGATGGTACTTTGAGATGATTTCTTCTTCTCCCAGTACTGACAGTGAGTCAGTCATCAGAGATGCTACAAATTGACGATACTCGTGGTTTGTTACTTCAGTATCATCCATGTAAAACGAAGTAATGGTTACCCGGCGGTTAAAATTGACCTGCGTAGCGGCAACATCTTCATCAGCCTGCCCCATCATAAAAGAACCTGATGGGATAAGTACCATTCCAAAGGGAGTATCCTGCTTATAGTCTTTACGACCAGTTGCAATTACTTCTCCGTTCCGAACGCCGACTTCCTGTTTGGCTCCTTTTTTGCCTCCTTTTCCTCCTTTGCTGTTTTTTCCGCCAAATTTATCTTTGACAAATCCACAACTTTGCAGCATCATCGCTACCATCAAAATCCATGCTCCTTTGGTGGCGCAGCCGAAAAATACCCTCTTGCTCATGGTTATTCCCGTTAGTTTCAAAATTCAGTATAGAAACGAAGTTCTATGTGTTTATTGTGTGTTTTTTTTAAAATTCTCTTTTACTGTTACAAAGAAGGGCTTTATTTATTTTAAAATTCCCCACAAGCCCCCAAAATTACTAAAAAACCATTAATTTTTTATCAAACGGTACAACGGTCATCCAACAATAATATTGCCAAAGATGGAATTCGGCAAAAAAATATTATTCTATTTAGAAATTGGCCCAATTATTCCCTGTATTAATACCTAAATCTTGGGGTACGCACAATTGTCTTTCTGCCTTTTGTAAGTGCTGGGAGTGCATAAGAAAGCATCACTTCATACGATGCGGGGGCTTTTACACTGCGACTTCCTCCTACCAAATCAACGGCACCCGCCAAACGTAGCGCTTTATTGCCAAGCAGATTTATTCCAGCTATAATATTATAGGATTCCTGCACACGGTAGGTGATTCCTCCAAAAATCCATTCATCCCATGTAGCCATTACGCCCCCCTCTACCGACAACGTTTTAGGATTGAAATCCGTCAGGCTTTTTACAAGGATAAGTGGCTGTATTTCCAATCCATATAACGGTTCCCAACGGTAACCCGCGGTCAAATACGCATTGGGAGCTAAAATACTATTGCCCGTATCTCCTCCTAAATTAAATTTGGGTCGGTTCAGGTGATTAACGCTTGCACCAACATAAAAAGTACTTGCATCATAAAATACCCCTAAAGAAATATCAGGCTGCGTAACCCCTAAACGTCCAACTGGGATAAGTGGGTCACCAGGTTCACGGGAAACCAAGCGACTAAAATCAATGTATCTGTTTTGAAACCCTACCCGCGCACCGATTGCCAAGGTATTCTCATTGATATTCATTCGATAGGCATACGAGAGCTGGACTTCTTGGCTGCCCATTGCGCCAATTCGATCATTGACGTAATTAATACCAACGGCACTCTTTATGAAATTCAGGGGAACACTTCCTGAAAATACTAACGTATTGGGGGCACCGCCGTCTCCTGAAGTAGTCTGATACCCTTGCCATTGAATACGATTCAATAACTGAAATCGGGTAGTTCCGTCGGCTCCTGCGGTGGCAGGATTATAATATAATTGATTGTGCATGAACAGGCTAAACTGAGCATCCTGCTGCGCCTGTACATAGCTTAATTGGGCAAACCAACTTAATATGCTCAATAGTAGTAGTTGTGGGTATTTCATATCCAATTCGCCGGTATTTTCAATACAAACGACAATTAGCGAAAAAAATTTGATATAAAAAAAGGGTTAGTTTCCCAACCCTTACTATAACGCATAAAAAGAGATAAGTGTTGCGGTTTTGCTCAAATTGTCCAGAGAAAAACGGCCCTAAACCTTTCTAATTAGATATTATTGGCTTTTTTGATATATATTTCCAACGCCCCAGTCATTGAAGGAGCATTGGGCATTGGAGCCTCAATATCTAAAATCAAGCCTGCATCCGCGACGGCTTTTGCGGTCGTAGGACCGAAAGCGGCTATCCGAGTTTTATTTTGCTTAAAATCAGGGAAGTTATGGAATAGTGAGGTAATTCCAGAAGGACTGAAAAAGCAAATAACATCGTAAAACACTTCTGTCAAATCCGACAAATTTGAAGACACGGTTTCGTACATTACCGCCTCGGTGAGGTGTAACTCGTAATTTCCCATGAATTCGGGGATGTCGTTGCGCCGTTTGTCAGAACATGGAAACAAAAACTTTTCGGTTTTGTGTTTCTTGATTAAGTCTAACAAATCAGCAGCGGTTTTTTGACCTGAAAAAATCTTCCGTTTGCGTATTTGAATATACTTTTGAAGATAGTTGGCAGTTTGCTCAGTTACGCAGAAATATTTCATTTCGGCAGGCATTTCCAACTTAGCTTCCTTACAAATACGGAAGAAATTGTCTACGGCATTACGGCTGGTAAAAATAATAGCCGTATGCTCCATGATGTTAATTCGTTGCTTACGAAAATCCTTAAAAGAAATACCCTGAACTTCGATAAAAGGGCGAAAATCGACCTTTACGCTGTACCTGCGCTCTAACTCAAAATAAGGGGACTTTTCATCAGTTGGCCGAGCTTGGGTGACCAAAATGCTCTCTACTTTATTCAACCGGTCTTGTTGCATCAAAATCGTTTCGCTCATATCAGACGTTTGGTGGGGTTCTCCCCACTTCTTATAGGGCATACCTTACCCCGATGATGATGGGGATTAATTCAACAATGCAAAGGTACGAAATTAAATATAGATTTTTAACAGTTGTGCTGTTGCTAATTGTAAAGAAGATTAAAATGGTTCGAAAAACATAAAAAACAATTACTGGAATAATGAGTACCGAACGGATGATGGGCGACCAGTCAACAATGTAAAAAGAAGCCACGGAGGCAAGTAATATGAGGGCGGTAAAAAACAACAAAGAAGACTGTAAAACCTTGAAATAATGCATATTAGCTACGCCTTCCAATCGGTATAAAGTCCCTAAAATATACAAACCAACATATTTCCCTATAAATCCCAGAAAACAGATAAATGCTATTTTTAAGTAATTTAACCAAGTATCAGAAAACGCCTGTCCAGTTGCCAATAATTCTTTTGATGAAAACAGATTATATTCTTTATCCTGCGTAAACAAATACAAGTAAGCTAATTCCAGACTAAGCAGAACCACAAATAGAATGTTGGTTCGGCTAAAGGGTTTATTGATCATAAATGAATCATCCCTGAAGTCCATCTGAAATAAATCTGGAAGACTATAAATCCGATTAAAAGCCCGGGGAGATGTATTGAATAGGAAAGCGGCAAAAGTAAACAGAAGCAAAATTCCCAAAATGAAAAAATTAGCAATCGAGGCTTGCTCTCGGGGTTTTAGGTTCAAAAACGATTCTTCCTCAATCGTAATCAGTTTTTCAACCGCCGCCTTTCGGTGACCGATAATGACGACTTTACCAGCCTGCCCAGGCGTTCCATATATCGTAATCATCAATTGTGGGCGCCTGAATATTTTATAAAGACTATCTATTTTCATGACTCGCCAGCTTCCCGCCTTGAGGTTTTCCTGCAATGAGCCATTCAGAAACAGATAATTATTTTTTTCAACGTACAACAGCAGTTCATAATGCAGGTTACTTTCCAAGTCCACCAGAGTATTAACCGACAGCTGATTACCGTGCTGTTCGGCCACGTAAGGAACGTATTCTTTTTCTCGCTGATCATAGACAAGCCAATCTTGCGCCAAATTTTTCACGAGGAAATACTGCTTGTCTGGCCCTACTTCTGCCCAAAGGGGAGCAATGCAGCTAAACAACAGCAGCCATACAATATATTTAAACCTATGAACAACTTTCTTCGTCATTCGCCGATACTCAATTTTAATCCTCAAAATAGATGCAGGCAGCCTGGAATATCCAAACTGCCTGCAAAGTTAGAAAAGATAACAGTAATATTGGTTAGTTACGACCTAAGGCTTTCAACATTGTTTCGCCAATCAACGCCGGCGATTCTACCACGAAGATACCGCACTCACTCATGATGCGCATCTTAGCCGCAGCTGTATCATCAGCACCACCGATAATGGCTCCTGCGTGGCCCATACGGCGGCCTTTAGGGGCAGTTTGACCAGCAATAAAACCAACAACTGGCTTAGTACCGTTTGCTTTAATCCAATAGGCGGCATCGGCTTCCATGCTTCCTCCGATTTCTCCTATCATCACAATTCCTTCCGTTTCGGGGTCATTCATGAGCAACTCTACCGCTTCTTTGGTAGTTGTACCAATGATCGGGTCGCCTCCAATTCCAATGGCAGTGGTTTGGCCAAGGCCTGCTTTTGTCAACTGATCAACCGCTTCGTAGGTCAATGTACCTGACTTAGAAACGATGCCGATGGTTCCTTTTTTGAAGATAAAACCAGGCATAATTCCCACCTTACATTCGTCGGCTGTCATTACTCCTGGGCAGTTCGGACCAATGAGACGGCAGTCTTTTGTCGTGATGTATTCTTTCGCCAACATCATGTCTTTGGTCGGAATACCTTCTGTAATACATACAATTACTTTGATACCGGCATCGGCGGCTTCCATGATGGCGTCGGCGGCAAAAGCCGGCGGCACAAAAATGATTGACACATCGGCACCTGTCGTATTTACGGCATCCGCAACAGTGTTGAAGACGGGACGATCGAGGTGACTTTGACCGCCTTTGCCTGGAGTCACTCCACCTACAACATTTGTTCCGTACTCAATCATTTGTTGGGCATGAAAAGTACCTTCAGAGCCTGTGAAGCCCTGCACAATTATCTTTGAGTTTTTATTGACTAATACGCTCATTGGTGGTTAGTATAAAATTGCGTGATTCAAGATGATTAACTTTATTTTATTCAAGACAGAAGCCAAAAATTTTTCAGTAAAAGTAGGTCGAAATAAAGAAAGTACAAAAGCACCCCCGAAAGAAAAATTTTTGAAGGCCTAAAAATTGCTTATTTTTCTGTTTAAAACGGCAAAATACTGATACCTTGCTAAGGCTTTTTCAAACGTTTATCGTTGTTAATCATTGTTTTTTTATTTACGATAAAACGTTAGCCCCTTAACCTTTAACTTCTTGTGTAAGAATGATTCAACTCTCCAACGCCTTTTCAGACGCTGTCGTAGCCACTGTATGCATTGTCGTTTTTTTTAAATTCTTTGCTTATGTTCCCTTCCATAATCGCCTCCTCTGGGGTGTATTTTTAGTAACCGTTTCATTGGCGGCGGGTGCAGGTGTATTCCGTTATTTGGGGTTTCAGCAATTAACCGATACCCATCGCTCACTTTCAACACTCGCAGGTAGCGCCGGGCTTGCAAGTGTAGTGGTTGCCATTTGGGGGTTAGTGATGCGCCAGACCATCTCCCGTTCTACCGTCATTTTAACCCTCTCCTGCGGGCTTATTTTATTCGTTTTTCTGCTCTACCCTTCTTTTCAAGTTTTCAGCTCCGTTGTGCAGGCTTTTACCATGCTTGTTGTGATGTTGATTGCAGTTTTCGGACTTATGCAAAAATACCAAAAAGCCATCTGGATTGTGATTGGGGTGATGATTTTGGGCATCGCTACCAAAGTTGCCACCCAACACTTGCCTTTCAGTCCAATAGATGTATATCACTACGCATTGGCCGCCATGGTTTTTTGTTTTGGCAAAGCCGTGTAAGGTTAAATTATTCCACGACAAACGATTCCATACGTCGCAAAAAATCTTCTTCTACCTCGGCACCGTGGCCCGGCAAATCTGGAATAATTACCTGATAATGATTTTGGTAATGAATACCGCCAAGTACAGGATTTTGGGCGTGTTCAAAAGGAGAATCTAAATCATAAAAAACGACGTTTTGCAAAGCAGATGCAAAATGGGCATTGGCCGAAATTCCCAAACGCGATTCCGACATACATCCAATCATACACTTGATGCCTGCTGCTTCGGCAATGGCGTTGATTTTGACCGCATTGCGCAAGCCGCCACTTTTTGAAAGTTTTATATTGAAAAAATCTACGGCCTGTTGGGTCACCAATTTAATGGCATCTTGCGGAGAAAACAGCGACTCATCGGCGCAAATGGGCACGCGGGCGTTTTGTCGAAGCCGCGCCAAATGGGCGTAGTCCCAATGTTTTACAGGCTGTTCGCAGTACTCCACATTCCAGTCGGCAATCGTATTCAGAACCGTAAGCGCGCTGATGTAATCCCACCCCTGATTGGCATCGGTACGGAGCGGAATTGCGTCGCCAATAGCTTCACGAATGGCGGCAATACGCCGAATATCATCTTTGGCGTTTGTTCCTAATTTTACTTTAATCGCTTCCGCACCACGTTCCTTTATTTTAACGGCATCGGCCGCCATTACCTCTGGTTGAGCGATGTAAATTGTTTCATCAGTAACAATCGAACGATTTGTGCCGCCCAAAAACTGATACAAAGGCATATTGGCGTACTTCGCAGCCAAGTCATACAACGCCATGTCAAATGCACTTTTTACGGTCGGGTTTCCGCTCAGATAACGGTCTAGAGCCGCCAAGCAGCCTTCTATGTCCAATGGGTCTTTACCAATCAGCAATTTGGCCAAATCATAAGCTGCCGCATAGGCAGTAGCTTGGGTCTCCCCCACTATCATCCAAAAGGGGGCACCTTCGCCCGTACCATAAAGCCCATCTGAGGTATAAATTTTGACCAGAATATTGCGGGCTTCCTCAATCGTTCCAATCGCAATCGTGACGGGAGCTTGTAGCGGAATATTAAATTTATAGACTTCAATGCGGGTGATTGTGGACATGGTTTTTATGCGTTTTCTTCAGTGTTTAACAAGGTAAATGTAAGCGGTAATCTATCAATCCCAACATTCCATAATCAACAGGTCTCCTTCGCTCGCCGAGATTTTCACAAAACCATCTTCTGCTGCTTCGTTGCTGTTTCCACTTCGATAGCCGAGCCGCAAATAATCTCCTTGAAGGTTATATTTTAAGCCCTCCGTTTGGATTCCTTCCACCAAACCGACGGGCACCAGCGAAATGGGTGTGCCTTTTACGTACCATTTTTCAAAGGTACCAACCAACGGAAAAATCTTAGAGTAATCGTCTAGCATCACGATTTTGATTTGATCTTTGTAGCGAACAATGTTGGTCATATTTGTGAGGCTATGGTCAGCCCGGCGGCCCGTAGCCCATACAATATTTACCGCTGGAAATCCCCGTTCTATCAAAAATTCAATTCCTTTTTCCAGATCCGTTTTGTCTTGGTCGGGCGCATGGACAATTTCGAGCGGATAATGTCGGGAGGCGATTTCATCAATGTCAACATTGTGGTCAAAATCACCCAACAATACATCCACCTTTATTCCTAAATCCAATACCCGATGAATGGCGTGGTCGAGCACGACAACAAACGGCGACCATTCGAGCAATTGCCCCATCAGTTCAAAACTACAGCCCTCGCCGTTGGCAATCAAAAGGGCCGGTTCCTGCTTTTCGCGAACAACGTGGTGTGAGGACATTTTTCAGTAGTGAGTAGTGAGTAGTGAGTAGTGAGAAAAATCTCACATACTAAATACCCAATACTATTTTAGGGATTGAATGAATGATTGATAACGCAAAGAAAGCGACAAAAAGCCACTTGGTACGCTCAAAAAGTTGTTTTTGTTGAGACACCCACGCCAAAATACCCAACGTAAACAACAATGAAGAAGGAGCCAATCGCCTGAAATATAGACTTTCAATGGACTCGTCGGTCAAGTAAACTACAATGGTAAAAAGCAAATAGCTGATGGCGATGAGAAAAAACGGGTCTTGCATCATGAACTTGGTCATGTTGTCCGCATTGATTTTTATCTTTTTCGTCAGTCGTAAAAAATACACTACGTGCCGCACAATCAACCCAATAAGTACCCATTGCAACAAGGCAACGCCATAAATAAACCACTTGACCGAATCGCTCAAGCCAAGATTTTTGAAGTCCCAATCACGTACCGCAAAAAACAACAGTTCCTCCCCCAACCCGCGCATTCCTCGCCAAAGCCGTTGGTTGAATGGCTCCGTGGGCCAAAACCCATGTCCCCCCGTGTAAGTACCTGTGTGGTAAAAATTGAAGAATAAATACCCAGCCATCAATACCACAAAGTAGAAAGCCGCCTTGTATTGACGGCGTAACAGCAATGGAATCAGCAGAAAAATACCAGCATAACGGGTAAAAAAAGCGGCGGCGGCAAAAATCACGCTACCCTCTTTTTGCCATTGACTTGCGCGGTCTGTCGGAGAAAAAAACATGGCAAAACCCAAAACGAATAAAATAAATACCGTTTCTGACCATGTATTTGTGTACAATTGAATCAACGATGAGGCCAAAAAACCTAAGGATACAAACCACGCTTTGTCATGAAAACGCCGCAGAATCAACCAAAAGCACCCAGCTAATGCGAAAAGATTCACAATTTTAGACGCAATTTCTGTCGAAAAAGTAGTCAGAAAAGCCACCGTTGCAATCAGCGAAGAATAGCCCATTGGCCATATAGCGCAGAATGTTTCTTTTCCTTCAAACGTAATGACGTACCCCTTGCCGCTGAGCAAGTTTTGAGCCGCCTCAAGATAAAAATGAGAATCAGGAGTCAGGAAATAGGCTGAATCAGCGCGGAGTTTGAGATAAACTACCGCACAAATGAGCAGGAATTGAAAAAACAAGGCAATGCGATTCGGCATATTTGTTTCCCTGAAAGCGTCTATTATTTGCTTATTCCAGCGCTTTTCAAGATGACAAATATAACATTACTTTCCAGCCTCCATCCGCTCCCGCGCCTTTGGCAATTGCCACCACGGCAGGTAAGGATAGGCATGATGCTCCAAATGATAGCCGAAAAAATAACAACTCAAAAACGCTTTTATGTGATTAAGCGATTGACTGCGCGCATTGAGCGGTGGATTATGATGCTCGCCTCGATGGGGCAAATAGGTCCCGAAATAGAACAATTGAAAGGTGCTCAACACGGCAGGAATCATCCAAAAAGCCACCAGATTTTCCCACGGAAACCACAGTTTCAAAATGTTGTACGTCACTGCCATCAATAGCACTTGCAACACCGAGACGTATTCTTTGGCAAAAGCAAAAAACCACAAAAAGAAATTGGGGTGCCCATCATGGTAATCGGGGTCGTCGGGCGTGGCAGCGTGACGGTGATGCAAATGGTGCTTGGATGAGAGTCTTTTATAGTTATTAAACGCAAACAATGAAGCGCTTAGAAAGCCTATCCAATAGTTAAGTCGCTTGTTGTGCGGAGCCACTACCCCATGAATGGAATCATGAGCGGTAATGAACACCCCCGTGTACAGGTGCATTTGCAGTAATACAAACACATACACCAACGGATTACGAAAATCCAATGGATAATGAAGCAAAAATGTCAAACAACCAAACCACGCTACCAAAACGGTCAGGGCAATCCAGAGTCCTTTTTGGCCGATGTAGGTAGGTTTGATGACGGGTAGGGACTGCATCTTAAATAGGAGTTATGCAGTTCTAACGCAAACGCATGGCTTTTTGTTTCGGTCAGTCATTTTTCAACCCATCCAACTCAGCGGGGTCAAAATCCTGTACCTCCAGCGCATCATCGTTCGGCAAGACTATTGCTTCTTTCGTAGAAAGTTGTGGTTTCCCAAACAATGGATGCCGAATCCCCATCACCCGGTAGAGGGGTGTAATCCCACTTTTTGCCAAAATTTTCAGGCTGCTCCCTCGTTCTCGGGCTACGTTCAGTCCCAGCGATGCATCGGTTAATTTTAGGTTTGCCGTTCCTACATTAGCGGTCGCCTTCAAATCAATCTGGTTATCGCGGCTGTTTGAAACGATAATCGTTGCCGATTCTGCCTCAATCAACTGCGTAATAATTACCCAATCTTTGGGCCACTCATCGGCTCGATATTTGGGAATAATGGCTTTTTCAATCGCTCCAACATTCACAATTTGGTGCGTCAAGGTTTTATCCGCCTGAAATACGACCGCTTCCTCACTTTTAAAATTCAGCGTGAAGCCCGCATCAGCTTCGGCCAAGACACTACCCGCAATCGGGGCTTGTCCTGCCAATTTTATGTCAATCTGTACAGTGTCATTGGAAGTATAATCCCAGAAACCTTCCGATTCGTCTTTTTTGATTTCTGCCATAATTCCTTCTTTTTCCAAATCCGAAAAAATCGTAAAAACGCCATCTTCTAGTTTTCCAATGGCGCCCACAAATAGCGGACGGTTGGGCTCCCAATTGGCTCGATAGCCCGTTTGTTTGGCAATATGCCTGAGATAAAATTGATGAATATTCATACGTTTGAGTTTTAAGTAATGGAAGTAAAACGTTAAGATTTTATAACCAGAAAAGAAGGCATTCTACTTACTTAAAAAGAAATTTTTAGTTAACGGAAAAAATCTGATAATCAGCACGATACCGTTTAGTAAGTCATGCCTTTTATTTTTGGCAAAACCTTTCATTTTTCGTAACATTAAACTCCTAAACTCAGATTTACTCAACTTATTATGAATACGCTCTTGTTGTGCTTTTCCAATAGTCAGGAAGCTCCTTTGTCCAACCTTACCGAAGAAGACCAGGGCCTGTTTGATACGCTGTCGCCTCGTCAGGTGCTTGGCCATTTTCAAATTGTGCGGGAAAGCTACGTTACCATCAAAAGCGTTATTCAACGATTAGAAACTTACCAAGACAACCTCACTATTTTTCATTATGCCGGCCATGCGGGCAAAGAAGGCCTGCTCCTCGACGATGCATGGGCGCGAGTAGGCGGACTGGCAGCAATGCTGGCGCGGTGCCCCAATCTTAAATTTATTTTTCTGAATGGCTGCGCCACCCTGTCGCTGGTGGAAGAGCTACGAAAACATAAAATTCAAGCGGGAATTGTCGGAACGCAGGCACCCGTAGGCGACGCCCATGCGAGTACATTCTCAGGGTATCTTTATAAATATCTCAGCAATCAATATTCGCTCGGAGAAGCCATCCAACGGGCCAAAGACGCCCTCAATTTTTCAACTGACCCCCACCTTCAAACCCGAGGATTAGGCGAAAATATCGAGGTTTTAGATTCCGAAAACTGGGTTTTCATCAATCCTTCGGGGGAGGCTGACCAGTGGAGCTTGCCCACAGCATCCATCAACCAAAGCTATGTTCCAAACGCATACCTCATCAATCAAGCTTTCGAGGCAATTATTGAATACGACAATAGTATTAAGGAGAAATTTGATAATGAAAAAATTGACGACGAAGACCTTCTCTTTAAAAGAGATTTACTGATTGATTTTCTACCATATCCTTTGGCAGAACCGCTAAGGTGTATTTTATGCCCCGACACCGATAATCAGCAAGGATTAATTACCTCCAAACCCAGTATAAATCGAATTCGGGCGTACCAGGATTTATTTGACTCAACCATTTCGTTACTCATCAGTACTCTGTTATCACAGATACGAAACCTACTGCTGAGTCCTCATCAGCCACTTACAATCTCTACCGAAAGTCTCGCTACAATCACCCAGTATTTAAAAGGAGATGCGGTGAGTTTTGCAGAAGTTCTGCGCTGCTTGCGCGAAATTTTAGAGAAGCATCAAGTCCCTTATTTTGTAGAAGAGTTGAAACTGTTGGTTGATTTATACTACAATCCCAACAATCCTACATTGGCCAAAAGCATTGATTTTCTGATGGATTTAAAAATCCGATTTCCGTACGACAAAGACATTGTCATTAGCGAAAGCCTTTGTCGGGATATATGCGAAATGGGAGAAACTCACCTGAGCAACATTGCAGGATTTTCGGGTTTTTGGGTGCGCTACAACCTTCAATCGTACAAAAATATTCAGGTGATAAAGTTTTTTGGTAGCCTCCCCAAGTACCGCCATAAAAGTGTCACGCTCAAATCCAGTCTTATTGCCGCCAACAACGACCGCAACCGACGATACCGTGACGAGCCTGTGTCAACAGTTTTGTGGGAAAGTCAGTCGGTATTATTGACAAAAAAATCCTTAAAAAACGACCAAGCGGCGTTTCTAAACGTAGCCCCTTTTATTCTTGATTTAAACGTATTTGTCAAAAGTGATAATAACTTTTTTGATTTATACATTTTTGAAAAATTCTCATCGCTCAATCAATCCATCTATTTCCGCTGCATAGGCAATCCCCAAAAAGTGCTAAAAATCGACCGCAATAGTGATGATTTTGAGGTATTACGCGAGCAATTCAACGCCTTCACAAAAAACTTACTGAACATTAACTATTGGGAATTATGAACCAGAGTCCGTTCCAGTTTTTGAGCCCATACGAAGCCAAAGACAAACACTTGTTTTTTGGCCGCGACCGCGAAATTGAGGAGTTGGCAGAGCTACTTCTCCGTTCGCGATTTGTGGTCGTCTATGGTCCTTCTGGCTCTGGCAAAACCAGCTTAATACGCAGCGGGTTAGCCAAAAAACTACAGGATACGCATTGGTTTCCCATTTATATCAGGCGCAAAAAAGACTTTCTATCCTCCTGCACAGAGGAGCTTGATAAGTTTTATCGTCCCGCCAAAATACCACCACCTAGCATCGATGAAACCAACCCTAACCACTCATTGCTACTGCAAATCAAACAAGTATCACGCCTATACCTACGCCCTGTTTATCTCATTTTTGATCAACTAGAAGAGCTTTTTATTACAGGAACAGAATACGAACGTGAGCAGTTCTTGGTTCTTCTAAAGACAATTGACGAATCCGATATTCCCTGCAAAATAATTCTATCCCTAAGGGAAGAATATCTAGCCCACTTGTATCAGTTTGAAAAACAAATTTCCACCTTACTCGATTTTCGTCTGCGGGTAGAATTGATGACCAATGAGTCCATCAAAGACTTAATCATGGACATGTTTAGAGCCATGCCCGAGGTGGAATTGAACGATGAGGAAAACGACGCTGATTTCATCATTGCCCAACTCTACGATACTACTCGACAAATCCAACTACCTTACCTTCAGGTTTATCTGGATCGTCTCTGGAATAATGCAATTATTCAAACGCCCGATAAACTTCCCTTACGAATTGACAAAACGATTATTCAGAATGTTGGTCGAATTGAAGGGGTGTTAGAGAAATTTTTAGAGGAACAAATTACCGATATTGAGCAACAAAACCCCGAACTCAAAAACCGAGAAGGATACATATTAAGTTTATTAAGCAAGTTTGTTACCCCCGAAGGAACGCGCCAATCACAGTACATCAAAGACATTGACAAAGACGAAGATAACTTACTGAAAATCAAAATACTGAGCAATTTAGAAAAGCAACGAATCCTGAAAGAGGAAAA
Source organism: Runella rosea (assembly GCF_003325355.1). GTDB lineage: Bacteria > Bacteroidota > Bacteroidia > Cytophagales > Spirosomataceae > Runella > Runella rosea. The sequence continues at coordinate 1,936,082 of NZ_CP030850.1, forward strand.
CGGATTTTATGAGCTATACCATGATAGTTTAGCCATGGTTATTTTTAGAAGCCAAAGTGCGGAGCAAAAAAAAGCAAGCAATCTTCTTCGTCGGATTGAACGCATTCAGGAAGATTTCACTCATTACGACCAAAAACCTGACTATTTCCTCGACCGCTTATCGGTAGAAGAATTTAAAAAAAACCGTAATACTGCCGTTTTTCAGGTTCTTTTTCAGGATTTGCCCAAAAGTCGCCAAGAGAATTTAAAGGCCTTTGTCAATAAAAGCAGCGATTATCACGAAAAAAAATACCAGCTCCGGCGCGTTAGAATTCTATTTACAACCGTCGTTTTGTTACTTTCAACAGTCGCTGTTTGGCAATGGCGCGTGTCGTCCCTCAATAGTTTGATATTGGCTTCGGCATTTTTAAGCGAAGACGCCCCCGACGACGCCATCGCCATTGCCTATGATGCCTACCAGCGCCCCATGCACTCACCAGAGGCCCAGAAAGCCCTGCTTACTGCTTTTTACAATCACGACAAACAAGATGACCATCCGCTCAATATGGGTTTCAGCCCACCCTCTGAGCAACATGATACTTTTCTTAGCAAAGTTTTCCATTCCGCTATTCGGTCAGTTTCATTCTCTCCTTCGCAAAATTTTTTTTTGACGGTTAATCAAAGCAGTGATTCGCTCATGATTTGGAAAAAAGATTGGCGTATGCAAGCAGCTTTTCCTTTCAAGGAAGGGATAAAACAGGCGTCATTTCTAAATGAAAAAAATCATTTTTACGTCATTACCAAGGCCAACGCATTTTTCACTTTCAGCATTGAAGGAAAACAACTTAAAACCTATCCAATTCCTCCCAATTCCGTCAATTCATTTCTCATTGGAGAACAAGTCTTTTCCATTATAGATACTACAGCCATTCATAATTCCTTAAGCAACCGAACATACCGTTCTAAAAACTGCATTCGAGGCATTTCCACTTTTATGTTAGACGGGCACCCCCACTTCGTCACGGTGGAGGCCGATGATACCATAAGAATACTGCGCCAAGACCTCGTCATTACCCATAAAAAACCACTCAAAGCGGTTCGTAATGCGTCTTTAAGCACCGACGGGCAGTGGCTGCTGGCCCGAACCTTTGATAACGGATTGGAAATTTGGCAATACCCTTTCCACAACAAAGCGCAACTGGTTTTCAAAAAAGCGGACGTAAAAAAAGCATACTTCAAGGCAGATAATCAATTTGTTACGCTGGGAGACTCCCTGCAAGTTCATGACCTTAATTTTCCTTCCATCTTAAAATATAGCTGTAAATGCGGGAAAGAAACGGTCAATCACCCTATGCCAATCCAATATAGTCCTAAGGTCAAACTTACCACCCTCATCTGTAACGATACTATTTTCAGTATTCGGAACAAAAATGGATTACAATTACTAGCTATTCCTCACGATAAGCCAATTAACAACGGATGGTTCTTGGAGGAAAATGAGGGGTATTTCTTCAAGGAAAAAGCAAATTATCAAATCATCACTTTGGCAGGCAATACCCTTCATTTTTGGAGCAATCAGGGTAACCACATTTGCGCTATCACCCCCAATGAACCACTAACGGCTATTTATATGGATCCGTACGAACGATGGATTGTGGGAGTTTCTAAAAACAAAACCTGGATATGGCCAACGTGGAATGAAATAGAAAATTGGCTTAAAAAAGAAGAAAAAGGCGGGTTTCTGCAACCCGCCAAACGGATTGCCATCAAAAAGAAATACCAAGTGGATGACTTCGCTTGGGATGTTTTACTACGTCCATTAACACGCCCTTTTTTATAAATTTCTAACACTGTAAACTACCTCTTCTTCCATGCGTTACGACACCCTTGCCTCCGATGAAGCCAACTTCAAAAATCAGACAGGCTATACCTTCACGCCCTTTGCTTTACCCGTTGTGGACGAAGACCTCACTTTGCGAGGCGTACTTTGCAAACCAAAAAACCGAACGGGGTATTTCAATACTCCCGAACCGCCACCCACCAAACAGCAGATTGTCCTGCACTTCACCGCAGGAAATTTGAGCGGAGGTATGAGTGCCCTCACCACCCAAGACCGCCACGTATCGGTAGCCTTTGTACTGGCCCGTGATGGGACCATTTACCAATTATTCCCCTCTAAATATTGGTCAGGCCATATCGGGGCGGGTATCGGCAACGCAGGTACCAACAACGCCCGCGATAAAGTGACAATCGGTATCGAAATCGTCAATTATGGGTATCTGGTAGAAAGAAACGGCAACCTTGAAACCATTTATTCGCGTACACCCGAAAACCCAAATCGGGTAGATTTATTTTGTCCCCTGAGCCAAACAGAGGCCTATCAAAAGCTAAATACGCCTTTTCGTGACCAAAGATACTACGCCTCTTATACTCCCCAACAATACGACAGTTTGGTGATACTGCTGCGGTTTTTGACCAAAAAATACAACATCCCGCGCCAGTTTTTGGACGAGTCCAAACGCTATTTACCAACGCAGGATGTAGTTTCTTTTAAAGGTATCGTCTCGCACGTAAATTATCGTACAAGCGGCAAATGGGACATCGGCCCCGCCTTTGATTGGACACAGGTTATAACGGGGGTGCAGGCCGCCGCCTACCAGCCTGTTTTTATAAAAAAAGAAGCCCTTGAATGGGAAGAAACAGGCGATACGCTTTTTAGCGAAGAAGCAATCGAAAACCAAATGGCAGTACCGAAAGGTATAGAAGTAGCCCCGCCTGAAGATTTCAGCTCCAATTTTAATGACGAAGAGGATAAAGGAACCCCCAAGCCCAATTTATATGCCCTTTTAGTGGGTATCAATGCCTACGAAGACCGAGTGGTGTTGGAAAAGCGGGTTATTTTTCCGCGTTTGAGGGGCTGCGTCAACGACGCCCAAAAGATGCGGCAATACCTTGAAAATGAAACTGCTTTCGGCAGCAAAAACATCACCCTACTGACCGACCAAAAAGCCACCAAAGCCGAAGTAGTAAAGGCATTTTTGGCACTTGGCAAAGCCAAAAAGGACGACGTGGTGCTGTTTTATTATTCGGGTCACGGTACGCAGGAAAAAGCCGATACAAGTGTATGGACGGAAGAATCTGACGGCAAACATGAGTGCTTGGTGTGCTATTATGACGGGCAGCACAAAGATGATTACTTATTGGCCGACAAAGAGTTGCGCTACCTCATTCAACAGGTTTCAAAAACCAAAGCCCACGTCGTAATTCTGTCGGATTGTTGTCACTCAGGCGATAACACCCGCAATCAGGCCATTCTTAAAGCCACCTACGATGAGGTCATCGAGCGACGCGTACCTTTTGTTTTCCCACAACGGGATTGGAAAAATTTCATTTTCAGTAAGTCGTTAAAAGCCGCTGATTTCAAAGGAAAACACGTAGACAAAATCCTACCGCCAGGGGCACACGTAAGTTTATCGGCCTGTGAATCAGACGAAACCGCAGTAGAAGTAGGGGGGGAAGGGATTTTTACAAAATATTTGCTCAAAACCTTAGAAGCCTCGGGCGGACAACTTACCTATTATGCGCTGCACGGACGCGTGAAACAGATGCTCAACAATGCCTTTGAGCAAACGCCCATTATGTATATTCCAGCGGCCTACCGCAAAAAGCTGTCATACACCAACGTATTCAATAAACCCGACAGCGGCGAAGCCGGCACGTATGCCGACATACTCCGCGACGGAGGCGGCAATTGGGTATTGCAGCGCGGCGCTATTCATGGCATGGGTCAAAACACTAAAAGTATTACCGTAAAAGACGGTGCGAAAACCTACGAAGCCAAGGTAAAATCCATTGAAGTCGATACCACAGTTCTAGCCTTTGACAACGTGACTAGTGCCAAATTAGATACCGCTAAAACCTACAAAGGGTACGTCGAAGGATTAATGAGCCACCAACTCAAAATTCATTTACACAATGAAGACAACATCCTGACCGACAGCCAACTGCTGACTGAAAAGCTGTTGACCGAAATCCCGAATCAGGTCAAATTGGAAACCGAAGAGAAAAACGCGGATTACACGCTTTCACTGCGCAACGGCTACGCAGTACTGACTCGTCCGTTGGACACGTTCCGTCCATTGGTGGAGCCAATTGTGTTGGACTCAGAAGCCTTTGCATTTCAGTTGGTCAAGGATTTTAAACACCTGTCTAACTGGCATTTTCTGAAAAATCTGCGCAATGATTCTGCATTGGTCAATCCCCTGAAAATCGAAATAACCGACGCCAACGGCCAACCGATTGCCATAAATCAAAATACCGTCGAACTGCATTATGAATTAAAAAATAACAAATGGCAGGGTGGTGTCAGTGTGAAAGTAACCAACCAAAGCGGCCAAAAACTGTACTTCTGCTGCGTATACTTGGATACTCGATTTGGGGCTTCATTGGAATTGTTAGACCCCACCGTTACGCCGTTGGACCCAGGCGCTTCGACCCAACTTTCTTACAAAGGAAACACGACGATTCCGATGTTTTTGGAAAGCTTCGTTCGGTTGTACAATTGGCCCCAAAATGTGGAGTATCTGCAATTTATCGTCAGTACCTCTGACCTTTCAAACGTAGAAGAACTTAATTTAGAGAGCCTGCCAACACCGTTTACGCTCAAAAAGAGAGCCACAATGCGCAGCTTAGGGCTGGGAGAAGAAGAAAGTGACAAAAGCCACGCCTCAGCTTGGACAACCCAACAACTGAAGTTGGAATTTGTAAACCCCGAATACAACACCGTCCGCGAAAGCGAACTGGAGGCCATGCTCGAAGACGAAAATCTGGCTGAATATGCGCTAGGAAATTATTTCAACGTCGAAACCAAGCTTAACCTTCAACCTGATTATCAGCTCAAACCTGATGTTCAGCTTCGCAATGCTGATGCGCATCTAGACGAAAAAGGCTTCATCAAAGATGGCCTGCTCAACGTGGCTAACAAAGCCGCCCGCACCGTCAGGAACACCAAGTACCGAATCATGCGTTTGCGTTTTCCCAATATGCCCAAAATCGTGTCCGAAGGAGACTCGTGGTTTCAGCACCCGTTGGTGATCGACACGATTGACCATTTGTCTAAAACTTACGCCATTTTTTGCGTAGCAGCAGCAGGCGACACCCTCAAAAATTATGATTTTGAAGGCGAATGGCTCGAAGCAATTGAAGATAAAAAACCGACTTTTTTTCTTATCAGCGGAGGTGGTAACGACGTACTGGGCGAACAATTCCGCGACCACATTAAGCAAGGGCCACACGCAACGGGCCTTCCTGCGCAAGCGTACATTGAGCATTCTCTCATTCAAGAACTCGACGACTTGAAAAAAGTCTATCGAAAAATGTTTACCGAGTTGTTTGCCGTTCGCCCCGATATTCACGTACTCTGCCACGGCTACGACTACATCATCCCGCTCGAAACGACCAAAAAAGGCTGGCTCGGACGTTACATGATTGAAAAAGGCATAACCGAGCAAAAAGACCGCAAAGCAGTAATTACCTACATCATCGATGAATTTAACTCCCGACTGCAAGACGTAGCGGCTGAGTTTTCAAATGTGCATTACATTAATGCCCGTGGACTCGTTCATGACGACCAATGGTATGACGAAATCCACCCCAACAAGTTCGGATTTCAAACCGTAGCAGGGCGTTTTATGGAAAAAATTGATAACTTGTTGACAAATACAATTCCCGGTAATTAACGTATGTCAAACCGAATTTCTGTACTGGTTGGGTTGGGTTATTCTTCTGAAAAACCTTTGGATATGAGTAAGGAAACAAGTGGATTGTTTGATTCGCTTGACTCAAAGAAGGTAGATGTAAGGTATTTACCCAACCTGACTTTTCAAAACTTAGAAAAAAAGTTTAATTCACCGGAAGACTCTCATCAAATTCGGATATTCCACTACATTGGGCATTCTTCTTTAAAAGGAATTCAAATTGAAGAAGATGGTCAAATTATAAAGCTTTCAAAGGCAAGATTGGTCGATTTATTGAAACCGCAAAAGCTTCAATTTGTCTTCCTAAATAGTTGTCTATCGAAAGAAATAGCGAAGGATTTACATGAAGCAGGAATACCGGTTGTCATTGGCACATCAGAAAGTGTTGACAATGAAGACGCCATAAAAATTGCAACTTATTTTTATGAAGCACTGTCAGGGCAAAAAGGACGAACACTTATAGATGCTTTTTCCTTAACCTCTAACCATTTTAAAGCCCTTCAGGAACAAAAAAAATCAACGTTAAAGTCCACTTTTAACTTCCGAGGTCTCGGAAAAGGGGAAGACGAAAACCAAGATTTTGCGTGGAATATTTATTACGAAAATGCAAAAGAAGAAGATAAAAATTGGTGTCTGGTTCCGGCAAAAAAATTAGTATTGAGCAACGCCCAAGATGATGCTCGTAAGAAGGTGTTTTGTTTGTACGGAAAAACCCAAAAAGAGTATTATGAATTACTTGCACGTCATGCCAACCACCCAAAGTTAAATGTACTTATCAACGGAATTTGGGAAATCAGCGATGACAACGAGGGTACCTCCGACGATTTTGTGATTGAATGGAACGCCGCTGACACCATTGCTCATTTTTTGAATGAAGACTATCCGTACGATTTAGAAGAACTTTATCAAGATGCTTCCAATCATTTGCAAAGCAAAAATCACCTGTTCATTAACGTTGATAAATCACAAACGCAGGCGGTTAAGTTTCTGACTAAACAAGGCATTTTTCCGAATTTGCTTCTTCCAAGCGCGCAGAACATTGCAGCTACTTTTACTCAAGAAAACACTATTCGCGAAATACTACTCAAATCCTCTCATTTACAAACACTTATTGAAAAATTTGAGATAATATTACTTCCTGATTTAACCAATTTCTTCTCCCTTTCTTCCGATATACTAAGTAAAGATCTGGAGGATTTAGACTTTGAAAATGAGAAAAAGCCATACTTGGCAGGTATTCCCAAATTATTTTTTTCGCTCATCGAAGGTAGTACCGATTGCGCACAGACATTATTGGTTAAAACCATAAAAAAACGCATGGGAATTGGCTCAAACATAAAAATAGAAGTGTTAAATGTTGGGAAAAATCCGAGTATAAAAGACCCATTTTCTTTTGGAGTAGCCCTCATGAATCTGCTTCAAGTGGTAGCCAATCCTGAAATGATGAAAACCTGCGCAAATGCTATTTTGGATAAAAAAGACCCCTTCGTATTGGTTTTTGAAAATGTCAATCAGGCCACACTCGACATTTATCAACAGTGCATTCTGGACCAATTATGGAATGAATTGATAAAATCGTACCAAGAACGCATCGAAAAGGGGAATTTCACCTTACATTACCCACTGATGATTTTTGCGTTAAATTATGAACCTTTTTCTCTACCCGTACCAGCGCCTGTACCTTTGCCGTCTGTTCAGATTGAAAAAATATCGCCCGTAAGTCCTCTCTCAGAAAATGAATATAATGGCTGGTATTTCAGCAAAGAAGCGACCTACAAAGGATTTAAAGAACTGATTATCAACAAACATAAGATTGTAGGAACCCAACGAAAAGTGGCTATGATCGAAATCTGTAAATCATTAAATTGTGACCACAGCGTCATCGTCACCAAAGCCCTTGAACTCTCATGATACTCCCTAACAATAAACTTTCTTACCAAGGCGAGAAGCTAAATGAAACCATCAAATTGCGGTACAAATTGCCGAGCAATGAGGAATTAGAGGAAAAAATCGCCGAAAAAAGCAGCAAAGACGAAAGAATCGAAGAAGTCATTCCTGCCTATTTTCCGAGCAAAGAATTGATTGCAGCCGTCGAATATGCCCGATTGTTAGATCGTCCGTTACTGTTACGCGGTGAGCCTGGCTGCGGAAAAACCCGGCTGGCTCAGGCACTTGCGTATGAAATGTACGGACGAAATTACCGACGGTATTATTTTGAATGGTTTATCAAATCTACCACCAAAGTCAACGAAGGGCTGTATCAGTTTGATCATCTGGCTCGGCTTCGCGATGCCAACCTGAATATCAAATCAGGAGACGCGCCGACCACCGAAGACATTAGAAAATACCGCAAATTCGGGGCATTGGGCAAGGCGTTTCTCTACTCTACCCCACAATCGCCCGTCGTGCTTTTGATTGACGAAATTGACAAAGCTGATCTGGATTTCCCCAATGATCTGCTGTTGGAATTGGACCAAAAGCGTTTTTTTATCCCCGAAACCCGCGAAGAGATTACCGCCAAAAAACCGCCCATTATCATCATTACGAGCAACGACGAAAAAGACCTGCCGAGCGCTTTTTTGCGGCGTTGCGTGTTTCATTACATTGATTTCCCTGGCCCGGACGATTTGTTTAAAATTGTGTCGGCCAAGGCCAAAGCGCAGGAAAAACAGTTTGAAATTGCCCTTCCCAATGCTTTGATTGAAAGTATCATTTCACAATTCGGCGAGTTGAGAAAAAAAATGACCGCGAGCCAAACGACGGATAAGCTCCCCTCCACGAGTGAGCTGCTGGACTGGCTGCGCGTGATTCACTATTACTATTTTACTGATAAAACACGCCTCAAACTAACTAATAATGAGACACTTCCTTCCGAATTATTATTCCCAGAAGTGTTGCTCAAAACCTTGGACGATTATAAAACCAACAAAGCGATTTAATCTCGCCTCGCTAATAACGTCGGCGAGGTTTGGAACGCCAAACGGCCAGTTCTCACCAACGTTCGATTACCTCTCATAAAACCACAATGACCAAACCCACCGCTCTCTTTTATGATTTCTTCCAAACCCTGCGCAGCCGTGGCTGGGAATTGGGCTGGGAACAATATGAGTTGTTCATGCGCGGGTTTATTCTGTCAAAATTTGAAACCAAAGAGCAGTTACTCAATTTTTGTAAAACAGTTTGGCTTTTTCGGCCTGAACTGCGGGAGGAATTTGAACAACTATTTGACTATTATTACCGTCAAATCCCTGCGCAGTTTTTGATTGAAAAGAAAGAAACAATTCATATCAAAGCTCCAACGGGTGCGGGTAAACCGGAAGCAGCACCATCAGCGGCCAAAGAATTACAATCAAGTTCAAACAGCACATTAACACAAACGCCCCAACTCTCCGCACCTGTTCCGGAACTCAGCAACGAAACAGTCGAAGTTTCTCTCAATATTGATAGCAGTTCGGAAGGAAATGTCGCGAATGAAGTCTCCCCACTACCCTCGGCCAAAGAAGTAACGTTTTTGTTTTCTGAGCAAAAACATTTGCCTTTTACGGTTCGTAAAGCGTCCCAGACGCTACGTAAGTTGCGCGTACCCACCCAAAAGCGAAACACTCCCGTGTTGGATGTGCCCGCGTTGGTGCAGCAGGTAGCGCAGGAAGGCATGGTGAGTCGGCTCATTTATCAGCGCGAAAGTATTGGCGTTCAGCAGATTGTTTGGCTTTCTGACCACGGCGGCTCCATGCTTCCCTTTGAACCGTGGGAAAAACAGTTACTCGACATCGTAAAAAATACACCCAATATTCGGCAAACGGAACAGTATTTTTTTCATGATTACCCATCGCAGGAAGGCGATGATTTTAAGCTATTTACCAACCGTGCCCATACCGAAATCAAAACACTTTCGTCCATTTTGAAGGCGTCCAACAGGCATACTGCCATCCTCATTTTCAGCGACGGTGGAGCCGCCCGACGGCGTTTTGATTCTGAACGATTGCAGGTATTCCTGCCGCTCATCAATACCCTCAAGAACACCACGCAACGATTGGTTTGGCTCAATCCCGTGCGACAAACGCAGGGAACGATGTCCGATTATTTGTCTTTTTTGGTGTCGGTTCGGTATCCCAACAATGACGATCTCAAACGCCTGATTTTGGAGCTATGAAATCCCTCGCCGACCTTTTAGCACCCCTTTCCGACCCAACTGACCGCTTGCGACTGGATGCATTCGGACAAACGTATGCCACGCCCGAACATCTTTGGCTGGCGCGTTGTGCGGCTTTTCCCGTGGCACTTACAACGGATTTGCTCTACAAGATCTGGCTCAATTTTCGACAAACCGATACGGGCGAAACGGTAGACATTCCCATCAATGCTGTGGGGGATATTCTGCTCTCGCCCTTATGCCACGAGATTGGGTATGATTTGTACGAAATGTATCCCGAGGCGCGAGCCGTACTTTGGCAAAGTCTTTCTCCCGACACGGTTGCTTCATTGGCCGAGTTTACGTTGCGCTATTTGGATTTTTGTCGCGACAAAGTTCCTTCCGAAGCCTTTGCCGAAGCCCAGCGAATTAGTGCAGAAGTCATATTAAATCCTCAAAAAATAGCTGCATTTTTAGGTAAGTTGCTTTCAGAACGAAAAACCAACCTCGGAAGCAAAATCATGGCTGAATATGTGTTAAGTTGGGTCAAAAACCGTAATCAATGGGCCAACCAGAAGGGGTCAGTAACAACCGCCCAACGCGATTCTCTATCGGATTTAGCTCAAATCGCCGAGGGCATCCAACAATACGAAAAAGGAGAAATTACGGAAGCGAAAGCCACTTTTTCCTCCATTGCTCATTTACTCCAAGCCCCGCGCACTGGTGGATTTAACGTGCCTATCGCCAAAGAAATCTGGCAAAGTTTACCTATCAATGCTCCTGCTGAACAGCCCAAGGGGAAGATTTATGCGGTGTTGGTGGGGATTGATGAGTATGATGACGGACTATTAAACAAACAATTTAATGGCTGCGTTAATGACGTTTTGTCTTGGCAACTTTTGTTAAAAGAACGTTTTCAGAGTGAATCAACAGTTTCTTTGACAAATAGTAAAGCTACAAAAAGAGCTATTATCAATGCTTTACAGGATATTTTTAACAAGCTACAAGCTGATGATACTTTGTTTTTCACCTTTTCCGGGCACGCTTACAACAAAGAGTTACCCCATTTATTAGCTACCTACGATACCGATGCCGCACAAAAGGGAAGCTATCTTTCTGAAAATGAGTTCAGGTCACTCATTTCACAAACTGGTTCTCAGAACCCCTTTGTTACCGTAATTTTAGATACTCACGCAGGCAGTTCGGGGTGGATTGATACGAATAACGAAAAACACATTTTACTGGCCGCAACTGCGAATGGGGAAATATCAATGGAGGTTGATAAGAAAGGGCTTCTTACCGCTACATTACAAAGTATACTAGATGAAAATAAGTACTATCCTATTACTTATCAAAAACTGATTAGAGAGAGTTTTCGAAAAATAAAAAAAGCCAACTACAAGCAAACACCTCAACTCTTCGGTCATTATAATGCAATTACATTGACATTCTTAGCGAATAGTCTATTTTATGATACTTATTGGCACGAGTTGTTGGCAGTTTGTGGATATTCAAACAGTGAAAATAAAACCATTAAAGTAACTGCCCAAGATATTGCTGACGAATTTGGTCCCGAAATGACAGTAGGCAATATCAATTCAATCCTCGAAAAATACGCCCTACTTAAAGGCGCCGAAAAACTTAAAGTCGTTCGCATTTCTTCCGAAATGAGCGTTCGGCAAATTCCTCTTTTCCGAAGGGAATACCTCAAAAGTTTGCCGTATGAAGTTGAAATCAAAGACATCAGTCTGTTTTATGCTCCAAGTCGGGCAGGCTTGAAAGACAGCATGGGCTATCAGGAAGAAATTGAGGATGATCTGTCGTCACTTCAAGATGCTCACATTATCGTTTTTGTGCTTAACCGCGCTTTAGTCAATGATTTTACAAGACACACTGCTATCGCTCCTGTTATCAATCATTTAAGACGTTTTGAGTACAAAGTCGTTTGCTCTATTCTGTGGGAAGATTGTGACCGTGGTGAGACAGCATTGAGAGATTATCCCGTTTTTTCTTTACGCCAGCCTTTATCCCAAGCCCTTTTTCAGAAATACAATTTTGCACCCGAAGTGGAACGAGAAATTGAAGAATATTATCAAGATTGGCAGCCTGTCATTAATAAATGGATAACGGATTTAGCGGCGTTGGGCTTTGAAAAGGAATTGAAAGAGCGCATCGAAAAAGCCAAACAAACGCAGGAGTTGGATTTAAGTGGCATGGGCTTTGAAAAATTACCCGAAGCTGTATGGGAATTAGAAGTACTGAAAATCATTGATTTATACAACAACAAACTCTCTGAACTTCCCGAAAGACTGACGCAATTTCGGTCGTTGGAAAAACTGTTTGCGAGCAAAAACCCCATCACTTCGTTGCCTCTATTTCTATCCGATTTACCCAACCTTCGGGTATTGAAAATAGACGATGCGCAAATCACTGAATTTCCCAATTGGCTGTGCAAACATCCTGCGCTGGAAGATATTTCGTTGGAAAATAATCACATTGAAATTATCCCATCGGCCTTAAAAGAGTTGCCAAAATTGAGATTGTTTGATTTTAGGGGGAATCCGGTGATTAATTTACCTGTATTGCTGTTCAAGGCTTACAAGGACAACTTAAAGGAGTATATTTCTACACTTTTACTAACTTCATTCACAGAAACAATTAATATGACTGACGAGGCTGTATTATTTCTTGAGACTAACAAAACTGGCGAGATGAATACTATAAGCCAACTTTTAGGAGATACAATAGATATATTAAACACTTCAAAAAATAATTATGATGCTATATATCACCTCCCATCTGTGACCTACAGGCCTTTAATCGTCCATATACCTCAAAATAACTTATCGGAAGAGGAAATTCAAAAACTATCAAAACTCTTCCTAGAATACCCCACCAGCACTATTTTCTTCCTAAATTTCAGTAACTCCAAACGATTAGCCGAGCTGCTCTACCAACAAAAACACTCGCCTATTATCGCTTTTGAAGGAGAATTGGACGAAGAAACAGCCAGCAATGCCGTTCGTTATTTTTATACAGAATATCAGGAAAGTAAAAACGCTGCCTCGGCTTTTCAATACATGATATTAAAGTTACCAGAAACATCTTCCCAAGGCCTTTATACGCTTTATCGATACTGAAAATCAGACGCTTACAGCGTGACAAATAATTCAATCCTACACAAACTCCTTGGGCGATTGCCCCGTAAATTTCTTAAAGGCCCGATTGAAAGTGGATTTGGAATTGAAGCCGCATTCCAGCGCTACGCCCAACAGCGACAAATGCGCGTTGGCAGGGTCTTTGAGTAAGCGCTTGACTTCTTCCACGCGGTATTCGTTGACGAAATCATTGAAGTTTTTGCCAAAATTTTGATTGATGGCCGCCGACAACACGGAGGTATTGGTTTTGAGTTTGGTCGCCAAATCGCTCAACGAAAGTTCAGGTTCAAGGTACAGCTTTTGTTCTTTAAACAGTTGTTCAATCTTAGGTTTCCATTCCGAATAATCATTGTTTGGTACGGTTGGGTGGAGGCTTATCGGCGTAGAAGGCACGTTTTCCAAAGATAACGCATTAACTTCTAAGGGGTTTCCCCGAAATAGCAACTTGTTGGGCTGATGCTGGGTATATCCTTTTATGCCTACATAGCAGATAATTGCCACTGTGAGCAGGTGCCACCACCAATCCTGCTCAAAGGGCAAATCACCCAAGACGCGGTCGGCAATAGACCAGCCAAATTTGAATACCTCCCCCGCAATGATGAGGTAAATAAAATTGCGAAGCCACACAAAACTAATGGTCTCGGTGTCCGAAAATTGGGTTTCGGCCCAACGGCGGTATTCTTTGTAGAGACGCAGCGATTGATAAAAATAATAAATGTACGAACCCCAAATGGCAAGGCTCTCCAGCCAACCCAACCAATACGCCAATTCTGAACTTCGAAAGGTATCCACCGTTTTTTTTCCCTGCACAAAGACCACGAAATTAACCAGAAAGTAAATGGAATAAAACGAATAATGCCACAAATGGGCGGCTTTGAATCGAAAATCACGGTTGATTTGGGCTTTCAGGTAAAAATAAATTGTGGGCGCAAAGGCAAGATGAAAATAACGCGGAAATCCCTCAAATTTTTCCCAAAGAATATTGATACCCGAAAAACCAAAGGTATAATCCTGAATCTCCATGGCCAGAAAGAACATAACCCATCCCAAGAGTTTGTCAGAAAGTCGCTCTTCCTGCCAACCGCGCAACCAAAGTAAAACCGCAAATAGTAACGCTAAAAAGTAGCCGAATTGTAGAGGCGTTTGATAGATTGACATCGCAAATTTTATTTTCCGAGAGAGGCTTCTACCAGTTCCGTTCTTAAGTCATTGAGCTTGACGGCGTCGGTGTTGCTGAAAATAATGAACGTTTTATTTTCGTCAATCAGATGTAACCATGAAGTATTACTCCCAGAAATACTGCCCTGACGGTCGGCACACCGAATTTTTCTATCCGCAAATGTGTTTTCGCTTACCCAAAAACCGTAGGCCACGTACCACAATTCGGGATAGGATTTCAGCATTAACTCCGTACTTGTTTTTGACAACAATTGATTTTTAAAAATGGCTTGGTCAAACTTGAGTAAGTCCTCGGCCGTCGAGTACATCGCCCCTGAAGCATAAAAATTTTCAATCCAGTAAGGGTCATCGTTCATAAATGACTTGGCTGTTGAGTCGTACAAATAGCTATTTGTCAAACCTTTTACAATTTGTCCGTTCGATAATAAACCACTATTTTTTAATCTTACTTTATCCAAAATCCTTTCTTTTAGAGCTTGCTCAAAAGGTTTTTGAGTAATGGCTTCGATGATTTTCCCCAAAAGGATATAGTCTGCGTTTTTGTAGCTAAACTGCGCGCCCGGTTCACTGACCAATTTACCTGAGCAATATTTTCGAACGATGCTGTCCAACGGCCATTTAAGGGCGTACATGATTTCGTTGTTTTGGTCGAGATTTTCGATACCAGAGCTGTAGGTAAGCAAGTGATGGAGGTTTATCTTATCTTTCCCTTCTCCCTGATAATCAGGCAAATACTTCGATATTTTGTCGACGAGTTGGAGTTTACCTTCTTCCATCAGTTGTAAAATCAGGACCGCCGTAAATGTTTTGGTAATAGAGCATATCCGAAATTTCGTTTGTGGATTTATCAAGATGCCCTCCTGACGATTAGCCACGCCAACACCTTTCAGGTACTCAATCTTACCTTGATTTGCTACCAAAACTACCCCATTAAACGTATCATATTTTTTGAGGATGGCATCGTATTTCTGCGAAAAAACAGAAAAGGAAAGGAATAAAAAGCTGCTGAGGAGAAATTTCATAGGACACTGATGAGAATGAATAGCTGTATTTATGTCTTGATTAACTACTTAAAGCCAGTTTGGTTTAAGAGGCTGTGATATTTTACTTTCGGAATGTTGCTACTACATTTTTCTAACCTCTCCGTTGCCGATTATCCCAGAAATAGGTTCAATTCTCCCAGGTCCAAATTGCATGACGCTATTATTGCCCGAACCGTGCGCCGTAAGCGATATTTGAACATTTACTCTCACGTTGCCATTCCCGTAGCTTTTTACTTTTGCCGTTTTAGCCACCAGGCTCTGCGCCTTTACCTCTCCGTTCCCGTTCTTTTTGATATCGAGTTCATCAATGCTCCCTTGCAGCAAGACGTCACCGTTCCCCGCATTTTCCAGTCGAAAATACCGTCCGACAACCCCCGAAACGTGCAAAGTGCTGTTGCCACGGTGCTGAACCACGGAGGCCTCAGGCATAGTCACCTTTACTTTTATGCGCGTGTCTTCCACGTAGAGTTTGTTGTTGAAGTTTCCCTTCAAACCAATCGTCAGCACACCCTCTTTTTCTTCTTTACTGACTTGCAATAAAGGCTCTAAATTTTCATCAATTTCGATTTTAACGGAAAATGGTTTGCCGATTTCCACTTCAATCTTTCCATCCAAATCTTCCAGATTAATCTTGTCAAAATCCCGAATATCGAAGCTCTTCGAAACGACTTTTCCCGTGCCCTTTAACGGCCCGCGCTGGGCTTGTGTAGAGCAGGATACAGCACTCAAAATA
Source organism: Runella rosea (assembly GCF_003325355.1). Classification (GTDB taxonomy): domain Bacteria; phylum Bacteroidota; class Bacteroidia; order Cytophagales; family Spirosomataceae; genus Runella; species Runella rosea. Next base: position 1,952,062 of record NZ_CP030850.1, read on the forward strand.
GCAATAATGATTAATAACTTTTTCATGGCAATTACTGGATTAAAGATTTATAAGTGAGAATGTTATTATTTAAATTTTTGAGATATGAAATGGTCTAAACCAAACCTTCCCGAACCCATCACAATGGCGTAGAGTGAAATCCAGAGAAAGCCCATCGCAGGCAACATTCCCCACACTTCTCCGCCCCATTTTTGGAAGAAAATAGCGACCAACATTGTGCAAGCTACAATAGAACCTGCCAAACGTGTACCCAAACCAAGCACCAACAGCGCCCCGCCAAAGGTTTCCGCCAATACTGCGGCCCACGCAAAAAAAGTAGGGAATAACGCGAATATCCCACCAAATTTAGATACGTCTTCTACAAACCAATCGGGAGTAGGAAACTTACTGCCGCCAAAATTGACCATAAGAAAATAGCACCCTACAACGCGTGGAATGGCCAATAATAAATCTGAATACCAAGTGGAGGTATAAACAGGCGTGATGATTTTAGAGAGTACTGTTTTCATGGCTGTAAATGAGTTTTCAAAATTTAGTTTTTATATCCCATTGACAGACCTGTATCGCCTTTTACCAAAAGCTCGACGGTTGCGGAAGCATTGGCGTTGTTTTCAATACGCAAAGCGGTGTTTTTATCTACACTTACCTTCACTGTTTCGCTGGGTTTAACAATGACTTGCGAATGTCGCCCACCGCCGACGGGTGCTTTCCAAAGTTCTAGGTCTGTGGTGGAGGCGTTTTTTAGTTTGACCGAAAACTTGCCGTGTTCGTTGTTACCCAATATAAAGCTGTCCTGCGCTTTAATGTAGGTAGTTGAACTAAGCGTCCGACATGATGTGCTGATGAATGCTAAAGTGATGATGAATGCTGACAGTAACTTTTTCATGGTTTGTAAGATGGTTAGTCAATTGCTTTGTTGCGATTGATGATGCAAATGTGGAGCAAGGCCAAACCTTCTATGCTTCAAAACATGATTTGACACGTCTCAAATGATGATTTGAAACGTAGTACTTGCGAAAACGTCCAAAAAGCTGCATTTTCGGGGCATCAAACAACAGATGTATGTCAAAAAAGCAACGCAGCGGCATCGTTTATTCGACCGATCCCAACTTCCAATACAACGACGACGACTCGGACGAAGACGCCGAGACGCCCACGCCCAACCAGCAGGAACTTAAAGTATGGCTTGAGCGCAAAGGCGGCGGAAAAGTAGTAACCGCCATCAAAGGATGGACGGGAAAAACGGGCGACATGGAGGATTTGGCTAAGCAGCTCAAGACCCTCTGCGGCACGGGCGGCACCGCCAAAGACCGCGAAATTTTAATTCAGGGAGATTTCAGAGACAAGATTCTGACGTGGCTGTTGGCCAAAGGCTACAAAGCAAAAAAAGCAGGAGGTTAAGCTTGGCAGCTATCGCTACCTTTTTCTTCTTTTCGTGAGGGCTTTTTCGTTCAACTTCCACAATTGAACCCCAAAATAGGCAAGTGTGCCGCGTGGCTGTACACTTCGGCTGACAAGTGCTCCAAAATTACTGAAACCAATATAGGCAGGCCCAAAACGCACCGAAAAACCAATGGTCGGATTTTGATTGCCGTGTATCCACGTAACGGGCAGGGTAAATTCAGCATCTTCACCTTCAAAACGCGGGGTCAATGAGAACAGCTCAGGTTGAAAAATATACGTTGGCAACGCGCCAGTATTGGTCGGTTTTATCCAAGTGGCATTTACAAAAAAAGACTTTGCAAACTGTACGTCGGCATCTATGTTGATGGTACGCGGAAGCTGAGTTTCATAGCCATAGTCACGCGAATCAGACTTACCAAAAATTGTTTCCAGATTTTTGACTGAGTTATTCCCCAAATCAATAATTTGTTCCTGATTGATAGTCAGCTTATTGAGCGTACCACTGTATTGTTTTCCCGTACTTGGGTAACTGATTTTGCCCGCATCCGTAATCGCCGCCCCAACGCGTAAAATGTAATTGGCCCGGTCTTGAGAATGGTTTCTGATACGCCCTAACTCAACCGTAGCTCCCAAATCAAGGGCTGTACCTGCGCCATAATCAGCCGAAAACAAACTCCCTAGCCCAAAGGCTTTTACAGGCTGAGTGTAGCCATATTCATAATTTACATTCGATAAATCAAGTACGTATTCTTCCTGGTTCAGCGGACGAACTTGGTAATTGGCGCTCTTGAGGTTGAGGTACACGTTTCGCGCACCCGAAAAGCGCTTAATGGTTGCTCCCACTTTGACCCGAATCAGTCCCTCAATGCGTATTGGCATGGCCGCAAAGGTCAGTCCTGTTTCAAAAAAAGAATGTTGATTAAACGTAAAATCCTTAAAACTCCCCGTAGAAGCCTTCGTAAGACCATCATCAAGGCGGTTTTTATAGCTATCAAAAATCACCGAAGGAACCCCTGACCCTTGCACAAACCCTCTCATACGCGACTGAAAACCCACGACAAGCCAATTGTTTTTCCCCAAACCCAGGTAGCCCGACGGGGTTCTGAGTTCAGCAGTTACATTGATATTTTCGCCTTGTGTTTGAGTACCAGTCAGTTTGGATTTTCCATACATGTCTTTTTCGGCGTAGGCATTCCTGAAAGGATGAAAAAGTGCATCCGTCCGAAAATATTTAAAATATCGATTGGTGATGGTCGAATTAAAAGACACCAGATTGATGTGGTACCGATAGCGCGTCCCCGCGATTGAAGAAGGATTGAAGGTTGCTCGGTTGATACCAGCGTAATTGCTGCTGTGCTGCCCAATAAATTCCTGAGCGAAAACCCGTTGAGAAAATACTTCAATAAATAAAAGTGTAATCAATGTCCTTAATTTCATATACCGCCGTCTCAATGTAGTGTTGTGGATATAACGAAAAGCGTGCCAAAAATGAGCAAAAAACCATCAAAAATGATTCCAAAAAGTAAATAACGACATTTAATGAAGAAAGACGATGCCCCGCAGAAAGGTTAAGTTGTACCATTCCGCAGGAAAAAATCAGGTCATTGATGCGTTTTTTAAAACTCTATATTCGTTTTGATAATGAACGCTATATTCTTAAATTTGAAAATACATTAAATCAACTTGCTAATCGTCAAACAACTATGGGCTTAGAAGAATTTGTATTGGACAGAGCCAAACGGCAGGGACTGTATGAAGGCAGAAAAGAAGGCTTGAAGGAGGGTATGGAAATAGCCCGCCTTGAAAAAGAGCGCGCTTTTGTGACCAATTTGTTACAAAAAACCTCTTTGGATATACTTCAAATTGCCGACATAGCAGGCGTAACCATCACATTTGTGGAGGAAATAAAAGCGACACTAACTGCCTAATCACCGCGCCACACGTTCTTTATACAACTCTTTCTGTGCATTTTCGAACCGAAATTTCCCTTGCTCAAAGTAACGAAAAAATCATCCTTCAAACGCCTATTTTGACGGTAGGGTCGTGTTTTGCGGAAGTGATTGGACAAAAATTGGTTGATAACAAAATCCCTACACTGGCTAACCCCTTCGGGACCATTTTTAACCCACTTTCCATTACAAAACTCCTACGGCAGTCCATCACCCAGCAACTTCCCGACGAAAATTTATACGTTGAAAATCAAGGTGTCTGGTTTCATTATGACTTTCACTCTTCCTGCTGGGCTCCCACTAAAGAAGCCCTTACTTTACAATTGACGCAGCAATTACAGCGGGTACGGGAGTGGCTCTTGGGTACTAAGTGGTTGATTATTACCTTCGGAACAGCGTATGTTTATCAGCAAATAGCCACCCAATGTATCGTTGCCAATTGCCACAAAGTGCCCAGTAAACAGTTTAGGCGCGAGCTTTTATCCATAGAGGCCATTGTAAAAGATTTCAGAGATATTTGCTCATTACTCCGTTCTGAAAATCCTTCTATAGCGGTTATCTTGACGGTTAGCCCCGTACGGCACACCCGCGATACCCTGCCACTCAATGCCGTCAGCAAATCTATCTTGAGGGTTGCTTGTCATGAACTAAGCGAGACTTTGGCCAATGTTCATTATTTCCCAGCTTACGAACTTTTACTGGATGACCTGCGCGATTATCGCTTTTATAAGCCTGACCTCATTCACCCCAACGAAACTGCGGAGCAATACATTTTTCAACGGTTTTCAGAAACTTATTTTGACGATTCTCTCAAACAATTTGTCAGAGAATGGCAAAAACTAAAGCAGGAAATGACCCACCGCCCGCTGCACCCCAACTCGGCGGCCCACAAGCAATTTCTAGAAAATTTGCTAAAAAAACTTCAAAAAATAAGAACAAACGTGGGGGTAGATGATGAAATCACATTTGTTGAACAACAACTCCAAGCGCTTGAAAATTAGATCGTGAAGAAAAATTATTGGTTACTTATTGGATTGACTCTCTTGGCAGGATGTACCTCTTCAGGCCCAACTCCCCAAGAATCTGATTACCGCTTTTTCCCTTTGGAAACTGGGCGTTTTGTGGAGTACCAAGTGCAAGAAACGTCCTATGCGCTGAGCAAGCCGCCTGTCCAAATTACTTATTTTCTGAAAGAAGTTTGTGGCCCCGAACTTAAGGGGAGAATGGGACAAACCCAATATCAAATCAACCGTTTTAGAAGAAACACTACCGCCCAAAACTGGTCACCAGACTCGGTGTGGATGGCCTATCGCCTACCCGACCGCGCCGTAAAAGTCGAGAATAATCTCCCCCTCTTAAAAATGATTTTCCCGCTTTTCGACGGTCTCACATGGAACGTAAACCAGTACAATACCCTGCCGCCCCAAACCTGTAAAGCCCGCCTCTCTAATTTACCCTTTACCATTAATTCACTTTCGTTTCCCACAAATTTGGAGATTGTCCAACAAAAAGATTCAAGCTTGGTTTCTCTGGTTAACTTTACAGAACGCTACGCACCAAACGTCGGGCTGATTTACAAAGTAAGTACCACCCTTCAATACTGTCAAAACGCCAATTGTATCGGGAAAGGTATCGTTGAATTTGGCAATCGGAAAACCCTAACAATCAAAGCATACGGCCAAGAATAAACCACGCTACTTTAGTGAATAATGAATTTTCCCGTGGCCGTTTTTTCTCCAATCCTGCACCGGTATAGGTACGCCCCAGAAGCAGGCGGGTCTATCCAATACAATTCGTTTTCACCCAGCTGAGCATCAAATTTCAACTCTCTGACCTTTTTCCCTTCCTCGGAATATATCGTCAAAACGCCTTCTGCTGCTCCACTCAATTTATACACAAACCGGGCATAATCACTTGATGGATTTGGCGCTACCATGATGTTCAGTCGCTCTTGCACCTCCTCAATGCGGAATTGAATACGGTAGGGAATTCCCGCCCCATTTCCATTCACATCCCTTGCCTGTGCCAATAATTCATATTTCCCAGCCGCCAATACGCCTGGCTTGAACAGAACAGATAGATTTTGGAGTGTTTTCAACTCATATACACCATTGGTCAGCAATTTGAACGCACAGGAGTCGCAGGTTTTGAGATATAGTTGCACCAAAGTGGTGTCTAATTCCAGCGGGTTATCGTCAAAAAGCAAAACGCTAAAAACAGGTGTTGAAGACACAAGTGCCCCATTCTGAATCACTTTTCCATCAACGGTCACCTCCATGACTGGATTAAGACGGTCATTTGCGGTGTTGGCGGGATAGCGCGTCAACTGTTCCAACTGCGTCCAATTCAGCGTCAATTGAGCTTCGTTATTCTGCTTGTTTAATTCTTCAATCTGCTGTGCCGCATCAAGCAATACTTTTATATTATTGAAACCAGTATTCTTTTTAATGCTCAACAACAGCGTGTCTTTCTGAGTCGGTGCCTTTGCCGAAAACGTTTTGGTGGAAACTGTGCCGTTGGTTTCGGTTAGAGTGAGTCTGACGCTAAAACTTTTTATTTGTTCATCCACTTTTCCTGCATTGGTGATGATAACGCCTACCTGCACCGAATCTGACTGAGAAAACAATTTTTGGCTTTGAACAAACAGCCCTTTCGGTTCAACGGCATAATCGGGCTTATTGATTTTAAATAATACCACCGCTGGATCGCCCAAAAGTATGAGCTGATGCACATTGGCAATGTCAAATTCGTTCTCTTTGGTGGTAGCAATGGTGTTACTCACTTTCTGCAAAATTTCACCGATTGGCTTCCCCAAGGTTGCTTCCTGGTCAAACATTGCCGAATAAAGTTCTTTCAGGTAATGCGCCGAAATGGAAGGATAACTCCAAAAAGAATTGGATAGCACGCCAATTGAGCCCTTTTGGGGCGTCAAGAGCCAATCAGCCGCTAAGGTTTCGTACCGATAAAAGACATTCCCCACGCCGCAGCCATTGAAATACATGAAGGGATACCGACCTTTATTGGCCAATTGGGTAGCGGGGTCGGAGGCGTAGCCAATGTTGACGTCGGGCACCGTAGGCGACGCATGCCCCATAAACGTAATCATACCCAGGCCCTTATTGACTTGGTCGGCAATGGAAAGATTCTCCACTGGCTCATTGGTACGTTTTGTGTATACTTCCACCTTGCCACCCAAAGATGATTTTTCCACAAATGGCTCCAATGCGCCCAAAATTCCTTTTAGTTGCTGTATTTCTTCCGTTGATTTACCGCCGCTCAGGTGTAGGATTTTTTTGGCATTTAGGGTCGGCGGCGCTTTCTCAAATTCCTTTACTTTATTCAAATACGACAATACCTGCTCATTAATAGAAGCGCTTATACGACCCGTTCTGAACGCAGGCGTATTTTGGTTTGCACCACCCAACCCCGCCGATAACAACACATCCGAACCTGGATAACCAAAAGTAGGAACAAAATCACGGTCTTGCCAAGTTTTAAGAACATCAGGAAAGCTGACCCCATTGCCGACGAGCAACAGGTAACGGTCTTTTTTACCCGTCTGAAGTTGATAATTGAGAAAATTCCGAATGCCCAACGGCCCGCGCTCACCATAATTAAATTGATCATAGAGCTGCTCAATATTAGCGACCACTACTTGACGCGCTCCTCCTTCGGCTGATTTGCGGTAATCGGCATAGGCTTGGGAGGCGCTTTCGAGTCCTTTATGGGTAATGATAACGTAATCAGCCCCCGCTGGGTAAGGAGTAAAGTTTACCTTTTTAAAAGATTCACCAGATTGAGCGGCCGTTGTTACAAACAATGTTCGGGCCTGTGCAGTGCCCAGCACAACGGTTTGCCAACGACCATCAGTCCATTTGCTTTCCAGCGCACGCGGATTCATGGGTTGTGTTACATCGTAAACAATAGGGGTAACAGATAAAGGAATCCCTTCAATGGCTACCGTCGACTGGTTGGCAGGATTGGGTACCAAATAAAAATATTTTGAAACATGGCCGTTCATTTCAATCCGCTGAGGATAAACGACTTCGTATTTCGTAAGAGAGTAGAACTCATACTGATTGTTCAAGTCTGATTTCATTCTGAGCGTGAACGTATCCCTAGCGTCTAGCTCGTTTTCAGCCACCGTAGTTTTGATAGATTGGTGATTGAATCCGAAAAAATCAAGGGTTGCAAATGTATGTTGACCCACCGAGACATGGATCAAGTGAAACGATTCATAACGGCCGTTCAACAAGGCGGTGAGTTGAATAGGATAACTAGAAGAGGTAACCCGATTGGTGAGCGCAATCATTACCTGTGCCAACGAATCGCGTCGAATCATTTTGCCCGTCCATCCTTCACCTTTCTCGTAATAGCTTTGCTGTAAAAACGGCACCAAGCCATTGTTATTATTGAACGACCATTCGTCACTGTACTGTTTTACTTCTCGTTCCAAGTGGAAGGCTTCGGGAGCGGCAGCAGTGGCCTGATACCCAAATTCTTCCATTCGTTTCCCTTTATTATTAGGAACAATAGTCAAGAAATAGGCGCTTTCGTCAGTGTAAAGGCTCCCTGTCGTTGGTGGGCGGGCCGAGTAAGGTCGGTAAACCAAACTGTCTTGAATACCCGTGTTCCCCTGAGAGAAAAATTCGATGTAACTACTTTCCGTTAACTTACCATTAGTAACGCCAGTTACCCGAACCGCAACTTCTTCGCCTCGATAAAATAAGAACAACTGGTCTACCAATGCGGACGCGACTGGAAAACCCGCTTTACGCAATTGGTCAACACTGATTCGGTATACGCCTTCTTTCCTTAAGGAAATTTTGAAGTAGGGCTGTTCATATTTAATCCAGTCATTGGTGTAAAGCTCCTGCCCCATTGACTGCTGTATGCCTATCCCCAGAAAAAAAGCCAGGATAAATATTCTCATATTCACTTTTCTCCAATCGTTCTTTGATATTGAGGCAAGTTAACAATATATGCCTATTTACGGCAATAAATGACGCATATTGCTCCACAATCAAGTACAATTTAGAGACTCAGCAATCCTATCCTTCGGCGGAGGCCACCTGTTGTTTTACCCACTTTTTTAAAAGATTAAAATTGCGAGGTCGGCGCATTTTTAGGATATTCACGGCTTTGATCAGGCGAATACAATCCTCAAAATGGCGCTGTAATGCCGCTCCCTCCAGCAGTCGGGGTGGCAAAGGAAAGTGGCGAAACAATTCAATCGGACTTTCAATCAGTTTTAGCTTACCTACTTTTTGGGAATAAGGGCGTTGTAAAATGATAATTTGATGGAGAGGAACGAGTGCGGTAGGAAAAACGGATAAAGGCTGCTGATACAAAAATTTATTATGCCCCTCAAAGGCTGGTTGTAAAAGGTTTTTATCAAACCCCAGATTGTCTACCGCACTTTCCCAAATCTTTACCTGTGGAAACCCCGGAAGTACAAAAGGCTGGCCAACGGCATCAAACCAGATCGCGGTAAGGTCATCACTCAAAATAGCGTGTTCCTGTTGTGCAAATGCCGACAAAGTTGTTGACTTTCCCGCACCTGGGCGGCCAATAAATACGGTGGCCTTTGCACCTACCTGCACTGCGCTTCCGTGTAACAAAAAAAGATTCCGCTGAAACAACACCATTCCCAGGGCTTCGCTCAGGGTAAAAAGTCTGAATACATCTTCATCATCCGTCAATTTTTCATATTCCAGTACCTTTCCGCCAGTCATTTTAAAATTAGCCAGTTCTGGCCAATGAAGAAATATACACGACTCATTTTCACCAAATTGAGCGCGGACTCCTTTTCTATAAATCAAGGTTTGATACAATTTTGGCAATGTGAACTGCGCTTCTTTCAACACAATATCTGCCTTTCCTTTTGCCGCAGGTAACTGAAGATCTATATCTGAATCAATGGTCAAATCATACGCCCGAAAAAGCATTCTGCAATTGGTTTGTAACGAGTAAAAAATGGATCGCAAGTTAGGAATAAATCTAGACGCACCTTATACTTCACCCTTTCAATTTGTGTTGATAATTGTGTTTAATTCCAATCCCACAGCGGGACATAACTTACGTTTGGCACGTCGCCAATGACAATTTTTCCTTCTTTTTCAATCCACGCATGTGCACTGAATTGTTGCACGGGATTAGCCACACCGATTTTCAAAACAAAGCCGTCATCGCCCTGTAAAAAAAATTTCACCGCCAATGCTTGAGGAAGGCACAATATAGACATCGGAAGCGCTGAGCTAACTACACCTACGCTCCAAACCAACTGTTTTATGTAAGATATTGGGTAGTTTTTGGCAGAGGCGTTTGCAATGCAATGCGCGTAAACAGTTTTGAAACTTTTGAAAGACAACAGCTTCAGGCCTAGTTTTATCAGAAATATAACGACTGTTACCTGAAGCAGAAGCCACTTATCCGAGCTCGGAAGAGCAAGCCATTTTTTAAAGCGTCTCCACCAGTTTTTCATCGATCAATTGCATTAAGAGCGTCTTGATATCATGCTCACAGGTAGCCTCCTCTACCTCAAATTCTTCCAAGATAGCGTTTTTAAGTTCAGCAAGTGTTGAAGGCTTTTGTTGAAGTTGTTCCCATATAAAGGTTCCTACCTCATTAAGATCATAATAAATACCCGCATCATGATTCAAGATAATGGTCTCATTGTCAAGGCTAGAAGATACCTGCCGGGGGGAAAGCTTAAAGGTTTGATTTACATCAAAATTCATGACGATGGATAATTGCGGCAATATGCCCGTTTAAATATGAAATAGAAAAGTATAAAATTAAAGCAAAACTTCTGATAAACACAGCTCCTCTTTGTGATTTCTCGAATTCTTTGAAGCTTTAAGCCTCTTTCTGAATCAAAATGTTATTTAGATATAACATCAAAAGATAGTCTTTCTGAAAGTCGATGCCGAAGGGAATAAATAAGGAAGATAAGCTGTGATAAGTACGAGTTCCGTCAAATTTTTCAACTAATTTATGGATCAATGGGGAAACAACCACGTGGGTATCAGAAGATAAATAAAGTGCGTTGCGCCATTCCTTCCAATTCATCCGCTACAGGTTTATCGTCAAAGTAAATAATACCGCAAATTCCACTCATTAATCATAACATTTAAGGAAAGATTCAAATCTGAGTAAAATTAATTCCAAATTCAACTTTCTTTCTTTTTTTACTGTTACCCACAAACAGATCATCCCTTTTCGTAACATGAACGAAGAAAAAAAAAGCGGAAAAATATTTGACTGGCCCACCCTTCGCCGTCTTTACACCTTCATTAAGCCTTACCAAAAACAATTTTATTTCCTCATTGCCATCATTTTACTGAGTGCGTCTCTAGCGCCATTAAGCCCGTTATTGATTCGCTATACCATTGATAATCAAATAGCAACGGGTGATTACAACGGACTCGTAGTCATGCTTTTGGTCATGATTGGCATTTTGTTGGTACAAGCGGTGATTCAGTTTGCCAATACTTATTTGGCGGGCTGGCTGGGCCAAAATATCATCCGTGATATCCGGGTGCAGTTGTACGAAAAAATCCTTGGTCTTCGCCTAAAATTCTTCGATAATACGCCCATTGGCCGGTTGGTCACGCGGACGGTCTCCGACGTTGAAACCCTCTCCGACGTGTTCAGCGACGGTATGGCCGCCGTGGCGGGCGATATTTTGCAGTTAATCTTAATCATCGGGGTGATGTTTTACACCGATTGGCGCCTATCGCTCATTAGTCTTGCTACAGTGCCCTTCATGCTGATAAGCACGTATATCTTTAAAGAAAAAATCAAGGATTCGTTCAACGAAGTGCGCACGGCGGTCTCCAACCTTAACTCATTTGTGCAAGAGCACCTTACGGGGATGAACATTGTGCAGATTTTCAGCGCCGAAAAAACTGAATACCGTAAATTCAAGCAAATAAACACCGTTCACCGCGACGCCAACATCCGTTCGATTTGGTATTATTCGGTCTATTATCCCGTTGCCGACGTCATTGCCGCCGCCGCAACGGGTTTAGTGGTGTGGTATGGAGCCCGCGAAATCATGCATTACAATGCCACCTTTGGTACGGTAACGGCATTTATTATCTTTATTGGCCTGTTTTTCAGACCAATACGAATGCTGGCCGACCGTTTCAATACCCTCCAGATGGGAATTGTAAGTACTGACCGAATCCTAAAACTTTTGGACAGCGACGATTTTACAGTCAACAACGGTACTTATACCCCCGAAACCCTACGCGGAGAGGTCTCTTTCAAAAACGTTTGGTTTGCTTATAACGAAGAAGAGTACGTCTTGAAGGATATATCATTTGAGGTCAAAGAAGGGGAAACCATCGCTTTTGTGGGGGCAACTGGCGCGGGAAAATCATCGGTCATTAATTTGCTGAGCCGTTTTTATGACATCAATAAAGGTGAGATTTTAGTGGATGGCACCGAAATTCACAATTACGAACTGGGCGCATTGCGCCAAAATATCGGCGTAGTGTTGCAAGACGTATTCTTATTTTCAGACACCATTCACAACAACATTACGCTAGGCAATACGTCCATCAGTCGGGCGCGCATCATCGAGGCCGCGCAGTTGGTGGGAGCGCACGAGTTCATCGAGCGCCTTCCCGATGGCTATGATTACAATGTCATGGAGCGCGGCGCTACGCTTTCGGTGGGGCAACGTCAATTAATCTCCTTCGTTCGGGCTTTAGTTCATGACCCAAAAATCATTGTATTGGACGAAGCAACGTCGTCGGTCGATACCGAAACCGAAGAGTTGATTCAGAATGCCATTGAAAAACTGATGAAAGGCCGCACCGCCATCGTGATTGCGCACCGGTTGAGCACCATCCAGAAAGCGAGCCAAATCATTGTGCTCGACAAGGGCGAAATTCAGGAAAAAGGAACCCATGACGAACTCCTAGAGCGAGGCGGATTCTACGCTAATTTGTACAGAATGCAGTATAAAGAAGTCATTTCCTAATCAAAAAGAGGTAAATCCCAAAAAGAACAGGCCGGAGAATATTCCATTTTAATGGATAACCCTCTGGCCTAAGTTCACTCCGTGATTCAGGACATGCATTAATAGTAGAGTAGAGTATGCTTAAACAGTTATCGTTAAAAGCGCGTTACTTCTAGCTAATTAGACACCCATTCCATTTTTCGAAGCTTGTGCATCTCCTCCGGCGCTGCCCATGGCGCGGGTAAGGGTAGCAACTTTACCAACTACTTTCAGTTTCGGTGCGCGATACTTCTTTTTCATAAGGGTTTTCTTTATAAGTTGAATAAAAATTGATAAGATATATGCTTCTGAATAGATGCCAAATGAGTTTACTTTTAAATTCTTCGGGATAGTCATTCGATTTGCAAATTTCTATACGTTTTAGAAATTCTTTCTCGTTTATCCAAATACGAAGAATCGGATGCTGCTCAGCAGCGCTTTTATAATACTCTTCAAATGAAGGAGTTGCCGTCAAGAGGGTCTGATGAATTAAAGGCTCAAAATTGACTTTCACCGCCCGAAGCCGGACGGACTCAGGCATTATCCCCTTCATAGCTTCCCGAATCGTGCCCCTTCGTTTGCCTTCATTGAAGTTGAGCGTAGTGGGCAACAACAATGACAGCTCAATGAGCCGGCGATCTAGAAACGGATGCGCTACTTTGAAGCCATGGTGAGCGCCTACATGGGCAAATATGTCGCAGAATTTTGTCATTCCTTCCGAAAAAATCTGCTGATAATGCGGCAACAGATGTTCTGGTATTCCCGCATTATTTTCAGCACCCTTCATCTGGCGACTCACTTCAGGATGGTCAAGGGTGTATTTTTGAAGCCCTGGCCCCAAAATAGTATAGTTAGGATTGGCTTTAAGTCGGCCAAGAGCGGTAATAGCAGGCCAAGCAACCTCAACCCTGAATTTTCCCGCTTCAAACAACGACTTCCAATTACCACGGCGGGTCAAAATCCCTTTTACGTTTCCCCATCTACGCTCGGCAATGCTATCTCTGAGTTCAGACTCCAATAAAATACCTTTGTAAAAAGTCTTGATTTTTTGCGGAGACCAGGCGTTGATTCGTTTGGAAAAATTAAAATTAACGGCGTACTGCGCAAATTCCTCGAATTTTTCTTCAAAAACCTCCCATTGTCCTTTTTTAAGAGGTTCCCATAATACATCCATGCCATAATCCACCACAATATCGCCCTCGTGGCCCGTCAGCAATACCCGACAGCCTTCTTTCTGCACGCCCTTCATCCAGCCAGCCTGCGCGGGGGGAGTTACCACAAACGCACTGGGAGCATCTGTCATGTAAGCTACCTCAGTGGTAGTTTTATAATAATCGTAATCGTTTATTTTGACATAATGATGCCGAAAACCACCCTCCGCCAACACCGCTTCGGCGTAAGGCTTTTCATCACATTCGGGCAGTTCTACATCCATGTGAAATGTATGCAATTCTTTCCCTTCTGCTTGCAAAATATCTCTCGCCACACAACTCACAGAGGATGAATCTAAACCTCCACTGAGGTGGGCCGCAATCGGGAATGCAGTACGGGTCCGACACCTAACGGATTCAATAAACGTTTTGCGAAATTCCTGTATGAAGTCCTCGTCTGTTTTTAAATGGCTAAAACGCTCCAAACGCAAATCCCAATAAAATTTCTGAGAAAATTGCTCCGCCGAAACCGTCAGAAAATGGGCGGGTTTAACGCTCTTAATAGATTGAAAGTATGTACCATCAACATAGCTTCTGAAATCGCTGAGCCTTGAAAGGTGGGCCGCGATTTTAAGCTCATCCAAATCTTGCGGAACAAAATCAAGCGCTAGGAGTCCTTTAATTTCGGACGCAAACGCAAAGACCTTGCCCGGTAAATGATAATAATACAGGGGCCTCGCTCCTATGTGGTCTCGCGCGCAGAACAAACGGTTTTGGTGAGTATCCCAAATGGCAAAGACAAAATCTCCAATCAGACGATCGGCGCATTCTTCACCCCATTGCTCATAAGCCGCTAGAATGAGTTCACTGTCAGGAATAAAGGCTTTGGTTTCTTCAGGAATTTGTAATTCTTCAAGCAACTGTACGCGGTTGTCTATACGAGCATCCGCGACGATAATTTTCCCCTTTGCACTTTCCAGTGGCTGACGCTCATAGACCGATTCTGGTGAGATGTGCAGGTACATTGAAATCATCCCTGCGGGACCTTTGAGGTACATATTCATACCATCCAATGCCAGATGTCGTAATGAGTGTTTCATCATTTCTACATCCGAAAGTTGAACGTCTGAACCATCGAATTTTAATATCCCCAAAAGACCACTCATCGAAAAATACTATATACCCTAGAATAGGTACTATTTTAGTAGAAAAGACTTATTCATTGTACAATAATACGTATTTTATTTACACCTACCGCATAATTTTATATACCTATAAATGAAAATTTACAGTCACAAACAAAAACTAACAGGAATATAATTTCTAGATGATTTTTTTACAAAACCATTTACTTTCCGAAGCGGGTACTGTGATTGTCAATCAAATAAGGTCACACCATTGGGCAATTTGAAGAAGGGCACTGGTATCGCCCACCCCTACGCGGTCCATCATGTTTTTTCGATGATTACTGACGGTATTGACGCTTATCGCAAGTTCAGAAGCAATACACTGCGAGTTAAGCCCTCTAGCAAGGAGCTTTAGAATTTCCAACTCTCTTTTGGAAAGAATATCATGATTGAAAACTTCTCCAGTACGGGAATGAAAACCGGCATTGTATTGAGACGTAGACGTGCATGACTGGCGCAACCAAACAAAATGGGCGTTGTATAAGTGAGAAATGTTTTGGTTAATCATCAATACCACTTTGGGTGTACCGTCGGCACGGGCCGAAAGCGGCAGTAGAGTAGCAAAAGAAACCCAAGGCTTACCGCTGAGTGGCTTGAGCCGTAATCCTACCAATTGGGTTTTTAAAAGTCTACGGTGTTTTGGAGGTACCCCCTGAACCATATTTTGAAACTGGCTAATGGCTTGTTTAAATAAGGGCTTGCTTTCGGGCCTTAAAAAAGCAAACGGAAGGTATTGAGAAGCCGATGACTTCCCCCCTTCCCCGAACAGTTGAAGACAGTTTTCGTTTGCATAAAGAATTTCAAGCCGGTCTAGGTCCAAAACCGCCACAAAAGTCCAAGGCTCAAGCAGACTATCATAAATATAATTCAGCGATTCAACAAAATCTTTGTAGTTGATTTGATGAGCCTGTTCTTTAGGTAATTCTTCAAAAAATAGGGCAACTGGGTTTGATTCGGGTTCAGTTTGAATCAGCATTTAACTTTACTTTAGTTGGTTTAGGCATTTTTATTTATATACATCAGTAGAATCAACCCATCCACCAACCACCTGAGTATTTCTCGATTCTACTATCTATCTACGGCGAACACTGCATTACAAAAGTACAATGGGTTTATGTTGCTTTTTTACGCTGTTTTATTCCTTAAAATAGGCATACTAAAGTCGTTAAAGCAGCCCACTGACATGCTTTAACAAAAACAAAAAATTGGTTTTCTACCTAACCTCTTTGCCAGTCTCTCAAATTAACAACGCAAAAACCAATTATCAAATAGGGATATTTTTGTCACTACGCTGTATAATGTTTCTATCGTTTTTTAAATATAATAATAAAAAGTTAAAATATAATTATAATAACAAAAAATAAACAAATTAGCATAGATTTAGCGAATTTATGAAATCTGTTGGTAGAGCTATTTTTAGCCATTTAAGGCAAAAAATCTATCTAATGGTATACGTAATAGTCATCTTAACTATTGTTTTAGGGAATTGAGTCACCTACATTCATAGGTATAGGGAAAGCATTATTTTAGGTAATAAATTATAAAATTTTAATCACTTTTTAATCTCACTTTTTACCACTTAAGTTTATGAAAAAAGCGTTTATTGCCGCAGGTCTTATCATGGCTGTGATTGCCTGCAAAGACATAAAAAAATCCTCCTTAATAGAATTTTAAGGAGGATTTTTTTATGTCTTCTATACACAAGAGTTTATTACGTAAATTCATACGCTAAATTCACTCCATTCTAACGGCCTAGTACTCGTGTGGCAGCGGCTGGTTGATTTGCTCGTTCCACGGCAGGCCGTGTTGGTTGAGCAAGTCCATGAATGGATCGGGATTCAGTTCTTCACAATTCCATACGCCTGCTTTCATCCATTCGGCATTGGTCAGCATCAGCATCGCGCCAATCATGGCCGGTACACCCGTGGTATAGCTAACGGCCTGCGCCCGAACCTCTTTCCAGCATTGGGCGTGGTCGCAGTTGTTCCAAACGTAATAGGTTTTATCCTGTCCGTCTTTGATTCCTTTGATTTGGCAACCGATGGAAGTCTGCCCTGTGTAGTTTTCACCCAATGATTCAGGCGGCGGCAATACGGCTTTCAAAAACTCCAGCGGCACGATGTCCATGCCCTGAAATTTGATGGGCGCAATGCTCGTCATACCCACATTTTGCAGCACTTCCAAATGCGTCAGGTAAGCTTGACCAAAAGTCATCCAGAAACGAGCGCGTTTGAGCGTCGGGAAGTTTTTTACCAACGATTCCAGCTCTTCGTGGTACAGCACGTAGCTTTCCTTGGGCCCAATGCCCGGATAGTCAATGGCTTTGTGAATACTCATGGCAGGAATTTCTACCCAAGCGCCATTTTCCCAATACCGCCCGGGTTGGGTGATTTCACGAATGTTGATTTCGGGGTTAAAATTGGTGGCAAAAGCTTTGCCGTGATTGCCCGCATTACAATCGATGATGTCGAGATAATGCATCTCATCAAACTGATGCTTGTTGGCAAAAGCGGTAAATACCTGCGTAACACCTGGGTCAAAGCCACAACCCAACAAGGCCATCAAACCTGCTTCTTTGAAACGCTCCTGATAAGCCCACTGCCAGCTGTATTCAAATTTAGCGACGTCTTTGGGCTCATAATTGGCGGTATCCATGTAATGAACACCCGTTTCGAGGCAGGCATCCATGATGGTTAAATCTTGGTAAGGCAAGGCCACGTTGATCACCAATTTGGGCTGAAACGACTTGATGAGCACCACCAATTCCGCCACAATGTCGGCATCCACTGCCGCCGTTTTGATAGTTACCCCGTGCATTGCCTGAATATCTTGGGCAATTTTATCACATTTAGACTTTGTGCGGCTCGCCAACAGGATGTCGGTAAACACCTGAGAGTTCATGGCACACTTATGCGCCACTACACCTCCCACACCCCCTGCTCCAATAATTAAGACTTTTGACATTGATGATGGTTATGATTTATGATTGAGCGATTGAGTGAATCCATGCCCACCCAAAAATTAGTGGGCAAAGATACGATTCATGACCCTTTTTTGTGTTATTTAACCGTTAGATTTTCAAAAGTCAGTCGATTCTCTTTTTATTTCAATCGGATACATGAGTGCTATGGACATTTTACTGCTCATTTTAGGCTGTACGGGATTATTGGTAGGCTTGGCGGGAGCGGTGCTACCGTTGCCTGGTCCACCGTTAAGTTTTGCGGGCCTGTTGTGCCTACACTTTAGCAGTTACGCCGAATTTGGCCAAATTACGCTTTACAGCCTCGGTTTCATCACCTTAGCGGTTACGGTATTGGATTACTACGTTCCCATTTGGGGCGTAAAAAAATTTGGCGGCACAAACTACGGAGCTTGGGGCTCCACCCTTGGTCTTTTGCTTGGGTTCTTTGTTATCCCCGCGTTGGGCATTTTGTTAGGCGCTTTTTTGGGCGCTTTCATCGGAGAGCTCATGGCAGGAATGGAATTCAATAAAGCCCTGAAAGCCGCGCTCGGCTCTTTTCTGGGTTTTGTCACGGGCATATTCATGAAAGTTGTCCTGTGTTTGGTCATGATTGGCTACGCGGTGGCGGCTTTAATTCCTTAGAACGTGTTGTAGGGGCCGGGCTTGCCTCCTCTGCCCTATGACTAGCAAATCAAACAGGCCTAAAACCTGCCCCTCCAATTTTAAAAATTCCTTCATTGCTCAGTGGGGGTATTTAGCTTTCAGGTTGTCTTATTCCTAAACAGCCACGAAAACAAATGCCATTTACGTTCACACGTTCACGTTCACAGTTAGTCTAAATCATTCATCCCAAGCCGTCCATTTACGCTTCGCAGACATTCCTGCGGAAGGGATTTTATTGTTCAAATTTCCGTAAAATCAACAGCACAGCCATGCAAAACAATCATCCATTTACGCAACTTTATCGGAAACAGAGCCTGTTTTTTATAGCTTCGTTCATGCTCCTTCCCTTCATTTATTCTTTACACGCCCAAACCCTCACCCAAACCATCAGAGGCGTTATTTTGGATAAAAATATCCAAACTCCTATCGTAGGCGCTACCGTGGTGTTGGTCGGGTCCACTCCCATCAAGGGCACCATTAGCGACGCCGATGGCAATTTTCAACTAAATCAAGTACCCATCGGGCGCCAAACCCTCAAAATTACGTCGATGGGCTACAAAGAAATGCTCATGAGCAACGTGACGGTCAACGCGGGTAAAGAATTGATTTTAAACATTGGGTTGGAAGAAGACATTACTCAACTTTCCGAAGTAACCGTCAAACCTACTGTCGAAAAAGACAAACCACTCAACGAGATGGCCACCGTCAGCGCGCGGACTTTCTCGGTAGAAGAAACCCAACGCTACGCTGCCGCCATCAATGACCCAGCCCGCATGGCCACGGCCTACGCGGGCGTGGTGTCGGCCGACGACGGCGGCAACAACATTGTTATCCGGGGCAATGCACCCAACGGACTTTTGTGGCGCATGGAAGGCATCGACATTCCCAATCCCAACCACTTTTCGAGCTTAGGCGCGGCGGGCGGCGGAGTCTCCATCTTGAGCGCACAGGTACTGACCAATTCTGATTTTTTGACGGGCGCTTTTCCTGCCGAATACGGCAATGCCCTCTCGGGCGTATTTGACTTGAAATTGCGTAAGGGAAACAACCAAAAGCGCGAGTACACGGTTCAGGCGGGCCTGTTGGGATTGGACGTGGCCGCCGAAGGGCCTTTTTCTAAAAACTACAAAGGCGCTTACCTTATCAATTATCGGTATTCTACCCTCGAATTATTGGCCAAATTAGGCCTCCCAGTAGGGGATTTTGCCCAACGTTTTCAAGACCTTTCCTACAATATCTCGTTGCCTACCAATAAGTTTGGCAAGTTTACACTGTTTGGTTTTGGCGGTCTGAGCAGCACCCTTGGCACCCCTAAGGCCGATTCTACCTTATGGCAAACCGAAGGCGATAAACGCTACGACGAAAAATTCAAATCAAACACTGGTGCTTGGGGAGGAACCCACTCTATCAATCTCAGCAAGAAGGCATTTCTCAAAACAGTGGTCTTGTATTCTGCCTATGAAAATGGATTTCAGCAACGGCGCTACACCTCTGAATACGTATTGGAACCCCGTTATGACACGAGATATACGCTGCGCAAATTGGCCCTAACGAGCACCCTGAATTATAAAATCACCGCGCGGTTGGCCTTGCGAGCGGGGGCGATTTGGAGCCATCAATCCTATGATTTATTCCGTGAATCGTGGAATAGCGAGCAGAAAAAAATGGAACGTTTTCTCTCTTCCGACGGCCAAACTGCCACGCTTCAGGCGTATGCACAGTTCAATTATAAATTATCCGAAAAACTCACCGCCAACCTCGGCGTACATACGTTGGCGTTATTGCTCAACAACAGCCGTTCAATTGAGCCGCGCGGTTCGCTCAAATGGGATTTGGCCCCCGGCCAATCGGTGGCGTTTGGATACGGAAGTCACAGTCAGGTGCACCCTTTGGCGCTTTATTTTTATTCCAACAAACTCACCGACGCGGGCGTTGAGTACCCCAATCTCAATACCGATTTTACCAAAGCCCAACACTTCGTACTTTCTTACGACCGACTCCTCAACGAACACACTCGCTTGAAAATAGAAACATATTATCAGTCGCTCAACAACGTTCCAGTCAGCGCCGACGAACGGAATGCGTTTTCGCTACTCAACGTAACCGACGGCTTTGAGCTGCGCCGCTTGGCCAACAACGGTAAAGGCCGAAACTACGGGCTGGAGCTAACGCTCGAACGCTTTTTGCACAACAATTTTTACTACATGCTGAGTGGGTCGGTGTTTAAATCCGAATACACTGGCTCGGATGAAATATGGCGTAGTACGCGTTTTGACGGCGGCGGCGCAGGAAACTTTTTGGTAGGCAAAGAATGGCTCATGGGCCGCAGCAAAAACAATGTACTGGGTATCAACCTCAAAACTACGTACGTGGGCGGTTTTCGAACCACCCCGATTGATTTGGCCGCTTCCCGCCGAAGAGGAGAAACCGTTTTGGTAGAAACAGAAACAAATTCCCAAACTTTAGACGCGTACTTTCGGTCGGATGTGCGGGTAAGTTGGAAACGCAACCGCAACGGCTTCACGAGTACGTTGTCCCTTGATATACAAAACGTTACCAACCGACAAAATATCTACGGGCAGTATTATGACTCCAATTTGGATAAAATCAAAACTGCCTACCAATTGCCGCTTATACCCGTGTTGAATTATCGTGTAGAGTTTTAGAACTGAACTAATTTACCCCCAGAAAAAGAGGATTTAATGGCAAATCAGCTCTTTCTGGGGTTCTTAAAACAGCATTTGAAGAAAATTCTCCGCCTTGAGAGTCTCAATTGGAGGAAAAGGAATAGATGTTAAAATATCGTAATGATGGTCGTTTGTGACAAGGTAATCGGCTCCACAAGCTACAGCACAATCGCAAAATTTATTGTCATCAGGGTCAATTTCAATCAATTGCCAATTGTAAAAAGGTTCAATACAATATACATTGGAAAGATTAAGTAATTCTCGAAGCTGTAAGTTAGTGCGTTCTATTCCTAACCTTTGACTGATTTGCTCTTCATACTCGGTCAAAATTTCGTTACTTACATACAAATCAAATCTTTTATTTAACAACGCCTGATAAATTAGGATAATACTTTGAATGGGAAGGCAACGCTACAAGTAAAACATTGGTATCCAGTACAATATGCATCAAACATTACTGGTTTGGGTCATTCAAAATAGCTTCCATATCCTGATCCGTCCAATTGTTTTGCGCCCAAGCTTCATCGGCAAATTGAGTAAGTCGTTTTGCAAAATACTGTCCAATCAGCTCTTTAATTTGCAATAAATCTTTTTCTTCTACCTGATGCGCATACAAGCGTAACAGCTCAATTTGGAGATTAGTAAGTGGTTTTTTGGCAACTAACATACTTTCAAAAAATTATTTCATAACAAATATAACACAATTGAAATACACTTCTTTCACTGGGTCTCCACTCATTAATATCAGTCTCTCATTATTTTTATAACCGTCTATCTTCCGAAAACCTTATTTTTACGGGCGTATCTCATTTTACCTTGTCTTGGCACGAATGACTGAACCCACCCCCTCTCCTTATTCAAAAATAGCACAATTGTCCACCGTTGTTTTTGTCGCAAAATGGCTATTTATGTCATTGATAGTAGGCGTTTTAGCGGGCTCAGCTTCGGCTTTCTTTCTGGTTTCGTTGAATTGGGTCACCGATTGGCGCGAATCACATCAATGGATTATCTGGTTGCTTCCGCTCGGTGGCTTCATTGTGGGTGCTACTTACCATTATTTTGGGCAGGAGGTAGTCAAAGGAAACAATCAATTGATTGAAGAATTTCACAATCCCAAACAAATCATTCCGCTCAAAATGGCCCCTTTGGTGCTTTTCGGTACGCTCGTCACCCACTTTTTTGGGGGTTCAGCGGGGCGCGAAGGTACGGCAGTGCAGATGGGCGGAGCAATTGCCGATCAGTTTAGCAAACTGTTCAAACTCTCGCCTCATGACCGCCGCATTATCTTAGTCATCGGAATCAGTGCGGGATTTGCGTCGGTTTTCGGCACCCCACTTGCAGGAACGGTCTTTGCGTTGGAGGTATTGATTGTGGGCCGAATGCGCTACAAAGCCCTTTTACCGAGTTTATTAACGGCGCTCATCGCCGATTATACCTGCCACGCCTGGGACGTAGCCCATACGCACTACGTCATTCCGTACGTGCCAACGCTACACGCCGACACGCTTTTGTGGAGTATTTTGGCGGGTATTTTATTCGGTTTGACCGCATTGGCATTTTCCAAAACGGTGCATTTTTGGGGCACTTTTTTTAAGTCTAAAATCGCCTACCCTCCGCTGCGGCCCGTTTTGGGCGGCGTTGTGATTGCGGTAGCTGTATGGGCCTTAGGCACCACCAAATACATCGGCTTGGGCATTCCCACGATTGTGGCCTCTTTTCAGCAGGAACTACCCGCCTACGATTTTCTCCTCAAGCTACTTTTCACTACCTTCACGTTGGGTGCAGGCTTTAAGGGCGGCGAAGTCACGCCGCTGTTTTTTATCGGAGCGGCCCTCGGCAACGCACTGTCGATATTTATTCCCCTACCCATGGCGCTTTTGGCAGGGATGGGGTTTGTGGCGGTCTTTTCCGGTGCTACCAATACCCCCATTGCCTGCACTTTGATGGGCATTGAACTTTTTGGTGCTGATTGCGGTGTTTTTGTCGGACTTGCCTGCGTTGTGGCATTCCTCTTTTCAGGCCATTCAGGGATTTATAGTTCGCAGGTTGTAGAGGGTTCTAAACATTAAAAAATTATCAATACTTATTAACCGTAAACAACAGTGTATCAGCATTTATACCCGTAAAAATCCCCAATCCGTTGGTGATTGCGGTGGGTGGCGTGCTGATGTTTTGGGTAGTCGTTCCAGCCGAGCGGTACAACGCCGCGTAGTCTGGATTGAGTCGATACAGCACGGCATAATGTTTCCCGAAATACTGAAACGATTGGGGTTGAATGTTTGATACGGTAGCGGTGGTAGGCTCATTGTTAAACCGCCGATTGATAAACCGAAACGGATTCGTGCCAGTCGTATCTGTCGGTAAAATCACGATGGATTCAGGATTCGATTCCGTGTTGATAAACGCAATAAAATGGTACTCCCCGTTGGGATTGTCCCAAGTAGCTTCAATGGGCGTGCGGTCTTCCTGAAAACCACCCGGCCCGCCGAAGCCCCCGCTACCTAAATTGATTTGGGTACGATTCACAAAATTTTTACTCAAGGTAAAACCCGTCGGTCGCGTAGGAATCACCGTAGTGGCCGAAATAGGCAGGCCGTTATAAGAAAAATCTAACGTATAGGTTAATCCAAATTTGACCAATTCTGTACTTTTGGAAACATACAGCCCTTCCCCTATCGACTCCAACTTAAAAACACTTCCATCGCTCACTTTTATTTGGATGGTTTGACCGTCAATCGGTCGGGCCAAAGAATCGGCAGCATCTGCCGACTCAGAGTACCCAATTACAGTCATCAGGGTCAAACTAATGGGTTTGCCCGGTGCTAAAAATGCCTCAATGACGGGTTTTTCTACCGAACTAATTACCGTGTTCGTCTCCGTACAACTGTTTAATAAACAGACACTTCCTACGGCAAACACGAGCGATTGCATATACTTTTTCATTATTTTTAACAATTAATAAACGACTGATGATGAACTGATTACTAACGCAGCTTCCAACTAATGGTAAGGTTGGGCGTAAACCCTAAGTAATTGACGTTGGTGGTTTGAAGTACACTCTCATCGCCTTCGGTGATTACTTCAAACCGTTTATACCAGACATTTTTGCGGTTGTACAGGTTAAACACCGACAGCCCCACACTCCCCCAGCGGGCATTGTAAGTAGCGGAAATATCCAATCGGTTATAGGATGAAAAACGGCTGGCGTTTTTGTCGGAAGGCATCGTAAATGACCGAACAGAACCGTCCAAAAGATTGATTTGATACGCCCCCACAATCGAAGTATATGGACGCCCCGAGGAGATGATTTGCGTAAGGGCAAAATCTATGTTTTTCCAACGATAAGAGCCGATAAACTTAAACTGGTGTCGCACATCTTGGTCAGAATAATAGGGTCGCTCCGAAAAAATGGTCACATCCCGCACCGCTTCGGAGAGCGTGTAGCCTATCCATCCGTTGAATTTCCCAAATTTACGCTGCACCAGCACATCCATTCCCCGAACGGTCTCATCTCCGTTAAAAAACGTTTCCTGCACGCTCAGTCCTTGGCGAATCTGCGGCACAAAACGTAATGTATATTCCGTAATGCCTACATTGTTTTTTTGATAGAGTTCTACATCCACCAAATACTCTTTGAATTCATAACTTCCGCCCAAAATCAGGTGGTTGGACTTCGTTACGGGCAACGCGTCGCCATCGGCCAACAGCCAATAACTGCGGTTGCCTTGCGTCAAATCTTCCCGATTGATTTGTTTGGCAAATTGATAATAACGTCCCAAGGCCATTTTGAGTTTTACACGCTCGTTCAACGCATACGTTGCGCTCAATCTCGGCTCCACATACCATTTCTTCGTAACGTCAAAATAGTTGGCCCGAATGCCCGGTTTGATTAACAATTTGGTGTCCAACAACCGAATCTGATCCTGTACATAAAACGAAGTGATGGTTCCCTTGTCGTTTTTGCTCAACACATTTACGGTGTCATTTTGGACGTAATTATAATGAATGGTATTGGCCGTGGCGTGAACCCCAAACTCCAGTTGGTTGTGCGGCGTAAGTTTATATTCAAAATCTATTTTGGCCGTAAAATCCTTTAAATCATTGGTTTCCACTTGACCGATATTAATATTTCGGGTGGTTGCAACGGTGCTATCGGTGGCCGGTATGGTATTGACTACAGACCGAGTATTGTCGCGATTACTGTAAAAATTGGAGTAACTGACCAGCATATTACTGTAGAGCTTATCGTTCCAGCGTCTAGACCACTTCACACTGCTGCCCAAATTCCCCCACGCCGACACATCATTGGTAGATGTAGAAGCCCCAAAAATGGTTTGTCGCCCAAAATTGAAAGATGACGCCGATGAATTATCCATTTTGTCGGTGCCGTTGTAAAGGCTCCACGTGACGATGTCTTTCTTCGAAAGATTCCAGGTAAGTTTGGCATTTAGGTCATAAAAATAAGATTTTGCAGTTTGGTCTTGCGTGGCATTGTTTCCAAAACGCCCCGGTCCGCCGGGCCTTCCGCCTAATCCAGGCTGGGTTACATTTGTCTGACGCTCTGATGTAAACGTACTGAATATTTTCTCGTACAACGCTCCCTGATACGAGCGCCGCGCCGCAATCAACAGCGTTGTTTTTTTATTGAGGGGCGTTTCAATGAAGCCATTCATGCTCAACAAACTCAGATCGGCTCCCATGTTAAACTGGTTCTTATTGCCGTCTTTACCCGTAATTTCGGCCACTGCCGAAATCCTCCCGCCAAATTTGGCATCAAAGCCACCCTTGTATAACTGTATGTCTTTGAGGGCGTTGTAATTAAAAGCGGAGAAAAACCCAAATAAGTGGTCAACATGATAAACCGTAAAACCATCGTACAAAACCAGTGTCTGGTCGGGCGTGCCACCGCGCACGTACAAACCCGACGAAGATTCGTTGGAAGCACTCACGCCTGGCATCAATTGGAAGGCTCTGAAGGGGTCACGCTCGCCAATATTAGGCAATTTTGCCAAGTTCTTGGGCGTCATTTTTATCATCCCCACGATTTCATTGGCCTTCAACACTTCGGTTTTTTCACCCATGACCATGACCTCTTCCAACTCTTGCTCACCGGGTTCAATTTCAATGATGAAATTTTGCAGGGGTGTCTGCGGCGAAAGATGCACAGTGGCATTTTTGTAACCTACATAACTGACCAAGATTGTTACGGTATCTGAGGGCACTTTTAGGAGAGTATAATACCCGTCTACGTTGGTCTGCACGCCAATTTTACTGCCCAACACCGCTACGGTCGCGAAAGGCATACTTTCGTTGGTTTTTCGTTCCACGACCTTGCCCATCAACGTAAAATCGGTACGGGTTGGCTGCCCCCTATACCGCGTATCAAATTCTTTACGGGCATTTTGGAGTACCTGCGTTGCGGTTTTGGGCACAATCTGAATTACGTTGGCCTCATCAATGTAAAACGTCAGGTCTTTGGTTTCTTTCAGGGTTCCTTTGATACCATCCAACAACTTGGTGTTATCAAACCAGTACGAAACGCGATACTTTTTCAACAACTCAACATTATAACCAATCTTGAATTTGTATTTTTTTTGCAAATCTGCAATGACCTCATTCAGCGGTTTATTGTTATAAAACTCATCTTTGATAATCATCGCCGCTACTGAATCAGCGGGGGTTGTTAGGTTTTGGGCGTGGGAAATCAGCCCGGTCATCACGAGGAGGATGGGTAGAAATTTTCTCATAAGTCGATAGGTATAGACTTTTTATAAACTTTTGGTAGCTGCTATTTTCACCGTTACCTGAACGGTATTCCCCGATTCATCCGTATCAGGATAAGT
The DNA here is from genome assembly GCF_003325355.1 of Runella rosea. Lineage (GTDB taxonomy): Bacteria > Bacteroidota > Bacteroidia > Cytophagales > Spirosomataceae > Runella > Runella rosea. The sequence continues at coordinate 1,978,918 of NZ_CP030850.1, forward strand.
CTCTTCGAGGGATAAGTTTCCATTGCCAATTTGGCCCACTGATGTGCCCGCATTCAGCATTTCAAAATTTCCGTTTCCAAGCGCTTTAAGCTCAATACTGTCATAAGTATCGTTGTAGGTTTGCATGGTTCCAGTGCTATCGCGCTGAGAGATACTGAGCACCAAAGTGAGCGTACTTGCGGCTTTTTTGGCTACGTCAAACGAAATCGCAACGTTATCCTTGATAAGGGCATTGGTCAGGTCAATGCTTTGGGCTACGCCATTGATGGATTCGGAATAAGTGGTGGCAGAATAGGCTCCAATGACCTGATCGGCGGAGTCTGGCTCGACTTCATTGTTGGTGCAACCAGAGAAAATAAGTGTAAGCGCCAATGCGCTGATTGACAGAATACTTGTGAAAGTTTTCATAACTGATAATCGGGAAGATTGGGTGTGATAAAAATTGAACTGAGAATGGTGTGAATAAAGAAAAAGAAGCAGATTGAATCTCCTCATTCGGGGTGAATTACCGCCCGAAATGAGGAGATAAATCAATGATTATTTACCATGCTTTGAGCGTTTGCCTTTTCCTTCAGGATGGGCAGGAGGGGTAGTGGCCTCAATAAATGTACCGTTGGCGGCAAATTTTAATACTTTAACAGCAGTATCCAATTTGACGGCAACGTAAAATTCACCCGCTTCATTTGTGCCTGCTTTCTTGATTTCGTAGCCTGCATAGTTGGCGGTGATGTAGGTGGTGATGGCAGCTGGCAAAGCTGCTGTTTCTACCTTCGTCAATTTGGCACCTTTACCGTATTTTTCAAGGGCTTTATTGAAGGTCCCGTCGGCGTTGAAGAGCAAACCTTTAGAAGTACCATCGGCTAATTTTAGGCCTACCACAATCTTACCTTCAGTGTCTTTTCCAGCAAACTGAATTTCAGATCCCGCATAATTGGTGGTGATATACGTGGTGATTGCAGCGGGCAAATCAGCAGCGGCTACTTCGGTCAATTTACCTTTGCATTTTTGTTTGGTAACGGTATCCGTCACCGCCGCACTACGCGCCGCCGACAGTTCGACCATTTCGGTCAAATCCTCATCTACAGCATTCACCTCGTCGCGGTTACAGCTCACTAAAAACAACCCACACAACGCAAACAGGATAACAAGTGATTTTTTCATGGTTTTCTTAAAATTAGTTAAAAATGATTGATTTCAGAGAGCATTACGCTAGGATAATCAGGAGCGTGGCATAAAAAATCAATTATTTTTAAAGAAAAAAAAATACGTACATTGCTGCAACGCGCCCCCTTTTGGGTGCGTATTACGGGTATGTGGTAATTGTATAGAGAGCAGCTAATCACCATCCAAAAAACGCTACAACCTTGTTTTTTAGAAAGAAAACCAACTTTACCGAAGATGACCTAGAAGACGTCATTCGAGCGTGTCTGAACAACGACGGGCGCGCGCAGCGAATGCTTTTTCAACAGTTTTTCGGGTACGCAAAAGGCATAAGTCTCCGTTATTCGTCCTCGATGGAAGAAGCCGAAGAAATCTTGAATGAAAGCTTTTTAAAAGTTTTCCAGCACCTCGACCGCTACGACCTGAACCAACCCTTCAAAGCATGGTTGAGAACCATTGTGGTCAACACCGCCATCAGCTATTACCGTAGGAATCAGAAGTTTCACGGAGAAATTGGGTTAGACAATATCCACGAACCTTCGATTGACGAATCGGTCATTGATCAGATTTCGGCCGAGGAGATTTTGGCCTTGGTGCAACAGTTGAAGCCCATTTATCGTACAGTATTTACGATGCACGTTGTCGATGGCTACCAGCTCCGCGAAATTGCCGATGTACTCAATTTTAACGAAGCAACCGTACGTTCTCATTTTGCTAGGGCCCGTACGCGGCTTCAAGAACTGGTCAAACAATCGTACCCTTTCTTTGCGGAAGGCAATGCCGACCAGAAATTTAAGTAGGCACCATAATCATTTGTTGCATTTGCAACCATACACAAAAAACTAAGCGCTGTTGCGCACAAAAACAAACAATGAAACCCGAGAAATTTGACGAAGCTATACGCCGAAAGTTAGAAGGGATTCAACCCAGTTTTCAGGATGAAGATTGGGCGAAATTTAAGGCGTTCAAAAACACTCATGCCCCCGTTTCGTTTGTACAGCGATTTGGGCGCTCGATGCTCTACACGGCGGCCAGCGTGGCGGCGGCAGTGATGGTATTCGCGAATGTATACCAATACCGACAAAATCGGCAGTTAGACCAACAGGTTGCCAAATTAAAAACGCAGCTCGGTCAAAAAGAAGAGGCCCCCGTGCGAACTTCGACGCGGGTCGATACGGTATACATTACCAAATACATTTCTGTCGAATCCAACCAACCTCAACCTGACGCCTATGCCCAAACTTTACCTCAATCGAATGAAAATGAACCATCGAACGATGGCATAGCTCCTGATGAGGCCGCGCCTACCTCGGGAGGGCTCAAAAATGTCGGCAAGATTATTCGACAAAATCCCAATGAACGCATTAGCGAAGCTTTCGAGCGGCCGACAAATACTGACCCAGAAGCAACGGAACCCAAAGACTCAACTCCAACGCTCGAAAATGGGACACCTGCCAAACCAGTGAGAAATGCGTTCAAAGAGAAAAATACAAACGGAACGTTTTCGAAAGAATCCGCAGGTAGTACTCCACGAACGTTGAAATCACCAACAACGGTGGCGCAGTCGGGTAGCGGGAGCAACGCAAAAAGCGCCCCGAAACTGGAACAATCAAGCATCATCAATGAGGCTACTGAACCAGCAACGCCCGTTGAGACCGCCCACAACGCGGTGGCCAGCCAAATTGAACTATCACCATTGAAGCCAAACCAAGCCGAAGAATTGGACGGAATACAACCCGCCGAAATTCACGTAAAACGCTACGCTTATACGGCATTACAGAATAAATCGGGTTCTTCTACACCCACAAATGAGGCCAAGACCACGCCCCCTCCACCGTCCATTTCGTTACGGAATGTGCGCTTCCGCGTGGGAGGAGGTTTGAATATCGGTGATAAATACACGGGCTATGGCCTGATGACGAGTGTTTTACTGGGCAAATACTGGAGTCTTGACGTGGGTCTTGCCAAAGCAAAACTCACGGGGCCGCAGTATTTTACGGAAGATATTTTTAAGGCGAAAACAGGACGTCCGTTCCAAACTTGGCACAAAGCCGACGACGTACGTCCTCCTTTGATGCCTCCGCAGGTGTTTGACATCAAGACCGACGTCACCCTTGTACGCCTTCCCATCAGCCTTACGTACCGTTGGCCGATCAAGGATGGTTTTACGCTTCTTTTTTCGGGAGGCACCAACCTCAATCTATCGGCTCAGCAGCGCTATCGTTTTTATTATAAAGAACGCAATGATGAATTTAAGGAAAAAGAAGGTAATTTCAGTATCAAACCAGCGGTTTCCAATGATATTATGATTGCCACGGGAGTCGAAAAACAATGGCGGAGCTTGGCTTTTCAGGTGGAAGCCTACGCCGCACCTTACCTCCAAAAGCCTTCCTACCTCACCGATAACCGCAACCTTGGGGTACGATTTAAAGTTTTGTACCAGTTTGGCAAAAAACAAATCTAAGTACGTATTTCCTGCCTAATCAACCCAAAGACCCGTCTGGCTACGTAGCCGACGGGTTATTTTTTTATCTTTGACGGTCACTCTATTTTCCTGCAACTTACTATGCGTATTTCATTTGTCGGGGCTGGCAACGTAGCCTGGCATTTAGCACAGGCGCTTGAACATGCCGGCCACCATATTGTAGAGGTTTTCAGTCGCGATACCCGCAACGCCCGCCGTCTGGTCAATAAATTATATGACACCACGGTAGCACCTGATTTGGATTTTGCCGAAAGTGCCGCCGAGCTCATCATTTTGGCCGTGGCCGACGACGCACTCGACGAGGTCATGCAGCGTCTGGTGTTGCCAGAAGAATGCATCCTTGTGCACACCTCAGGTACCAAAACCTTGGAAGAACTTGAACGTTTGGTTGGTATTTATAGCGATGTTCCCGCCCATACGGGAGTTTTTTATCCGCTTCAGACCTTCAGCAGAGAAGTGCCCATTCAGTTTACGGAAGTACCGCTTTGCATTGAAGCCTCAGAGCCTGATACGGAATCCATCCTCATTAAATTGGCGCAAGACCTCAGCAACGTGGTATACATCATGAGTTCCGAAGAACGGGCCATCATGCACGTGGCGGCGGTGTTTGCCTGCAACTTCACCAACCATCTTTTTGCCATTTCAAAACGAATGCTAGACGCCGAGCATTTGGAATTTGATTTGTTAAAACCACTTATTCGTGAAACCGTCCGAAAAGCCCTAGAAGCCCCCGACCCCGCCATGGTCCAGACCGGCCCAGCGCGGCGCGGTGATCATCAAATCATCGAACGACATTTAGACTACCTTGAGCGCTATCCCGCTTATCAGGGTTTATACGAAGTATTGACCGAGAGTATCATGAGAAAGTAGATGCGCATTAGCCATCCCCTCTTCCCCATTCGCGAATCAAATTTCCACCCACCGGAATCCAGTCTGAGATTACACTAATGATTTGGGGGGCAATAGGAACGGTATAGTCATACAGAAAGCTTTCCATGCGGTACTTGGGTGGTATCTGAATACCTACGGTGCTCAATAGCCAAAAGAAAACACTGATGCCAAACACCCAAGTAAAGATACCCACGGCCGCCCCCGCGAGGTTGTCGAGGGTACCCAGCAAAGTATAACGTAGCATAGAGCGCATCGAATACCCTAGGCGATTGACCATAAAAACGGTCGGGAAGAAAATAACGGAAAAACCAACAAAAGGTAGGAAGCGCCTTACCAGCTCTGCGGTAAGATAAGGCGCCAGCAGGTCGGTTCCGAAGCGCAGAAACTTAAATCCTACAATCATGGCTATCACAAAGGCAGCCACTCCCACAATTTCAATCAGGAGACCTTTGCGATAGCCATTAAAAGCCCCCCAAGCAAGGGGGATAATAATCAATAAATCTAATGTGTTCATTCGAAAACTTAGGCCAACAAACTCTTCACTAACGTCTGCACTACCTTTCCGTCGGTTTGCCCAGCCAGCTCTTTCATAGCCAGACCCATTACTTTGCCCATGTCTGATGGAGCTTTTGCACCTACGCGGTCAATAATTTCCTGAAGTTTGGTTTTTACCTCATCTTCGGTGAGTTGTTTTGGCAAATATTTTTCAATAACTGCAATTTCCGCAATTTCTTTTTCAAGCAAATCGGGGCGGTTTTGCTGCTCATAAATGGCGGCAGAGTCACGGCGTTGTTTAGCGGCCTTCGTCAGCAGCTTCAATTCATCATCGGCGCTGATTCCATTGGCTCCTTCTTTGGTTTCTTCCAATAAAATTAACGACTTAATGGCTCTTAATGCCCGCAACGTATCCTGATTTTTGTCGCGCATGGCTTGTTTGATGTCTTCGTCTATGCGTTGTTTGAGTGACATATCTATTTGTAAATTAGAATATTAGGAATTCAGCACGTGTTTTACGCACTATAATTCATTCGCAAATCTACAAAAAAACGCGGTAAGGCTTGGATTATTTAAAAGGAGTTTGCTATCTTTGCAGCCTGAAAACACGGAGGTTGTAGCTCAGTTGGTTAGAGCGTCGGATTGTGGTTCCGAAGGCCGCGGGTTCGAGCCCCGTCTTCCTCCCCAAATAAAATTTTCAGATTGTGGTTGCGAAAGCCACGGGTTCGAGTCGCAGCGGCGAACCGTCCCGTCTTCCTCCCTTTTTAAAAATCCTGGTGCGTTGCATCAGGATTTTTTGTTTTGTATATTTCTAAAAACATTTTCCCCTTCTATCGGTTCAAAATAGTATGTATTCTTATTTAAGCCAACTTCGATCTCCAGCTGGCCAACGCGTTATTTTTATTGTGTTGCCACTCATGCACTTAGCCGGTTTTATCGGGTTACAGTACCCGCCAACGCAAGCGCTTTTCAAAGCACTGGTTCCTTTTCACCTGCTGAGTTCATTAGCGCTATTGTTGCTTTTTCATACCGAATGGAACAAAAATATGTTTATTTTTTGCACAGTAGCTTACTTTGTCGGATTTACGATTGAAGCTTTGGGCGTACATACAGGTCTCATTTTCGGTCAATATCATTACGGCGCAACCCTAGGATGGAAATTCGTCGAAATTCCTTTGGTAATTGGTGCCAATTGGCTTGTACTTATCTATTGCGCAGGAGTGGTGGCAAATACATGGAGTCAAGCCCCATTGGTCAAAACACTCCTCGCGGCAACGGTGGTGGTAGTGCTGGATGTTTTAATTGAACCCGTTGCCATCCGATTGGATTTCTGGCAATGGACCGACAATACAGTGCCTTTGCAAAACTACCTAGCTTGGTATATGGTTGCCTTTGGTTTATTGTGGTTGTTTTATAAACTTCCATTTCACAAACAAAATCGATTGGCGGGATTATTACTGATCTGCCAATTCGCTTTTTTTTTATCCCACAACGTCGCTTACTTTATTGAATAACAACTATTTAAAAACATTTTTAAGCGCAGGTAGTTCTATGAATGACGATGTTGTTATGGTACTTTTAACGATATTATTTATCGACAACCATATAGACTTTTCAGTCGTTATTACAACTACTTTTTAGCTCAATTGTGGACGCAGCTATCAATCACTTTGGTAAATTTTAAAGCAGACGATGAGCCATTATTCTATCCGAGATTTAGAGCAGCTTTCTGGAATCAAAGCGCACACGTTGCGTATCTGGGAGCAACGCTATAACATCATTCAGCCCAAACGTACGGATACCAACATCCGTATGTATGACGACCACGACCTTAAATTAGTCCTCAATATCTCGTTACTCAAAGACCACGGGTTCAAAATATCTGAGATTTCAAAATTACCGCTTGACGAGATGGCCAAAGAAGTCATTGCCATTTCGGACAAAAAACTAAATTATCCCGACCAAATTCACGCCCTTACCATTTCAATGATTGATTTGGACGAAGAGCGTTTTGAGAAAATCATCAGTACCAATTTTTTGCAGTTTGGGTTTGAGAATACGATGCTCAATATTATTTATCCTTTTTTGAGTCGTGTCGGAACCCTCTGGATGACTGGCTCCATCGGGCCCGCCCAAGAGCACTTCATGAGCAACCTCATTCGCCAAAAAGTAATTGTGGCCATTGATGGACAAGTGATTAAACACCGTCCCGATGTTAAGAAGTTTTTGTTGTATTTACCCGAAGGGGAATTGCACGAAATCGGGCTTCTTTTTGCTACTTATGTGATTCGTTCGCGCAACCACAAAGTGATTTATCTGGGACAAACGCTGCCTTTCAATGAATTGATTTTTGCCCACGAGGTACACAAACCCGATTTTATTTTCTCGATACTCACTTCAGTGCCTGCCAACGAAGAGGTACAACCCTACGTTGACAGGCTATGTAGTCAGTTTCCTGAGACTCAAATTTTATTGACGGGTTATCAAGTAGTCGGTCAGGACATTCAAACGGGCCCCAATGCCGCTATTATCAACAAAACCGAAGATTTAGTAGATTATCTTCATTAATAATATTTATCAACCATCAAATAATTCTGAACGTAGTCTTTCACACCTTCTTCAAGGGTATGGAAAGGCTTTGTGTAGCCAATAGAACGAAGTTTGTTCATGTTGGCTTGGGTAAAATACTGGTATTTGTCGCGGATATCGGCGGGGGTATCCACAAAATTAATCTGGGGTTCTAAGCCCATTGCCTCAAAGGTATTGGTCGCTAGGTCTACAAACGTCCGCGCTTTTCCGCTTCCCAGATTATAGATACCAGAGTTGCGACGATGGTGCATCAAAAACGAACAAACCTCTACCACGTCTTTTACGTACACAAAATCCCGCATTTGCTCTCCATCCTTAAAATCAGGATGATGGGATTTGAACAAACGCATCTGTTTGGTATCCTTGATTTGGTGATACGCGTGAAAAATAACCGAAGCCATTCGGCCTTTGTGGTATTCATTCGGCCCGTATACGTTAAAAAACTTCAACCCTGCCCAGAAAAAAGGCTTCTTTTCTTGCTGCAACGCCCAATTATCGAAGTCATTTTTTGACTCTCCATAAGGATTGAGCGGCTTCAATTTGGGAATCAGCAACTCATTGTCGTCGTAGCCCAACTCACCCAAACCATACGTAGCCGCCGAAGAGGCATACACGAGCGGGATTTGATAATCAATGCACTTTTGCCAAATCTGCTGCGAATAGCGTACGTTCAATTCGTCAAAAACCGCATAGTCAAATTCGGTGGTATCTGTGCGGGCTCCAATGTGAAAAATGAACTCTACATCGTAGTAATTTTGGTCTAGCCATTCAAAAAACGACTCGCGTTCGACCCGTTCCTGAATCTTTTTTCCGTCTAAATTGTGCGACTTTTCAATCTTCGAAAAATCATCAACTGCAATTATAAAATTGAAGTTTTCTTCGTTGAGCTTACTGATAAGACAGCTTCCGATAAAGCCCGCAGCCCCCGTGACAATAATCATACTGATAGCTTATGATAAGGCGTTTAATTAGTGGGTTTCAAATGGTTAGGTATGGTAAAAATACCTAGTAAAATATTTACAAAGGTAGATAATAATTTGAACAAAAAAACAGTTAAAATTCGTGGAATAAATGGTACTTTTTAAAGAATTAAAGTTCATTTACAAAGAACTTTTGGAAACGAGTTTTTGGTCGTAATTTTGTCGAAAATTAATACTGAAAAGTAAAGGCAGCGGGCTACTTCGCTTACTGCATATTCTTAAATTTATATGGTGTACGTAACACGTAAAGAACATTTTAACGCTGCTCACCGGGTCTATAACCCGAGTTGGTCGGATGAAAAAAATACGGAAGTATTCGGGATTTGTGCCAACCCTAACTTTCATGGGCACAATTTTGAACTGATAGTAACCGTCAAAGGAAAAATCAACCCCGATACTGGCTTTGTGGTAGACATGAAATTGCTGGGCAATCTGATGAAAACCGCCGTTATTGATAAAGTAGATCACCGAAATCTCAACCTTGACGTTGATTTTATGCAAGGAATCATTCCAAGTTGTGAAAACTTCATCGTGGAAATTTGGAACATTTTGGAAAAAGGTTTGATCGAGCTCGCCCCAAATACTAAACTGCATTATCTTAAATTGATTGAAACTCCCAAAAATTTTGTGGAGTATTACGGAGAATAACGTATTGTCAATCACGCTTTTTGCCAATTTAAGCCATCCATTTTGAACAAGTCCATCCTTCCTATTTCGTTCCTGACGGCCGCATTGGTCATCGTAGGGGTTTACCTATATTATATAAATCTTTACGCAGTCAATATTCCTATCACGGATGATTATGACTTGGTCAGGGTCAAATACATGCTGTTGACCAATGATTTTTCTCTTTGGCAAAAAATACAGCTTTTGCTAGAGCCCGAAAACGACCATCGGATACTTGTGCCCCGCTCGATAGCGCTCTGTGTCTATGCCCTTAAGGGATACATTGACTACCGAACCCTCATCTGGATTGTCAATGGAAGCTTAATGGGAATCTTGGGCTTTTGGTTTATTAGTTTTATAAAAAGAGGATTTGTGGCGGGGTACTTTATTCCAGTATTGCTCTGGTATCTTACTCCTTTTGTGTTTGATGTAACCTTATGGGGCATCAACGGTATGCAGCATACTACGTTGAATTTATTGGTTTTTGCCACTTTTTATCTCTTGGCTTACCATCCTGCGGCAATTCCGACCCTTTTTGCGTTTATTTTGGCTTTTGCCGCCACGTTTACCAACGGAAACGGGTTTCTGGTTTTTCCAGCGGGCCTTACGATGCTGCTTTTGGCCAAAGAACGCACTAAAAGTCTGTGGTGGAGCATCGGCATGGTCGCAGCGCTGTTGGCGTATTTTCTTAATTACAGCGTAGGACAAGCAACCAAAGTGACGATTTCGGGTGAGTTTATTCAAAACCTCATCGTCAGTTTTGCGGCCCTGTCGGGAGGATGGTTGGCGGCATTTAAAGGTGCAAATCAAGACTTTTTGCTTTGGGGTGCATTTGGTATTGGCCTGATAACCTTACTCTCACTGGTTATTTGGCTGACGCTCAACACCTTTTTTTCGCCCCCAAAACCTGTCAAAAATAAACCCTATTTTTGGGTGGGAGTCTTTGTGTTTTCAGTGTTGACCATCGGTATTATTGCCGTTTCGCGGGGAGGGCGGGATGTATATTCTGTCTTCACTAGTCGTTATAGCCTATATCCTCTACACCTGCTGACGCTCGTTTACGTGATGCTCTTGGTCTGGAAACCCGTTTCGCGGGTGTGGATTTCGGGCGTGGCCGCCGCTTTTGGTCTGACCTTTGCGGTGGCAAGTGTGTATCAATACCAAATCGACGTTGACGTACGCCGCCGCAGTCTCGTGGCCGATCATTATAACTGGCGACAACATCACAAACTCATCACGCATTTTAGGAGCGAGTTAGCTGACTTTTTTACACAGTCCGCTTACAAAAAAGGCATTTATCGCTTTGTTGATTCGCCTTTGGCGGCGGCGGAGCCCTCCCTCGCCCAACCATTGGATACTGCTGCCCTCCAACCATTACAACTGACATTGAACAACACTTCTAAACCCGTTGACTTTTTTGGACATCCACAAACAGTTTGGCAATTTACGCTTGAAAACAATGATTGTCCTCAACCCGGATTGGGGAAAGGAAATGGGGTTTTCGTTGTCCTAAAATCTCGTCAAAATACCACTTACTTGCTTCCCACTTGGCCGAGTCAGGCGGGAAAAAAGCAGTTTTTGGCCCGTGGAGAACTCTATCGGCCTGGTTTTAAAGTAACACTGTACAACGAGAACTTTCGACCAGGCGATTATCAAATCGGCATTTTGTACTCCACCAAAGAAGGCAATAAACTTCAGTATACCTCCAACGTGCTTCGGGTCGATTCCCTTCACGCTCAACTCCTGAAACGCCCATGAAATACTATCTCATTGCAGGCGAGCGCTCGGGCGACTTACACGGGAGTAATCTTATCAAAGCCATCAAACAACACGACCCCGAAGCCGAGTTTCGGGCTTGGGGCGGTGATATGATGCAGGCCGCTGGCGCAACGCTGGTGAGGCACTACTCCGAAATGGCGTTTATGGGTTTTTGGGAAGTTGCCAAGAACTTAGGGACCATTTCAGGATTTTTGAAAGCATGCAAAGCCGACCTCCTCTCCTACCAACCCGACGTGCTGATATTAATTGATTATGCAGGTTTCAACATGCGGATGGCGCGTTTTGCCCATGAAAATGGCTTCCAGACGTTCTACTACATTTCCCCCAAAGTATGGGCGTGGAACCAAAACCGCGCCTTGAAACTCAAACGAGATGTTGACAAACTGTTTGTCATCTTTCCGTTTGAGAAAGCCTTCTTCAAACGCTTTGACTACGAGGTAGACTATGTCGGCAATCCACTATTTGATGCCATTGCCGATTTTACCCCTAATCCGAATTTCTTGGTCGAAAATAACCTCAACCCTCAAAAACCCGTCATTGCGTTATTGCCCGGTAGCCGTCGGCAGGAAGTGGAGCAAATGCTAACGCTCATGACTTCTACCAAGCCTCAGTTTCCTGAGTATCAATACGTGATTGCTGGCGTCAGCAATTTACCGAATGAACTTTATGAACCCTTCGAAAAAGAAGGCATTAAACGCGTAACGGACCACGCTTACAATTTGCTTTCGGTGGCCACGGCGGCGCTGGTCACTTCGGGCACGGCTACGCTCGAAACCGCTCTTTTTGAAGTTCCGCAGGTAGTTTGCTACAAAACGGGGTCGCTCAGTTATTTGATTGCCAAGAATTTGATTCGTGTCCCCTACATTTCATTGGTCAATCTCGTGGCCGAAAAAGAAGCCGTAAAAGAACTGATTCAGAACGATCTGACGTCCCAACATCTGACGGAAGAACTGCGGGCGGTATTGCCCAACGGCACGCGCCGCGAAGCCCAACTTCAGGATTATCGACACGTAAAAGCACTTTTGGGAGAAAAAGGCGCTTCCAAAAAAACGGGTGAATTGATGGTGAAGTATTTAAAAGAAGCAAAAAAATAAAATCCGCTCGATTTACCTACCCTTTCAAGATTCCCTCCAATTCGGCCTGTTGCCGCAGGTGATGCTTAAAATGCATCTCCATGTTATGATACCACTCGCGGGCGTTGAGCCATCCAAAAATAGGGTGGATACATTTATATTCTCCCGCATCCTGTCCAACGACTTCAATTAACTTTTGAGCATCGAGTAGCACTTTTTCCAACAACGGTCCATAGGCAGCACGCGTTTTTGCCACTGGTTCGGGACCTCTCACCGCCTCAGGAATTTTGATTTTAACGGGCGGAAAACTGTTGTATTTAAAGATATTATCTCCGTATTTGTTTTTCTCTCCGCCCCATTGACCTTTGCGCTGCTCCAGGCACCTCAGGGTATTGGCCAAAAAGAAAAAATTAGAGGTAAGCACTAAATGCTCGTACATCTGCCCCAACGACCAGACATCTTCGGCCGATTTATGGGTAAATTGTTCGTCAGAATAGCGGTCAAGGGCTTCCTGATAGCCTTTAACTACCCTTTCTAAATGTTCGTAAATTTCAAGGGGCGAAAGTGAGGAGGTCATGATTCAATACAAGATTTAGCAGTAGTTATGCCTTAAGGTCTTTGGGCATTTTCAAGGATTTTAAGAATCCGTAAATAATCAGCAGTACCGTGACGACAAACGAAAACCATTTGAGCATTTTGAAAATTTCGCAAAAACTTGCCACGGTCATCGACTGCTCAGGGTAACTTTTGAGCATTGTAATGATGGTGATATTTTCTAAATAATCAAATACTAAAGAAACAAAAGGAAACAGGTTCACGTAGGCAAAAGGGGCATAAGACTTACGATAATACAACAAAGACAAAATCACCGCAAACAAGCAGGAATACACAATGGGATAAACCACATCGGTGGTCATTTCAATCGTTGCATAAAAAGCGCGCGCGGCCTCTCCATATTCTTCAACCATTTGCAAGGTGCGGGAAGGCGTAAATCCTATTGTCAAATCAATGGGTCCCAAGGTTTTACCCGATAGGGTATTCATACGTATTTCGGCATTTTTCAGAAAATAAGCTGGAAATGCAATGTATAGTACCAACAGTAAGACCAAGGTTTTCCAATTAGAAAACTGATAAAAAAACGTTGAGAGAGCTTTCATTTAGTCGTAGGTTTTGAGGATTTAACAAAAATTGGGAATTGAAAAGGGATAAAACCCTTTACTGGCAAGAATAATGATAAAAACAGTGTGCCAGACTCAACTACCGACTCGGAAACTGATTTTGGCAAATAAAAAGAAAAATAGCGCATATTTTCATACGCTTCTCAAAAATTAGACCTTCGAATCGAAAAATACTAGGGGCAAATTAGGTTGAATTTGCCCCAAAATACCACCACTTGCTGTTTTTTTAACAAGTCAAATCATACCGAAAGTTATGCTGATTGGCTTTTTTTAACCAATTTAGCAGCCGCCGCCCAATCTCCGCCTCTGCTGGGAGTCTCACTGCCAAAAAAGGTGCTTTTGTAACCAACCTAACTTACATGCAATCTGTTGACCCACAACCTAAAAACAATCAATTACTTAAAATCCTCGGCGTAGGTTTCGGCATCGCCGTCACCATCGGTGGCACCATCGGCACGGGTATTTTGCGCAAACCTGGCCCCATCGCCAATGCCCTCGGCGATCCGTGGCTTATTATGGGTGTATGGGTACTGGTGAGTATCTACGCACTACTTGGGGTACTGTGTACCATTGAGTTAGGAGTTACTTTCCCCAAAGCAGGCGCTTGGTACGTTTATGCCAAACGGGCCTTTGGCGGCTATGCGGGTTTTGTCGTAGGCTTCAACAGTTGGCTGGGCACGTCTTCCGCTACGGCCTTCGGGGCCTTTACCATGAGCGAATACATCGCGCTGCTTTTGCCCCAAACGGCTGGCTATGAATCTTTCATGGCGGTGGGTATTTTGTTGGCCCTTGGGTTGCTCCATTGGATTGGCCTACGCACTGCCAGCCGCGCCCAAGAAATTATGAGCGTGGCCAAAGCGGTGGGCCTTTTTGCATTTGTCGTGATTTGTTTTGTGTACGGCGACGCCGTTACGCCCACGCAAGTAGTAGAAACGACCGCAGATGCGGTGCAAAAAGGTTCCATGATTGGGGCCATTATCTTTGCATTACAGGCCATTTTTTATACCTACGACGGCTGGCACACCGCCGCCTATTTTGCCGAAGAAGATGCTGACCCGTCCCGCAACCTTCCCAAGTCCATGCTCGGCGGACTAGCGCTTATTGTAGCCATTTATTTGCTGGTCAACGCCGCCATTCTGTACATTTTGCCCATGCCCGTACTGCAACAATCCAAACTTGCCGCCGCTGATGCCATTACGTTGATTTTCGGCGAGCAATCGGGCAAAATTGTAACGTTCTTTCTGATGATTTCAATTCTAGGGATTGTCAACGCGCAGGTGATGTTTAACCCCCGCGTGCTCTATTCAATGGGCCGCGATGGGTTGTTTATTTCGCAAGCCACCCGCGTCAATGCGGGCGGCACGCCCAGCATTGCTATGCCGTTGTCGGTTGCGATGGCAGTTTTGTTTATCGTCAGTGGAAAGGAAGCCAGCGGTAAACTCTCCGACATCGCTACGTTTTTCTTCGTCATTGGCTATACTTCGGGCTTTGCGTCGTTGTTGTACCTCCGCAAAACTGAACCCGACATTCCACGCCCTTGGAAAGTGCCCGGCTATCCCCTCATTCCGTGGATTGTATTAATTGCCTCGTTGGCATTTTTGATTGGCGCGGGTTTTCAAGACCCCGGCAGTAGCGTCTATGCACTCGGCTTTCTAGTACTAAGTTATCCGCTGTATTTGGGGGTGAAATGGTGGAATAAGGGTTAGTCAGTTGGTGAAAACTTTCCATCAAATTTTAAGGTTTATACTTCTCTTGTGCGGCTTTCTCAAGTAATTTATCAGAAAAGTGCTTTGCAAGTAAACGACTCAATATTCAATTTCCAGCTCTTTTGTACTGCTTAGGATCCAATGCATTTTTATTCCATGCACCCAAAAATTCCATGATTTTAGCTTTATCGTAACCATCTCCTTTTTCGAGATAGGCAGAGTTTTGAGTATGAATCCTTTCGCCTTTATCGTTGAGAATAACAAACACTGGGAAACCAAAACGCTGCGGATAGTGGAGCTTTTCGAGAAACGCTAAGTTCATATTCTCTTTGCTGTAATTGACATGGGTTACTATGTACGATGCTTTAAACAAAGAGTCAATTTGCACGTCGGTGGTGCTGAGCTTATTGAATTTCAAGCACCATGAGCACCAATTTCCGCCAATTTGCAGGAAAACGTGCTTGCCTTCGGCCTGCGCTTTTTTAACTGCCGATTGTACATCAGCCTGTGCGTCAGCTTCGGGGTTATACAATTTTGGTTTCTCCTGCGCCTTTACTGTTATTGTAAAAGCGGCAGAAAAACAGAGCAATAAAAAAAAATTAAACGTGGTTAATTTCATTGCGAAGTTGTTGATTAGTGTATAGACAAAAGTATTGAATTTAACGGCTCTACTGAAAAGTCGCATCCATACAATTATAAATCAGAGTATTATGGATTTACTACAACCGTTCTACCACCCCGACCAGCACTGTTGAACACCCTAAATTTCATGCCTTTACTGACCGAAATAGGCTGCGAATACACCGCGCTGTTGACCGTAGGCTCTGTGCCATCGGTGGTGTATCGGATGGTCAATCCAGGCAATTGAACGTTGGCCTGCACTTGGTTTCCTTCCACTAAAGCGCCCGCCGTTGGCACACGATAGGCAAACCCTCCTGCAAAGGCATCCAAACGCGGCAGCTCACGTTTACCTAATTGGTTGGCAAACACCGACCACGCTTTTTGGTAGGCTTTTTCATCATTTGTTTCCGCCCAAGTGGGCGACTGCGCCCACGCCCGTTCGGCCATTCCCATGAGTTTTGGCAACATCATGTAATCCACTCGTTCGGGCGAATTAACCGTTTCACTCCAAAGAAGTCCCTGAATACCCACAATATTTTGCTTTCCATAATCAGTAAGTCGCTCTTTTCCGTTGAAAATAGAACGGTCGAGGGGATTGCCCAGACGGTCTTCTTTGGAGTTTTTGAAATAATCGTAAGGAATAAACGAAAACGGTTTGTCAACGTCGGTATACGCGCCCCAATAGTAACCCGGCTCGTCAAAAGATTTGTAGTACGACATGTCGAAATACAAATGCGTCACGCACGACAGCACCACTTTGTAGCCTGCATTGGCAAGTCGATACGCCAAGTCTTCAGCGCCCCAGCCCAGTACGTTGTTCCACACATCTACCTGCATATCTTGACCCACAAAATCAGGATTGGGAATAATGTGAGGTTTGCCATCAAGCATGGTTTTTCGCATCGCAATTTCTTCCCAACCATACAAAAACAAGCCTCGTTTCTGGACCAAATCGTTGATTTTTCCGTAGAAATAATACCAAAGGTCGTCGGTGGTTTTCAGTTCTGGATTTTGTTGGCGGAGCTTTTCGACCGCCGGAGAGTTAGTCCAAACGCCCGTCGGGACTTCGTCACCACCGTAGTGAATGGTTTCGAGCGGCGCGCCTGCTTCGCGATACATCGCCAAAATATCATCGGTAACGGTTTCCAAAAAACGATAGGCCGAAGGCAACGCCACGTTGATGACATTGTCGTTGTACATCTGTACTGAGCGGTACACCGAGCGGTCGGCGGGGTCGTGCAAGAGGTATTTTTCAGCTTCTACTTTGCGGCCTTCCGCAAGCTTGCTCACGTACCGCGCTTCCATCGCCTTGATGGCCGCCCGGGCGTGGCCTGGTGCTTCTATTTCAGGAATAACTTTGATATGACGCGCCGTAGCGTAGCGTAAAATATCCACAAATTCCAATCTACTGTAGTAGCCAGTGCCCGCGTTGGCGGTTAGGTCAGGACCCGAGCCATAGGCAGGTTGAAGGTTTTTTAGCGGGGTGTTGGAGTGCCCGCGCATAGCCCCTACCTGCGTCAATTCGGGCAGAGAAGGCATTTCCAAACGCCAGCCTTCATCGTCCGAAAAATGCAGATGCAGCACGTTGAGTTTATAAAAACCCATCAGGTCGAGGAGTTTTAAAAGCTGCTTTTTAGAATGAAAATTACGGGCAATATCCAACATAATAGCCCGATGCCCAAAACGCGGTTGGTCGTTTACTTCAGCACCTACTACGGTTAAGTTCGCCTGCGTTTTTCCCCACGAAGTGGGAGGTAGCAAGGCCATTAATGACTGCATCCCGTAAAAAGCCCCCGCCCGGTCGGCAGCGGCAATCTCAGCCCCTTTTTCATTGACAATCAACCGATATGCTTCTTTTGCGAGGCTGCTATCTACCCGAAAAACAATGGCGGCTTCCGCCTTTTGTGTCGTTGAAGTCACGGATTTCCCAAGCATTGCGCTCAACTGTCCAGCCAGAAAAGAGGCCTCTTCTTTGAAATCAGCGGGAGCAAACAGCTTAGTTTCGGGCGTAATTACCAAGGAAGTTCCCGTTTCGCGGTAGTGTTGGGGAGTTGGGAGTATTTTAGGGATTTCTTTTTCGGGAATATCCTGAATGGATTTATTTTGGGCAAAGGTCGTAGCGGGCGTAATGAGACCAAATTTATCTCCCGCAAAACGTTGGTATTGACGCGGTTGGGTAGAAGGTTTGATGGTATAATCCGTCAGCGAATAGCCTTTTTCGGGTTGTTGGTCCCACACCCAATACAGGCCCGCTGGGCCATCAGTAAAATTGACCACCCATGCTTCCGAGATAAAATTGACCTGCACCGAAGCACCCGGTTTAAGTCCCTGAAAACTGGCGGTGGGCACCAATT
This sequence comes from Runella rosea, assembly GCF_003325355.1. GTDB lineage: Bacteria > Bacteroidota > Bacteroidia > Cytophagales > Spirosomataceae > Runella > Runella rosea. Next base: position 1,996,896 of record NZ_CP030850.1, read on the forward strand.
GAAACAAATCTCCGTTGATGTGCCGCACTTTCAAGTCGGTAGATAGCGTCGTATCCACTTTGCGTACAAAATTGAAATACATCGTCCAGCCGTTTTTAGGAAGCGGTTTTTTACCCGTATTGGTAATAGTAAAAGCGGTAAGCGAAGCCGATTTCCCTTGGTGGTTGTTTTCAATGATTTCCCAACTGATTTTTAACGGGGGAGCGGTTAATTGCGCCCACAAAGCGGAAGAAATCAATAAAAGCGTCGGTAGAATGTAACGAATCATTTGGAATGGAGCAGTTAGAAAAGGAATACGATGAGTTGATGAAACGCAAAAGTAAATGAACATTGCTGTTTTTTAACAAATCGTTTTGTAAAAAACCAAACGTACCCCATTTTGCAATTGATTTCACTTCTCTCAAAAACGCCCATGAACAACCCTAAAAACCAAATGCTCCTTGAGCCCGTTTTTCCGTCCGATTATCCTGAAGTTACCGAGGTTTGGGAGGCATCGGTGCGGGCAACTCATCACTTCCTATCCGAGGACGATATTCTTTATTTTAAACCCTTGATTCTGAATGAGTACCTGAAAGCCGTCGATTTGGTCTGCACCAAAGACACAACGGGACGGATTCTGGGCTTTATGGGCGTCCACGGCGATAGCCTTGAAATGCTTTTTATTCATCCCGACGCGCGCGGCAAAGGCATTGGAAGTCAATTTATTTATCATGCCATCCATCACTTAAACGTACGAAAAGTGGATGTAAATGAGCAAAATCCGCAAGCATTAGGATTTTATGAACACATGGGTTTTGTGGTTGTGAGCCGCTCGGAACTTGATGGTTTGGGTAAGCCCTACCCGATTTTGCACATGGAATTGAAATAGGCGGCCGATGTAGCAAAAAAAGAGGCCAAAAACGATTCGTTTCTGGCCTTTGATGCATTAATGGGTGTTTATTTTCGTTATATCTTGTTTCGTCCTGCGATTAAACTCAATAAAAACAACACAATCGCAATGTAGAATACTATTTTGGCCAAGCCAGCAGCACTTGCTGCAATACCGCCAAATCCTAAAACAGCCGCAATGAGGGCTACAACTAACAAAATTACAGTCCAGCGTATCATAGTAGTAAGGTCGTTTTGAAGTTAGAATAGTTATTAAACTACCCTATTCCTTAAAATGCTATGACCAGCCCTATTTTGGGGAATATTCCCTATTTATTGCCGAAAACACGCCTATCTTTCAACAAAGTGTAGAAAAAAGTCCACACTTTTATGCAGACCCTGCGCGTACTACCGCCACTGTTACCAGCAGTTGCCCCACATGCCGCTGGGTATGCTCTGCCGCGTGAAAAAGCAATCCCAATACAGTCGAGGGGATTTGGGAGCGCCCTACTCCTCGAATATCGGTGAGCGTCTCAGGGTTTGTACGTTGAATTTGGGCCAATGCCCGCTCTATCTGTTGACTGAATAATTGCAACAACGCATCAAACGTTTCCGCATTTTCCTGCGGTTTACCTTCGTTGGCGAGCCATTGCAACTGCGCCGCATTCAAGGGTTCAGCCCGAGCGTAGGTAAAAAGCCGGTCGAGGACCCCCGTCAGGTGTTGCAAGTGAAACCCAACCGAAGCGACTCCTACGGGGCGTTCCCAGAGTTTATTTTCGGGAAAATCTTTCGCCAACGCCTGCACTTCTTCACGAGCCTGCAATAGCGCATGGGCTACTGGTTGTAGCAAAGCAGGAATTTCAGGAAGCGGCCCCCTCAGCCACACTTCACGGTTATCAATGGGCGTCATAGAAATTGTTTTTTGAGTTATAAAACATACCACGGGTAACTCGTCCGCTGTTCAGTTTTTTTAGCTGACAAATATCACCTCACTCTTCGTAGAAGGTCATTCTATAATGATTTTCTAGCGGCAATCTTTGAATTACTGTTTACAAAACCCCTTTATTGCCATGATAAAAGCACTCAGATTTACGGCTATTTTTCTACTCCTGTTCAATGGCATCGGTGCGCTCTATGGCGGTGGCCTGTTGATTCTTGACCCCACGGGCGACAAATTGCAACTTCCTTTAAGCTACCTCCAACACGCTCCGTTCAAAGATTACCTCATTCCAGGCATTGTGCTTTTCCTCGCCAATGGCGTTTTGAGCTGTGTTGTGTGTATCCTCACATTTACTCACCACAGGCGCTATGCCCATTTCATCATTTTGCAAGGGGTAATTCTGAGCGGCTGGATTCTCATTCAGGTGTTGATGGTCCAAACGGTTTATCAACTGCACTATATCATGGGGGCCGTTGGCCTTGCACTCATGGGAGCAGGAAGTCTCTTACTTTTAAAAGACATTTCAAAACAGCAACTCCAATAATTAAGCCTCCACAATGCTTTCTAAATCGGCGGGAGAATAAAAAATGGACTTCAAAGTCTTGTTATCGGCGGTTCGGTACACGAGGTATTTTCCGCTGTCTTCTTTATAATAACATTCCGTGCCTTTAGCCTCAAAATGCTTAACGGTAGCTTCTGCTTCTTCGATGGTATTGCAAGCTTTGCTCATGTTTGAGCGTTGTACTTCATCAAACAGGGCTTTGAACTTGCTCCCCAATCCAAACTCCAACACCGCCCCCGACAAAACGTACTGAATATCGGCCAAGGCATCGGCCACACCCACGATGTCTTTCTCCAAAATCGCCACTTCTAGCTCTTTCAGTTCTTCAGCAATCAAGGCCACACGCAGGTTGCAGCGGTCTTGGGACGGAATTTGGGGTGTATCTAAAATAGGGTGTTTGAAAGTGCGGTGAAACTCAGCAACTTGATTGAGGCAGTCTAATTGTTCCATTGAATATAAGGTTATCCTTTTGATAAATGAGACTCAAAACTACAAAAAAACGCGGAGAAGCCTCTCCGCGCCCGTCAACAACGACCTAGTTCATTTCTTAAAATTAATTTCCTTGTTTTGGCAAAAAAGAAGTATCTACCTCGTACACGCCATAATCTTTTGGAGAAACACGCACCGTCACTTTTTGCCCAGGCGACATAAAAGGCGCAGGATTGAACCAAATGTTATCGCTTTCGTAGCTATAAACTTTTTGGGACTGTGGTTCAAAATATTGAGCAATAATCATCCAGGGATGTTTTCCACCTACCGAAAGGGATGTATTGTACCGGACATCCACTACGTCGGCCATGATAATTTGACCATTAAGGCGCAACCAATCGTTTAGGCGTTTGCGACGCCAGCGCCAGATAAATCCGCCGTAACCTATTGCCCCAAAAATAAGCCCGATTCCGCCAAAAATACCCGGCAAAAGCCACGAATCAAGCCCCGAAAGAACCACTTCATCGGGGTCATTGGGCAAATACCACAGGGTTACGTTTTCCCCTTCGTCGTAAGACGGCGGACTTGAATACGTAGAAGAATAGTAAGTGCGGCTCTCTCCCGATTGCGTCATGAAAGAGATAACAGGCGCTCGCCCTCCTTTTGACGAACTGCTGAACGATACAACCGTTCCGGTGGTTTTGATACCGTTTTGTTTGATTTTCTGATCGGCGCTCCAAGTAAGAAAGCCAATAGCACCGAAGAGCGTCCCTACGGCCGCAAATATGGCAAAGAAAATACCGAAAAAACTATTCTTCATCTGCGTATAAATTTAACAAACAATACACTGGTTATCAGCGCTGTTTCGAACAAAACTAAAAACTAATTTTTGTACTGAAAAAGCAATTTATTCAACGGCAAAATCACCACGGTTCAACACCTTTATCGTACGGCTCAATGCTGATTTTGCCCCGTTTTACCCCCAAAAACCAACGCTTTGGTCAGTTTTATTTTTCGTTTCAATCCCTTCTTTCTACTTTCATCGAATACCAATTGTATCGATTCAGCTTGTCAAATCCGTTTAATGAAGTAAAAGAAGGCCATTTTTTTTGCACTTTTACGTCTTACTTAACTTTTTTCAGCCACAACAAATGCGGACAGGCTCATCCCTTTTTTTTAGTCTACTTTTGAGCTGTTGGACACAGGTTCTGGTGCTTGGGCAATCTTCCGAAATCTCTTTTCAGCACCTGAGTCCTGAGCAGGGGCTTCCTATTCATTATTGCACTGGTATTGCCCAAGATACGTCGGGTTTTATCTGGATTGGTACGTTGGCTGGACTAGCACGCTACGACGGTATTCGATGCAAAGTCTTTGACCACGACCGCCAAAACCCCCATTCGCTTTCGGATATTATTGTTCGTTCCGTTTTGTTATCCAAAAATGGCACCCTTTGGGTAGGAACGCAGCATGGATTTAACCGAATGGACTTTAAAACGCAGCAATTTGAGCGATTTCATTTTACCAAATACGGTGAGCGCTCCGATTATATTCGCTGTATCGGCGAAGACTTCCGGGGTAAACTCTGGCTCGGTAGCGCCAACGGACTGATTCTTTTTGACCCCAAAACCAAGCAATCAGAATTAATTAAGCTTCCTACCGACCCCTCCTCAAAGCCGCTCGTTTATTCTGTTCGCTCGTTGCTGATTGATGGCCCCACGGTTTGGATTGGCACCGACTTGGGGCTGTATCGCTACAATATTGAAGAGAATTCTTTTCAGGTTTTTTGCAAAAGCGATGAATTGGGCACCATTCCCGACAACTCCGTGACGGCTTTGGCAAAGCACCCCAAAACGGGAAATATCATTGTTGGCACCCGCAATGGTACGTTGTCGATGTTGAGCCTTGCCACCGAACATTTCATAAAAATGGACATTCCACTGGCCGAACCCCGAGAAATTAGCTCGGTGTTTTACTCCAAAGATGGTAAACTCTGGATATGTACCCAAGGACAAGGGATTTTTTGTTATCACGAAAACCAACGAAAGTTTATTAATTACCAAAGTCAAATCAACGTACCCAATAGTCTGAGTTCCAACTATGTACGAACCGCATTCCAGGACCGTTCGGGCGTACTTTGGTTTAGTACTGCTTATAAAGGCATCAGTCGGTTTAACCCTGCTAGTCAGTCATTTACTTCTCCCCTAAAAGAAGCCAATTATCAGCCTACCACGGCCAACGGCGGGGCCATTAACCGGATTGCGGTCGACAGTAAGGACAACCTTTGGTTGGGAACCGACAACGGCGTGGTGTGGGTCAACCAAACTACCAATACGTACAAGGCCTATCGCCACGATCCTAAAAACAAAAACAGTCTTTCTGACAACGGTGTCAACTCTATCTACGTTGACCCCGAAGACAAGGTATATATAGCCACCCAACACTTTCAGCATTTGGACCCTACCACGGGAAAATTTACGATTTATGACCATCTCCCCAATGAAGCAATGCCCTCCCCACCACCTATCGTTCCTGGGCGTCATTTTGTCGCAGGCAGGCTTGTGTTCGATTTACATCCTACATCAGATGGAAGTGTGTTTATCGGCACCGACGAGGGGCTGAATATATTTGACCCCAAGACCAAAACTTTTGCCAATCGCTTTAACGATGAGCGCATTCGGCGTTTGCCTCTGAATCGCTACAATAGCCTATACACCGACAGCAAACAAAATCTGTGGGTTGGCTGCGGCGTTGACGAGGTGCTTTGCATTAGTCCCGATTTATCAAAAGTAACCACTTATCGATACCAAGAAGACAACCCCAAAAGCCTGCCTGACAACGGCGTAATGTCTTTTTCGGAAGACTCAAAGGGCAATATATGGATGGGAACTGATAATGGACTGGCCTGCCTTGACCCTAAAACTCAATCGTTTACCAATTATTTTACCCGTCATGGCATTGCTAACAATTATGTTTCGGCCCTGATACGGGTCCGAAACACGCTATGGATGGGAACCGCTAATGGATTAACGCGGTACGACGAGCAACAAAAACGGTTTGTATCCTTTGGCCGCGCCGACAACCTTGAGGTGCTTTCTATCGAGACCAAATCGGTGGCCAAAGACCAATTGGGTAATTTGTATTTTGGGGGACTGTACGGATTGGTGCGGTTTCATCCCGACCGCGTCAAAACCAACACGTTTGTTCCGCCCGTAGTCGTGACGTCGTTAAGGGTGCATGGTCAGGAAGTTCTTCCTACGCACATTCCCCAAAACAACCTTCCGATTACGTTGGCGTACGATGAAAACGACCTTAGCATCGAAGCGGCCGCCCTAAGCTATGACCATTCGGAAAACAATCTGTTTTCATTCTGGCTCGAAGGCGTCAAAAATGACAACGGTTGGCGAGCTCCTACGACCCAAGCAAACATTAGCTACCTCAACGTACCACCCGGGGAGTATACGTTGCACGTAAAAGCCGCCAACAACGACGGAGTCTGGAACCCAGCTCCGTACACCCTACGCATCGTAATCAATCCACCATTTTGGCAAACATGGTGGTTTCAAACGTTAATGGTCATGCTGGTCGTAGCCATCGGCGTTTACATTTATCGGTCCCGCGTAAAAATCATCCAACGCGAACACGCCACGCAGGTAAAATTGTTGGAAGAACAACAAATGCTTCAAAATCAACTCAATCAGGAGTTGACCGAAAAACTGGATTTTCGCCAAAAGTTTGAAATTGTCCAAAAGCAACAAGTTGAAACCGAGCGCAAAGCCATCATGCTTGAGCGTGAGAAAGTACTAGCTCGTTATCAAGGACTTATCAACCAACTCAATCCCCACTTTTTGTTTAACAGCTTGGCGGTTTTGGACAGTCTCATCTACAAAGACCATAAACTAGCCTCCAAATACCTCCGTCAATTGACAAAAGTATACCGGTATCTGATTGAAAACGACGACCACGAAGTGGTGATGCTAGAACAAGAATTACGCTTTGCCCGTGACTTTATAAGCCTGTTGCACATGCGATACGGCACGGGGCTATGCGTTGAAATAGACATCCCCGACGATTTGGCGCACAAAAAAGTGGTCCCCGTTACCTTTCAAAATTTAATTGAAAACGCCATCAAACACAACACAACCAGCTTGGAATCACCCCTTTGGGTAAAAATCAGGGAAGAAGACAATTACCTTATTTTTGAAAATAACCTACAAAAGCGCGGAACCGTAACCACTTCCAATAAAAAAGGATTGGGCGATTTTCGGGCTTTGTATAGTTACCTAACCGACCGACCCATGCAAGTAAAAGAAACCGTCGACCGTTTTACCGTCTATGTTCCATTACTGGATTAACGCCTCGGTTTTAGCTTTTGCAGGATTAGCCATCCAAACCGACGTCTTAGGCTGTTTTTTTTAGTTATGCTGTTTAAACCATCTAATTTTATACAACCAACCCACACATAAACCATGAATGATCAACAAAAAAAGCTGGTACAAACCAGTTTTGCCCGTATTGTTCCGAAATCAGAGTATGCCGCTCAAGTGTTTTATACACGTTTTTTTGAACTAGTCCCTGAGGTAAAGCATCTTTTCAAAAGTGAGCTTAAAACCCAAGGAATCAAACTGTTTCAGGTGATTAGCTTTACGGTATGTTCTCTGGATAATATGGATGAACTACTGCCACTGTTGCAAGATTTAGGACAGAAACACGTGAAGTACGGCGCCAAAGTACAGCATTATCAATACATTGGAGAGGCGTTGTTGTGGACATTGGAAAAGGTACTAAAAAGTGATTTTACCCCCGAAATACAACAAGCGTGGATTGATGTATACAGCGTGATGTCGGCCGCAATGATTGAAGCCGCCCACCAACAAACGGCCTGATGAATGAAACCAACGCCTAAAATAGAATCTACACCAACCGAAATACCCGCCCAAGAAGCGGGCGAAAAAAGCGCGTATGATAGTGACCATTCGGAAGTTAAATACCAAAATTTAGTCAGTCAGCTCAATCCACATTTTTTGTTTAACAGTCTGGCCACCCTTGAAAGTCTGATTTACAGCGACCAACGGCTGGCGGTCAAATTTTTAAGTCAATTGACGCGCGTCTATCGCTACGTTCTGACCACCCGACACACCAAACTGGTCACGCTGGGTGAAGAGTTGTGTTTTATTAAAGATTACGCAGATTTGCTCCAAACCCGCTTTGGGAAAGGGCTGGAAGTATGCCTTACAGTACCCGAAACCTATTATTCGTTTCAGATTGTTCCGACCACGTTGCAGATTCTGATTGAAAACGCCACCCGGCACAACCTAACCGACCCCGACTCGCCGTTGCTGGTTACGATAAAAATTGAAAATCAACGACTTATCATCGAAAACAACCTCCAAATCAAACGTACATTAGAAGTTCAAAATCGACAAGGCTTAAGCAGCTTGCGGAATTTATACGCTTATTTTTCAGAAACCGCGCTTGAGATTCAACAAACACCCGAATTCTTTCGCATCGTATTGCCATTACTTTAACCTAACCAAACACCATGAAAGTTCTAATTGTAGAAGACGAAGCCCTCATTGCCGAACAGCTCCAACGAATGTTGAAAGATATTGCGCCACAGGCCGAGGTGCTTGATGTTTTGCACAGCGTAAAAAACGCCAGACGGTGGTTTATGCAAAATGCCGAGCCTGATTTGCTTTTCATGGATATTCAGCTCTCCGATGGTATCAGTTTCGATTTATTCAACTATTTCGACATCAAATGTCCGATTATTTTTGCCACCGCTTACGACGAATACGCCATCAAGGCGTTTAAGGTCAATGGCATTGATTATCTTTTAAAACCCATCGACGAAGAGGATCTTATTCGTGCCCTTGGTAAATTTAAGGCGCTGCAAAAAAACCAAAGTATTTCGACCGAAGTGCTGCAAACCCTGGCCAATCACCCTTCCCAAATCGGGAGAATGTACAAGGAGAAACTGATTGTTCAGCACCGCAATGCGTCTATTCCTATCAACTTGGCCGATGTATCGCTATTTTATCTTGACCAAGTAATCTTTGTGGTAACCAATGACGGTCAAAAATACATTGCCGAACAAAACACACTGGATGAAATCGAAGACATCCTCAACCCAAATGAGTTTTTCAGGGCAGGACGCCGACAAATTATCAATCAAAATGCAGTTGAAAGTTATAAGGGTGACGCCTCTGGGAAATTATACGTAAAACTACGAAGCAGCCACGTATCAGAAGTAGAAATCAGCCGGGAAAAAGCCCCTGTGTTTAAACGCTGGATTGACCGCTAAGCTAAAGCTTTACACCAAAACAGCCGCGTTATGAAGGTATATTTTCATAATGCGGCTATTTTATTTCAAAAAAATTCGACAATTATCATTCCAGAATCTATCTACGATTCGCTTCTGACGGAGCTGGCACCAGAGGTATTGGAGCGTACCGAAGCAGTGCCACGATAACGTACACTACTCGCGCCACTGGCTTCCACTTCGAGTTTACCGTTTACGCTCACGCGCACGTTACTAGCTCCCGAAGCATCCAGAAAGGCTTCTTTCACGGGAAAATCGTAGGCTTTCAGGGAGGTAGCCCCCGAGACTTCCCCTTCCAAGCGGTTGGCCGAACCCGTCAATACAATCGTGGAAGCGCCCGAAGCATCCATCACGATTCTTTGGGCCTTCACCTGAATATCGGATTTAGAAGCCCCCGAAATATCCAAATCCAACGTTCCCAAATCATTGAATCCTGATACACGCGACGTCGTGGCTCCCGAAAAATCAAGGGCTTTGACGGTGGGCATCGAAATCGTGACCGATATGCGTTTTCGGTTACGGTTCCAACCAAATGAATCCTTGTAACGAATGCGGAGTTTTCCAGCCGAAACATCGGCTTCCAAGTCGTTGAGATCTTGCTTACGGCCTTCTACTTTGACCGAATGGTTGCCTTTGGTAACCGTAATTTCAAACGCGCTTCCTAACGAAAGACGATCAAAATCTTTGAGGTCAAACGTACGGGTAGTACGGTCTTCGTCTTGACGTTCACGGTTTTCGGCCGAAAAAGAGCAGGCTACTAAGAAAAAAGCGCTGGCAAAAAGAAGGGTGGTGAGGCGGTAAAAAATGGCTGTTCTCATATCAATTTCAGGGGTTTTTGGGTATAAGATGCAAAAGTTAAATTCAATGTTGCATCAACACTATTTTTTTTATTTGAACGTTGCATTAGGCAACACAAACGGACGTTTATTCTTTTCGAGTCAATCGAAGGTAACTAATTCCTTTCCGGTTACATTTGCGCCTTAAATTACTAATTAACCTATCTTCAATTTTAAGTTCAATGAAACGCAGAACCTTTCTCCAAACCACCGCAGGTCTTGGTGCACTTGCCTTATTGCAATTGCAGGCCGAAGCTAACCCGCAAGCCAAAGCAGTAGGCTTACAACTATACACCCTCCGCGAGGATATTCAAAAGCAGGGTATCGAAAAGATACTGGCAGAAGTGGCCAAGCTCGGCTACAAAAAGGTGGAAAATTTCGGGTACGGGCAAGGTAAATTTTTCAAAAAAACTCCTGCTGAATACAGTCAACTCCTGAAAGACAACGGGCTTACGGCTGTCAGCGGACACTATATGACCGCGCGTACGCCCGGAATGACCGATGGATTGACCAAGAATTGGGAAAAAGTGGTGGAGGATGCAGCCGCTATTGGTCAGAAATACGTAGTGCTTGCCTACCTGATGGACAGCGAGCGCAAAGCCGAGGATTACAATCAACTGTTTGATTTGCTCAACAAAAGTAGCGAAATCGCCCTTAAATCGGGCCTGACCATGGGCTATCATAACCATGATTTTGAATTTACCCAAAAAATTGATGGCCAAAAGCCTTATGATTTATTGCTCAAAAACACCAATGTCGTCATGGAAATGGACTTGTATTGGGTCGTAAAAGCAGGCGAAAATGCCGCTGCGTACTTCGCCAAATATCCAAATCGTTTTCCGTTGTGGCACGTCAAAGACATGGCCAAAACCCCCGAAAAAGAGTTTTCAGAAGTGGGCCTCGGCAGCATTGATTTTGCCAGCCTGTTCAAGGAAGCAAGCGTGGCGGGCCTCAAACATTACTTTGTAGAGCAAGATGTATGCAAGCGTCCTCCGCTCGAAAGTATCCAGATAAGCATTGATAATATTCAAAAAGCAAAATGGGGATAAATTGAAAAACGCCCCTCTCCTTGACAAGGAGAGGGGCGTTTTGTTTTAACTAAAAAGATGGATGAGGAGTACAACTATCGCAACGTCAAAATATACGCACCTCCCTTATATTCATATTCTGCCACTTTTCCTTTCCCCTTGTATGCCACTTTAAAACCGTGGTTTTCGAGCAAATAAAGGGCGTCGCGGAGCGACATTCCTTTCAAATTGGGCAATTTATTAGGGTCGGCATCGCGGCTTTCCCATTTTACACCATCCTTATCTTTTTTGGCTTCTACCCATCCGTTGACATTCACTGGCGATTCAATATCCATTTCTTCGGCCACCACCCGCAAGTCATCGGCATGACCCGCCCGTAGCTGACGCGACATTTCGGAGTTCTTATTTTGTTGTTTCGGAATCGGTGGGTGCATGTTTATGTCATACCCCACAATCCGGTCTACCACTTCTTTAAATACCGGTGCCGCCACGCTACCCGCGTAAAGTTGTTCCATACTGAATCCACGCGGGCTGTCAACCACCACCAACACCGAATAACGAGGAGCATCGGCGGGAAAATAGCCGATAAACGATGTATTGTACAACCCCGGCACGTAGCGGCCATTCACAAGTTTTTGAGCAGTACCCGTTTTCCCCGCAATTTTGTAAAACGGATTTTTGATGTTCGTGGCCGTTCCGTGGTCCACGACTCCTTCCAACATTTTTCGGGCATTGCGCAAAGAGTTTTCGGAAGCAATGCGTACTTCACTGCGAAATGGCACCATTTCCTGCACAATTTGATCGGCCTGTTTTATCTGTTTGACCAGCATCGGGCGCACCCAGTAGCCATCGTTGGCAACAGCATTATAAAAAGATAACATCTGTAAAGGCGTCAACTCTGACTCATAGCCATAACTCATATAGGTCAGCGAGGTCTTGCTCCAGCGTTTGTCGGATGGCGTCCGAACGCGGGGATCTGGCTCTCCTTTCATCTGAATACCCGTAGGCTCACGCAGGTGAAAGCGCTTCAGATAACCCACATATTTATCAGGTTTTGTGTAAAAATAATCTTTCATCACTAAGTGAACACCGACGTTTGAGGATTTTTCAAACACCTGTTGCGCCGTGATACTACCGTGTCCTATGCGTTTTGTATCCCGAATGATTGCCGACTTGTAGGTCGCAATTCCATTGCCAGTATGGTACATGCGTTTGGGCGACATCCCTTCTTCCAAAGCCGCCAACATGGAGGCCAACTTAAAGGTAGAGCCGGGGTTTCCCAATCCCGCAAGGGCGTGATTATAGGTTTCGCGGTAACTTGAATCGGTATCACGAGAGAGGTTGGCAATGGCCCGAATCTCGCCCGTTTGGACTTCCATCACAATCACACAACCATAAGCTGCATTATAACTGCGGAGCGTATTGCGAAGTGCCGTTTCAGCAATGTCCTGAAAATTAACGTCGATGGTGGTGTGTAAGTCGTATCCGTTGGACGGTTGCAGTCCATCTTCGTCTTCATTAGGCATAAATGTCTGATCGTCAAGCACTCGGTACAACCCTACACCTGGGGTCCCTGCCAATCGTTTTTCAAAACTAGCCTCCAGTCCAACCAATCCGCGCCGGGTCTTTTTATCGAGGTAGCCGATGGTACGCTCCGCCAATGAACCGAAGGGATTATAACGCTCGTAGGTAATCATCAATTTCCCACCCCGACTGCGCCCTGTCGACGAAAAACGGCGGAAAAACGGCCAGCCTTTCCAGGTGGCTTTTTCGGTTGTGCCGTCCTTCTTTTTTACATTTCCCTTAAATTCTTGCCCCAAAATAATACTGTACTCTCGGTAAGTCACTTTACGTTTCAGGAGTCGAATATTGCGGTTGCCACGCCGTTCGTTCCGCTCAAATTCGTGCCGGGCAAAGAGTAATTCTTTCACATAACTCTCGGCCGTGCGTTGTCCAAAAGTCTTGGCCAAAAGTGTCCCCAACGAGTCGACCCGGGTGTAGAAATACACGCTGTCGGCCACTGTAGGGTCGATAGAAACCTCAAAATAGGGCAACGAAGTCGCCATCAGGCTACCGTCATTGGAGTAAATATTGCCGCGCATGGCTGGAATGGTATCCACGCGAACAGTTTTTGACATGTATTCAATCCAGGGTTTCCCCTTGTAAAGATCGTAGTGTTGAATATAAAAAATACGGTAAATAACCAACGCCCCCAGAATAATAAGCCCAATGGCTACTACCCAAGAACGCTGCAAAATATCGTCACGAATATTTCCAGTTTTGCCTCTCATGGTTAGGGTTAATTAACGGTATTAAAATGCCAATGGCTCAATTTATTACTTTTTCACCTGAATACGCTGGGGCGATTTTCGGCTTTCCGATAGGCCCATCTTGGCCACTTTAGGTGCCAATTCTGACTGTTTCCCCATCTTCATATAATTGGCTTTCAGAATAGTATACGCGGCCCGATAGTTATTGACTTCTTCGGTTGCTTTGCGCAGTTGCCGCATTTGTCGTTCGGCGTTGATGCGAAAAAAAATCACAATAAGCCCTAACAAAAGCAAATACAAGGTTCCGTCGAGGTACCTGACGGGAAATTCGCGTCCGCCAATCCACTTTTCAACGTGGAACCATTGCCCAAGCCAGCTCAATACTCGGCTCTTGCTACGAACGGGGCGCGCGGTTCGCTTTTGGTTTTGGGCTTTTAACACGTTGATGGCCATAGGTCAAATGTTTTGCTGATGACTGTTTTTATAACTACTGCTTAATGAATTACAATTTTTCGGCAATACGCAGTTTTGCGCTGCGCGCACGCGAGTTTTGGACAATCTCTTCGGCTGATGCTTCAATGGGTTTACGCGTAACTGACTGCAAGGGTTTGAGGTCGTTGCCAAACAAATCTTTTTCTACTTCTCCGTAGAACTTGCCTTTGCCGATAAAATTTTTCACCAACCGATCTTCCAGCGAATGATACGACATCACCACCAACCGGCCTTTGACTTTGAGCACTTCTGCCGATTGCGTCAAAAAATCCTGCAATGCACCCATTTCGTCATTTACTTCAATGCGTAACGCCTGAAATACTTGCGCAAAATATTTGTTCTCTTTCCCTCTCGGCACGCACCGTTGGAGACTTGCTTTCAGATCATTCACGGTTTCGAGCGGTCCGTTGGCACGGGCTGAAACCACCGCTAACGCGGCCGTTTTGGCATTTTGTAACTCACCATACATGCCAAAAATACGGTGTAATTCTTCGGCCGAATAGCCATTGACAATATCCCGGGCTGAGACCCCGCCACGCGGATTCATGCGCATGTCTAAATTGGCTTCAAAGCGCGTCGAAAAACCGCGCTCGGGCGTATCAAACTGGTGCGACGAAACCCCCAAATCACCTAAAATTCCATCCACTTGCTTAACGCCGTACAAGCGTAGGTATTTTTGAAGAAGACGAAAATTAGCATCCACAAACGTAAGACGCTTATCATCAATCGCTTCGGCATTGGCCCGGGCGTCTGGGTCTTGGTCAAAAGCAAACAGACGACCTTTTTCTCCGAGCTGTGCCAAAATGGCCTTTGAATGCCCTCCCCCGCCAAATGTCACATCTACATAAACGCCATCGGGACGAATTGCCAAACCTTCCAAACACTCCTTCAATAATACAGGATTATGATACATTTTTTAATATTTAGTAGGGGCAAGCCTTGCGTTTAACCAAAACGTAGGTACCTATCCCCAACGCGAGTCAGTGAATAACCGCAAAATTAACGAACTTGATGAGATACGGGGCAGAGTTCGTCAAATTAACTGACGAACGAATTGGTAAAAAATAGTCACAGGGGGTAATGACAGTAATTTCTCGTAAGGCAAAGATAGAAATTTACCAAAGACAGGCACCAGATCCATACTTTCTTTTTTTGGGAAAAAAATCCGAGGGCCGGGGCCACCGCGTACCGCTTACCTCCGCCCATCACCAGTTCTAATTAAACAGAATGGTACGTTATTTGATATAAATCCGTTAATTTTCCAGCACGTTGGCAAAGCATCACATTTTGTGCTTACAGAAACCGCTAATGCTGACCCGAATCCATTTTATCATTTGTTCTATTCTCATGAAATCTACGTTGTTTTCCCTTGTTTTTTCCCTTTTGTTTTTTCCAGTTTTGAGTCAGGGTATCAAATTTGAAGAAGGTAATTTTCAGCAATTGGTCAACTTGGCCCGTCAGCAAAACAAGCTGTTGATGGTAGAAGTGTACCTCAACGGTTGTCCTCACTGCGCAGCGCTGGCCCCAGTATTGCAGGAAAAAAAGGTCGGTGAGTTTTTCAATCCTGCCTTTGTGAGTAGTAAAATAGAAGCCAATTCGCCCATTTCTAAGGAATTACAACTACAAAAGGGCATTACTTATCCCGAATTTCCCCTGCTTTTCTTTTTTGATACCAACGGCCAATTGATTCACCAAGCAGCTCCTGCTGAGCGCCCCAACCGAGCCGAATTTATTACCGAAGTCATTAAACACGGCAACGAGGCACTCACCCCTACGCTACGCACGGGCAACTACGCCGCCCGCTACGCCAAAGGCGAACGGGGACTGGAGTTTCTGGTCAATTACGGCAAATATGCCAAAGCCACCAAAGACATAACGCGCCAAAGTCAAATCGGTAACGATTTTGCCAAGTTGCTCACCAAACCCGCCGACATGGAAAGCGCCAACGGTTTTTACATTATTTCACGGTTAATCAACGACTTCCAGAACCCGCTGGCGAAACATTTTTTTGCCAACCTACCCAAATATCAGAAATACAATAACTCCGAAAATCCAAAAGCGGTCAAAGACGCCGCCGAAGCCATCATTTACAACACACTTTACGGGCCGCGTACCAACAGCCTCAAGGCGTCGGAAGTGGTGGCCATGCGAGAAGCCATGATTAAACTCGGCAATCCCGCCAAAGTCGTTGCTCCGCGCACGCTGCTGAAGGAGTTGGAAGCCCATTTTCGCGAAAAAAATACCCCAGCCGCCACTGCCCGCTTCAATGAATACCGTAAAATTGCGACGATGGACTTTCTGGATTACTCCTACATTGTTCGTCTTTTCAACGAAAAAGCCACCGAAAACTCTTACGTACCTTCGCTGATTTTGTGGGTAAATGACGGGGCTAAATTATTTAAAACCTCCAACACCAACCATACCAAAGATAAGCTAGCCGACTTGTACAATGATTTGTCAAAAGCCTACGTCAAAATTGGGAAAAAGGCCGAAGGCAAAAAGGCAGCTCAGGAAGCCCTGACGATTGCGAAGGCCGCCAAAATTGACACAAAACCTTACGCCGACCAGTTGGCAAAATGCAACTAAACTTGCCCTTTTTTCCAAAGAAAAGCGTCGCCATCTAATCATGGCGACGCTTTTCTTTGGAACCTTAAACTGGTGGATGATACTGCTGAAAGTTCGGATTAAAGAATCAAAATCAGCAACAAAACAATGATAATAATGGCCCCAACAGAAAGATAAACGCCGTTGTAGCTCGCCATTGCTTTTTTGATTCCCTTCACTTCCTTCCGCACGGCTTTGCGCTCGCTGCGGGTCAAATTGTCGGGTTCCATTGCTTTAATTTCTTCCAAACGTTTCATCATTGCCTCCGCTTGCGCGGGAGTCATTGTTGACGTCGAAGTTTTCTCTGAGCCAGAGCTAGCCGAGTAGCCGTTAATCGTCATTCCAATCGTCATTAAAAGAACAGGTACGAGGTTTTTTAGTAATGCCTTCATTGTTGGATAGCGTTTATAATGAGTGGAAAGATTAAAAAAAACAGGCCCTTTAACACAGGAAGGTTTTGACGTCACCACACCCTGCTTGTTAAAAACATGTTAAGACGTATATACGATTAAAGTGACCAACGTAGCAGGCATTGTGCACAATTTTAGGAAGTATTTTACAAAACACGCACTACACTTTGATAATGAGCTACTTACCCAAATTTGTTTTAGAAAATAGCCATAAAAAAAATACTCCCTCACCGCGAAGTGGTGAAGGAGTAAGACGATAGCAGGAAATATTAATGCTCTTCGCCGCGAATCTTGAAAGTTGTGCCTACCATGGTTTCATCCACGCGCAACTGACACGCCAAACGGCTGCACGAAGTGGCCGAAGGCAGGGTGTCCAAAATGTCCAGTTCGGCATCGCTGACGGGAGCCAGGCTGTCGCCACCGTCCAAAATTTCGACGTGACAGGTAGCGCACAGCGCCATGCCACCACAGGTAGCCAAGATATTGTACTCAGAGGCCTTTAAGACTTCCATTAAATTTAAGCCGATGCCTTCAGGAATTTCGAGCGTCTGACGCTCTCCTATTCCATCTTCTATGGTGAATTGTATCATTTTTTTGTATCAGTAAGGTAGTTAAAAAGCGTTCACCCCGTTGACCGTCGTATATTTAAAACTGAGGTGTTGGTTGGGATAAACGAACTTAAAGGCGCTTTGGCACATCATAGCCGCTTCGTGAAAGCCCGTCAAAATGAGTTTGAGTTTCCCAGGATAGGTGTTGATGTCGCCAATTGCGTAGATACGCTCCACATTGGTGGAATAGTCAAAGGTGTTTACCTCAATCGCTGATTTATTGATGTTCAGCCCCCACTCAGCAATCGGCCCCAATTTGGGACTTAAGCCAAACAGCGGAATAAAATAGTCGGAAGGTACCGCATAGCTATTTTTATCTTTGCCCGCCACCACAACTTCTTTCAGGTGTCCATTGCCGTTCAAACTCACCACATTTGATTGTAAAATGAGGTTAATTTTACCCTGTTCAGCCAACGCAAACACTTTTTCGGCCGAGTCAGGCGCCCCTCTGAACGTATCGCTACGATGAATCAAGGTAGTGGTCTTGGCGATGTCGGCCAGATACGCCGTCCAGTCCAACGCCGAGTCGCCGCCGCCCGCAATCACAATTTCTTTGTCTCTGAATTTTTCGGGATTTTTCACCATGTAGGCTACGCCTTTTCCTTCAAAATGCTCCAAGCCAGCAATCTCTGGTTTGCGGGGCTCAAAGCACCCCAATCCGCCCGCAATGACCACCACCTGGCAATGCACTTCGGTAGCATCCGACGTCTTGACAATCATTGAACCATCTTCCTGTTTATCAATTGTTTCGACCCGTTCGCCCAAGGTAAAACTGGGATTAAATGGCGCGATTTGCAGCATTAGATTATCCACCAACTCCTGCGCCTTGATGGTGGGATAGCCCGGAATGTCATAAATGGGTTTTTGGGGATAAATTTCTGATAACTGTCCCCCTATTTGCGGCAACGCATCAATCAGATGACACCGCATTTTCAATAATCCTGCTTCAAACACGCTGAACAAGCCAACGGGCCCCGCGCCAATGATGCATATATCTGTAGTAATCATAACCTTTGGTAATTATTCGTGCGTTTAATCAATGAGAACTTATTCGATTACATTTTGTGCCTTATTTCTCAATTCGTGCCCAAAAGTAAATTATAGTTGATTCACGCGCCAATCATAAAAACCTATGTTTTATAACCAATGGTTATAATGACACGTAACAGGCAATTTAAGTCCATTAGTTTTATCAACAAACAGCCTTTCTTTGTAAGAACTAAAACAACTTCTTCCCTGATGACATTTCCCTCTAAATTCATTTATTTCATCTTTGCTGTCTTCTTCATCAGTGGCGGGGTAGCTTCGCAAACGATTCCCAATGGCCACGAAGCCAATAAACAAACTATCCCTATCGGCGGAAATGCGTGGCTCATCAACGCCAATAAATCGGAGAAGATAACCAAAAATGGGTTTGAACAATGGGCAAATCCCTCAACCGTTTGTCGAACATTTTTGAGGGTAAATCAGCCAGGGAAATTGAAGGTTTCCGTCATGATTACCGCCAACGGAGAAAGTAAAGCCACCGTTACGGTGGCGGGCAAAACGCTACCCGTTATGGTTACTTCTGAAGGAACGCAGGAATATTTTGTTGGCGAATGGGTGATAAAAGAACCTGGCTATTTAAGCATTGATTTACAAGGTATTTCTAAAACAGGGGCCACGTTTGGCGCGGCACAAAGCGTCGGTGTGAGCGGTAGCGCTGTCAATGCCGAAACTGTTTTTGTGAAAAACAATGTGGGCGAATATTTTTATTGGGGACGCCGTGGGCCATCCGTCCATTTGAATTACCCCCTACCCGCCAATGAAGATATTGAATGGTTTTACAATGAACTTACCATTCCCCAAGGTCAGGACGTCATCGGCTCTTATTTTATGGCCAATGGTTTTAAGGAAGGGTATTTTGGCATTCAGGTCAATTCTCCCACCGAGCGGCGGGTTCTGTTTTCGGTATGGAGCCCCTTCGAAACCGACAACCCCAAAGCCATTCCTGACGAACAAAAAATAGTGATGCTCAAAAAAGGGGCCGATGTATACACGGGCGAATTTGGCAACGAAGGTGCAGGCGGACAGAGCTACCTGAAGTACAACTGGAAGGCGGGAAACACTTACAAATTTTTGCTACAAGGCAAACCCACGGCCAACAATTACACTACTTATACTGCTTACTTTTTTGCGCCCGAAGAAAATAAATGGCGATTGATTGCAAGTTTCAACCGCCCAAAAACGTCTACCTATTTAAAATCTTTGCACTCATTTCTGGAAAATTTCATCCCCGAAACTGGTAACAGCAGCCGAATGGGCCTGTACAGCAACCAATGGGTCCGTACCACATCGGGGCAATGGAAAGAACTCACTGAAGCCAAATTTACGGGCGACAACACCGCCCGCAAAAACTATCGAAAAGATTATGCGGGCGGTCTTTCCAACGGTAGCTTTTACCTGCGCAACTGCGGTTTTTTCAACGATTTTGTCCCGCTCGACGGCACATTTAGGAGGGATGCCGCAAATAGAATTCCAACGATTAACTTTTCGGCGCTGCCATAAGTTACTTTGTCATCAACCTTCTAATCAAACCGTATGAAAAGAACAACTACCCTCCTCCTATTCTGCACCCTTTTTGCATTTAATGGTTCTGCTCAACAGGTCATCCAGCGCGACCCGATGATTTCGGCCATGCTGGCGGAGGTATCGCCCGACAGCCTGCGCAGTCACATCGACAAACTCGTTAGTTTTGGCACCCGCCACACCATGAGCACCGTCACCGACCCCAAACGCGGGATTGGCGCGTCAAGAAAATGGGTATTGAGTCGTTTCAATGAATTTGCCAAACAATCGGGCGGACGCATGACCGCCACCATTGATACATGGATGCTCCAACCCGACGGGCGGCGTGTGGATCAACCGCAGGAAATCGGCAACGTAATGGCAACCCTCAAAGGCACCGACCCCAACGACGACCGTATTTTCATGGTCAGCGGGCACATTGACAGCCGCGTAAGCAACATCAGCAATCGCGAATCCGACGCTCCTGGGGCCAACGACGACGGTAGCGGCACGGCAGCCGTGATTGAATTGGCGCGTGTGATGAGCAAATATTCCTTTCCAGCCACCATCATTTTTGTGGCCGTAAGCGGAGAAGAGCAGGGTTTATTGGGGGCTAATCATTTGGCCGAGCGTGCTGTAAACGAAAAATGGAACCTCGAAGCATTGCTCAACAACGACATCATGGGCTCCAACCACAGCCCCGACACCCGCCTGATTGACAACACCAAAATCCGAATTTTTAGCGAAGGTTTATCAGGCTTTGAGACCGACAAACGCGCGGCGGGCGTTCGGCAATACGGCGCCGAAAACGACGGTAAAGCCCGTACATTGGCCCGTTACGTGAAAGAAGTGGGCGAACGGTATGTCGATAATCTGGAAGTACGGCTGATCTACCGCAACGACCGCTACCTGCGCGGCGGCGACCATACGCCGTTTGTCAACCGCGATTTTGCGGCGGTACGTATCACCGAAATGAACGAAAATTTCAACAATCAACACCAAGATTTGCGTACGGAAAAAGGCGTAGAATACGGCGATTACGCCAAAAACATGGACTTTGAATATTTGCGTAAAAACACTTGCCTCAATTTAGCATCGCTGGCCAACTTAGCCAAAGCACCCGCTATGCCCCAAAACGTAACGCTCGAAGCCCGCAATCTCACCAATACCACCTCTCTCTTTTGGCAAACTCCAAAAGCTGGCAAAGTGAAAGGCTACTACGTACTTATGCGCGAAACGCACATGCCGTTTTGGCAAAAGAAGTTTTTTACCGACAAAAACGGCCTAACCTTACCGTATTCCAAAGACAATTACTTTTTTGCAGTTCAGGCCGTGGACGAAGAAGGGCACGAAAGCCTGCCCGTGTTGCCGCGTCCAAGTATGCGATAGTCTGTAAATGAAAGGTTTAAGAATCTTTATACCCACAAACTAGAAACCACTTAATTCTCACAAATACAATGAAAAAGACCACCCTCATTTATTGCATGCTAAGTTTACTCGCATTAGGAGCCTACGCGCAGGGTTTCAGAGCGGTTGACAAAAGTTCGTTGGATTATGCTTATTTCCCTGACCATTTTGCCCACGACCGCAAAGATGGTGAAAAAGCCCTCGTGCGTGTCACTTATAGCCGCCCTGCTAAAAATGGCCGTGAAGTGTTTGGCAAACTGGTTCCTTACGGTAAAGTATGGCGGACGGGCGCAAACGAAAACACCGAGATTAAGTTTTATCAAGACGCCACCATTCAAGGCAAAAAAGTGAAAGCGGGTACGTATTCACTCTTCACTATCCCTGGAGAAACCGAGTGGACCATCATTCTGAATTCTGACCTCGATTATTGGGGCGCCTTTAAATACAAAGAAGCCAACGATGTGGCACGCTTTACGGTGCCTTCAAAGAAATCGACAGATGCTCCGCTTGAGCATTTTTCCATCCAATTCCCCAAAGGCACCGACGCCATCCTGCGCATGGGCTGGGATAATACAATTGTGGAAGTTCCTATAACTTTCTGAGTTTGAGATTGCGGTACCAAACCGTGCTGCCCCAATCTTGCAAACCCAACAATCCAGTAAAGACGCCCTGAGCAATCGGGGCGTTTTTTAATCCGCTACCCGCCACGCGCTGCTTCCAATCAGCGCTTGTCAAATCGTGTTCTTGCACCACAAAACCGTTGAGCATTACGGTCAATTTCTTTTTTCGAACGCTAAACACCACCGAATTCCATTCGCCCACGGGGTTTATTTCTCTGATACGGGCGTTGGCAACACCAAAAAAATCGCCTGCTCGGTGTTTGTTCTCCGCCGCTCCTTCGTAGATTTTATCGTCAAGTACCTGCAATTCCAGCCCCGTATCGTGCATATTTTTGTATTGAGCGGCTTCTTTGACAAAAAAGAAAATACCACTGTTGGCCAACGGGCTTACTTTCCAATCGGCCTTAAATTCAAAATCGCCAGTGATAGGCACTTCGCTTACAATATCGCCGCCGTTGGGCGCTTTGTTTCCGGCACGTTGGGGAACGTTTAGTTTTAACGCGCCCTGCTCCACAATCCATGCCGAGCCAATG
This sequence comes from Runella rosea, assembly GCF_003325355.1. Classification (GTDB taxonomy): domain Bacteria; phylum Bacteroidota; class Bacteroidia; order Cytophagales; family Spirosomataceae; genus Runella; species Runella rosea. Next base: position 2,019,368 of record NZ_CP030850.1, read on the forward strand.
CCCTTGGCTCCGTAAGAATGCCAACCGCTGACGTCCTTGCCGTTGAAAAGCAACTGCCAGCCCTCTTTTTTCTCCTGTGCCGAAAGCGTATTGGGAGATTGGGCGTTAGCAAAAAAGGCAGCAAGTACAAAAAAGAAAATAGAGGCTGTTTGTTTTAACATGGTAAAAGGCGTTTAGTGTCTTGGCTTACAGAAGGATTTAAAGGGTTTCAACTACTTTCTTTTTCAGCGTAAACCGATTAATTTCCCTGTAAATATTCCACCGCCCGAGCCGGCCATTCGTATTCCGGCAACAGAATTCGTATCTCTGGTTTAATACCCGTTCGATCAATTGGCTCCGTGTCGGTCCAGGGAGATTTTACCATAGGAATCACACATTTAAAGTCCCGACAAGGCAAGTCCGCTGGTCCACGTAAATCTCCGTAGTCCATCATTCCCATCGTAAATCCGCCCATTGTTGTTACTTTCTTAAAATTTTTGACAATTTGAAGAGAATATTCGGTTGCGCTGCCGCACTGATCATTTTGAAGTATAACCACCTTTTTCGGATTGGGCAGCGGTTCATACTGTAATGAAAGGTCGGGTTGAGAAACTAGTTTACCTACATTCTGACGAAGTCTTCTGACCAGCACTGTGTCTCCTGCATAATCAGACTCAAACGCCCGGTTGTTATCTTCGGACGACTTCATCAAGCCCCCTTTGACTACAAACGGCTCCGAACACAGATAAGGCAACAGCACTTCCATGCCAATGTTCCCGCCTCCGTTGTGGCGTACATCTACAATCAAATAGGGGGTAGCACGTATAAGCGAATCATATTTATTTACAAAACTTTCCAGCTGATTTCCCTGCATACCAAAGGTTGGGATTTTGAGACAAACCACACTGTCGGTCATTTTGTAGCACATCAGGCCCTTGCCGTTATTTTTCCATGCCTCAAATTCCCGCTGCTCGGCCAAGTCGGGCTGATGAGGATACTGCCGCATCCAGGGGCCGTAGTTATAGAACAGGTTTTTGTAATGTTTTCCGCGACTTTTGGCACTCAATAAGGCATTCCCCAACGATTCGACCTCATAAAAACCCCCTTTGTTTTGTAGTCTGTAATACAACTGCCCGGGTTTGAAGTTGGAATCACTGCTTTGAATCACTAATGCTTTAAAGATGCCAGGGCGTTTACCGTCTTTTAAGATTGCCAGTTTTTTTTCTCCAGAAGGCTCAATCCAAATGCCTTCTGGGCTGTCAATGGAAGCATTCCTGAGCAGTTGCCGTGCATCTTTTTCGGTAAAGAATTCATATATACGCGTAAAATCATCTGGATGGTAATCACCAATTTGCAAATGTTTATCCTCAAAAAAATTGACATAACGTGCCAATAACTTAAAACACGCACGTCGATCAGGAGATTTAGAAGCCAATGCACGCAGCTCCTGAACCATACGCCCGTAATGGCTCCTCGTTTTCTCGTTGACTTTATCTTCATACCCTGCATAATTGAGACCAATTTTATTCCTCAGAGAATCAAGAGAAGAAAGACAGGTACAGTCAGATTGGGCAAAGCCCAGAAAATGAATACTAAAAAAAAGAACAATACTTATCCATATGCCTTGTTTCATGATGAAAAATACGCTGTTTTTAGGTGTATGTGTATATAATAAGTTTGGGCTTCCCAATTCCTACTAAAAGCACAATACCACTACTTTTTTTTAACTTTATATATCAGAAAACATCCCCTGATTGTGCATTGGCAACCTGTCAGCCAGCTTTTGTTTCACTGCCATTTTGTCCTAATAAAATATTGTAGCGCGAATATTGTTATTAAACTATTGACAAAAAGCTAACTTTGCGAAAAAAACAACGGCATGGGCGCGATATTGGTGAAACCAGCTAACGAAGAAGAATATCAGTTGATAACGCAGTTACTCAAAAAGATGCGGGTTAAGACTGAGAACTTCAGCGAAGATGACATTGAAGATATTTCGGCTTACGATAAAGCCATACGACGCATTGCCAAGGGAGAAGATACTTTTCTGCCGGCAGATTCTGTTTTCGAACAAATTGAAGCAAAACGCAAAAAGAGTTCTTAATGTATCAGGTCCTTATCAGCAAACGAGTTGCAAAACAAATCGAAAAGATAAAAGACCCTGATTATTCAAGGATAAAAAAAGGGATTCTTGATTTAGCGATTAATCCCCGCCCCGCTGGCTTTAAGAAATTGGAAGGAAGAGCTGCATATCGAATTAGACAAGGTAATTATCGCATTATCTACGACATAAAAGACAAAATCAGAATTGTCGATATTTTAGATGTAGGTGATCGAAAAGAAATTTATTAAACAAGAAACACAGTATTTTGAAATGATAAAATTCCTCACTAAAAGTTTTACGGGATTGTTCGGAACGAAGGCAGACCGCGATTTGAAAGAACTCTCCCCTTACGTAGAAAAAGTAAATACTGAATTTGCTAAACTGCGTAACCTCAGCCACGACGAACTGCGTAATGCGACCCAAGAACTCAAAACATACATTGCGGGCCAGCTTAAAACCATAGATGATCAAATCGCCGCTTTGCGCCAACGCATCACCGACGATGTCGAGATGGATGTCGACGCCAAAGAAGAGATTTTCAAGCAAATTGACGCCCTAGGCTTAGAGCGCGACAAAGAACTGGAAAAAGTTCTGCTGCACATTCTGCCCACGGCTTTCGCCATTGTAAAAGAAACGGCGCGACGCTTTACTGAGAACGAATCCATCGAAGTGACGGCATCGTTTATAGACCATGAGTTGGCGGCAAAGAAAAACCACATCACCATCAACGGCGAAAAAGCCATTTGGAACACCACTTGGGACGTGGCCGGCCACCCTATCAAATGGAACATGGTTCACTATGATGTTCAAATCATCGGAGGAACGGTGCTACACCAAGGAAAAATCGCCGAAATGGCCACGGGAGAAGGTAAAACGCTCGTTGCTACCTTGCCTGCGTTCCTGAATGCCCTTGCGGGTCAGGGAGTACATATTGTAACCGTTAACGACTATCTAGCCCGTCGCGATAGCGAGTGGAACGGTCCTTTGTTTGAATTTCACGGGTTGCGCGTCGATTGTATCGACCGCCACCAGCCCAATACCTTTGCGCGTCGTCAGGCGTACTTGGCCGATATTACCTACGGAACCAACAACGAATTTGGCTTTGACTACCTCCGCGACAACATGGCCCACAGCCCCGAGGAATTGGTACAGCGCAAGCACCATTTTGCGATGGTCGATGAGGTTGACTCCGTGTTGGTCGACGACGCCCGTACGCCACTCATCATCAGCGGTCCAGTACCGCGCGGCGACGAGCAGGATTTTGCCGAACTCAAGCCCCGCGTGGCGCGCATTGTGGAAGCCCAAAAACGCCTCGTAACGGATTTGCTCAACGAAGCCAAAAAGAAAATTGCGGCTGGCGACAAGAAAGAAGGTGGTTTGGCATTGTTCCGCGCCCACCGTGGTTTTCCAAAATATAAACCACTCATTAAATTTATGAGTGAAACGGGCATGAAAACCCTGATGCAGGAAACCGAAAAGATCTATTTGGCCGAAAACCAAAAATTGATGCCGCAGGCCGATGCTCCGTTGTATTTCACGATTGAAGAAAGAAACAATAGCATTGAGTTAACGGAAAAAGGATTAGACTATATTACTGGTGAAAGCGAAGACACTGCATTTTTCGTCATGCCAGACTTATCCATTGAGTTGAACATCATTGATAAAGACCCTGAACTTAACGACCAGCAGAAACTGATTCGCAAAGAGGAAGTCATTCGTGACTATTCAATCAAAACGCAGCGGGTCCACACGATTCAGCAGTTGTTGAAAGCCTACTCGCTTTTTGAGAAAGATGTGGATTATGTGATTATGGACGGAAAGGTAAAAATCGTGGATGAGCAAACGGGCCGTATCATGGAAGGCCGCCGTTGGTCAGACGGTTTACACCAAGCGGTAGAAGCCAAAGAAAACGTAAAAGTAGAAGACGCTACCCAAACCTACGCCACCGTAACGCTGCAAAACTACTTCCGTATGTACCACAAACTTTGCGGTATGACGGGTACGGCCGAAACCGAAGCGGGAGAATTCTGGACGATTTATAAACTGGACGTGGTCAGCATTCCGACCAACATCCCAGCCGTTCGGAAAGACGAGGAAGACAAAGTGTACCGTTCGGTACGCGAAAAATACAACGCTGTAGTAGACGAAATCGTCGAACTCGTTGGCAAAGGACGTCCAGTACTGGTGGGTACGACTTCGGTCGAAAACTCGGAGTTATTGAGCCGTATGCTTACCCTACGCAAGATTCCACACCAAGTATTGAACGCCAAGCAACACCAACGCGAAGCCGAGATTGTATCGGAAGCAGGAAAGCCCGGCACCGTGACCATCGCTACCAACATGGCAGGTCGAGGTACCGACATCAAGCTGACCGCCGAGTCGAAAGCAGCGGGTGGATTGGCCATCATCGGTACGGAGCGCCACGAAAGCCGCCGTGTTGACCGTCAGTTGCGCGGACGTGCCGGTCGTCAGGGTGACCCAGGTTCGTCGCAGTTCTTTGTGTCGTTGGAAGACGGCCTGATGCGCATGTTCGGTTCTGACCGGATCGCGGGCGTGATGGATCGCATGGGTCTGGAAGAAGGCGAAGTGATTCAGCACTCTATGGTGTCAAAATCCATTGAGCGAGCACAGAAGAAAGTCGAAGAAAACAACTTCGGAACGCGTAAACGATTATTGGAATATGACGACGTCATGAACATGCAACGCGAAAATATCTACAAACGCCGCCGCAATGCCCTATTCGGCGACCGTTTGGCCATTGATATTGCCGACACCATGTACGACGTAGCCAACGAAGCCTTGGCCAATACCGAAGATAATTACGAAGAGCTTGAATTGGCGGCCATCACCAATTTTGGAATTGAGCCTCCATTTACCCGCGAAGAATACGCCAAGCTCAAGCCAGAACAACGTACTCAGCGCCTTTACGACGCGGCAGAAAAGCACTATCTGACCAAAAACAAAGTCATTGCCGAGCAAGTATTGCCCGTGTTGAAGCAAATATCAGCCGAGCGTGGCGCCACCATCAATGAGATTGTCATTCCGTTTACGGATGGTATCAAGGGAACCCAAATCGGCGTGAATCTCCAAAAAGCCATCGAGACCAATGGCCGTGAAATTATCCACGAAATGGAGAAATTTGTGGTACTTTCGCTCATCGATCAAGAGTGGAAAGAGCACCTGCGCGACATGGACGATTTGAAGCAATCGGTACAAAATGCCGCCTACGAGCAGAAAGACCCCTTGTTGATTTATAAATTCGAATCTGTAGAGTTGTTCAAACGACTGATGACCAAAGTGAATTTTGAAACCATCAGTTTCTTAATGAAAGCGCACATACCGCAGGAGGAAGCACCGCAGCAGGCTCCTCGCCAAACGCGCCGCACTGAGCCACAATTGCAGACCAACCGCCACGACGACGAAACCGAAGAAGAAACCCCTGGAGGCGGGCCCAATGCCTACGCCGCCCGTCAGGCAGAAAAGCAAGCACCTGTGCGTACCATCAAAATTGCCGACCGGAACCAAAAAGTAACGGTGCAATACCGCGATGGTCGCGTGGTAAAAGATGTGAAATACAAAAAAATAGAACACGAGATAGAACGCGGCGATTGTGTCGTAATTGCCTAGTAATCTTATAGTTACATTTAATTAATATTCTTTTTGAATAGCAAACGCAAAAAAATTCAAAAAAAAAATAAAAATAAATGTAACCAATCACATCACTCAGCGTCTTAACCATAGAGTTTTTCATAACGTTGAGTAAAGATTTAAAATCCGATTGGGCTTCCCGTTCGGATTTTTTTTGTGCCCTGAAAACGGTATTATTGTCCGACCAAAACAATCATCAACACCTAACACCCAAAAAGGCTTTTAATCTACCGTTTCCTATGAAAGTCCTCTACACCTTTGCGCTTGTTTTTTTACTTCAGCTTGCCGCCTCTGCTCAAACCTATATTTTTACCCATGATGATACGCTTCGTGGCAGTATTACCAAAGAACGCGCTTGGTGGGATTTGCAGTTTTATCACCTCAATGTCCGCGTTCAACCCCAAGATAGCACACTCAACGGCAGCGTAACAGTACGCTACAAAGTACTCCAACCTTACCAAACTCTCCAAATTGACTTACAACGTCCGATGAACATCAGCCGTGTTACCCAAGACGGGCAAACGCTCTCTTTTCGCCGCGACGGCAACGCTTTTTTCATTGATTTAGTCAAAAAACAGGAGACCCAAAAACAAGAATCGCTGGTCATTGAATATAGCGGCCGCCCACATGTGGCCAAACGCGCCCCGTGGGATGGCGGATTTTCGTGGAAAAAAGACAAAGATGGATTGCCTTTTGTGGCTACTTCGTGCCAAGGATTGGGCGCCAGTGTCTGGTGGCCCTGCAAAGACCACATGTACGATGAGCCCGACAGTATGCGCATCAGTGTGACAGTGCCTAAGCCCCTAATGGATGTTTCAAACGGACGATTGCGGAGCATCACCGAAAATTCCGACGGTACGCGCACCTTTGATTGGTACGTTCAAAACCCCATCAATAACTACGGCGTTAATGTCAACATTGGCAACTACGTGTCCTGGACGGATACGCTGAATGGCGAAAAAGGTACGCTGGATTTATCGTTTTACGCACTCGCCGAAAACCTCGACAAAGCCAAAGCCCAATTTCAGCAGACGAAACCCATGCTTCGCGCTTTTGAACATTGGTTTGGCCCTTATCCTTTTTATGAAGACAGCTACAAGCTCGTTGAGGTACCTTACTTGGGCATGGAGCATCAAAGCTCGGTCACCTACGGCAACGGATACAAAAATGGTTATTTGGGTCGGGATTTATCCGCCACTGGCTGGGGCCTAAAATGGGATTTTATTATTATTCATGAATCTGGACATGAATGGTACGCCAATAATATTACCTACAAAGACCAAGCGGATATGTGGATTCACGAGAGTTTTACCAACTATTCCGAAAATCTGTATACCGAATATTACTACGGCAAAGAGGCAGGTAGCGACTACGTGATTGGCTGCCGTAAATTGATTCGCAACGATAAGCCTATTATTGGCACCTACAACGTAAACCGCAGTGGCTCAGGCGATATGTACTACAAAGGCGGCAATATGCTGCACACGATTCGTCAAATCATCAACAATGATGAGAAATGGCGCGGCATCTTACGCGGAATGAATAAAACGTTTTATCATCAAACCGTTACAACCCAGCAAATTGAGGACTACATCAGCAACGAAGCGGGTATCAACCTGAGCAAAGTTTTTGACCAATACCTGCGCGATATTCGGATTCCGGTGCTTGAGTATCGCATCGAAAAAAAGAAACTTTCATACCGTTGGAACAACGTAGTGGAAGGATTTGACATGCCAATCAAGTATAAAGCTGAAAACGGCGAATGGAAAACCCTGAAACCGACGACTGAATGGAAGTCTATAAAAGTTAAAAAATCATCCGCGCTTGACGTAGACCGAGGATTCTATATAGAAGTCAAAAAAATCGCTTCTGATTCGTAAAGCGTTGATTTGTCGACACTTATTTCGTACACATTATGGTTGACACAACAATTCAAGATAAACTTTTGAGGCTTGGTTATTCACAACTCTGGCTTGACAACGGCATATTGACAATTGATAGCTTAAACCAACAGATGAAAGAATTAGAATTAGGAGAAGATGACAATATAGAACATTATCGCTACCAGACATTTATTAACTACTTCGCCTCACAAGCTTTCTTTGATAATCATTCTTTAAAACAAATTTTAGAAATTCTGCAAAGTGATAACGACAAGACAATGGCTGGCTCTGCAACAGTTGGCTTATTAAGAAAATCAAGTTTGACAGATGAGCAGTTTAACACAGTTGCCGACTTCTTAAAAACATTCGGTGACTGGGCAACAAAACAAGTTAACAGAGCTAAACAAAAAAGAGTAAAGCCTTAATTCGACACCCGCACGGCATTGGCATTAGGCGCGAGACACTTTGTAAGAGGCTGTGTTAGTTGTTGCTGAGTCGCCCAACGCCAATGCTGAAACGAAAAAAGGGAAAATCGTACTCACATCGCCGAATAGCGAATGGGTTTGATTTCCCTTTTCCTAGACCAGATTCCTCCTAATTTACATTTTTCTACGACCAAATGTAGGAATCTGCGTTAGCGTGGCCCCTCGCAAAATCTTCCTGGTCAAAAAAAGTGGGGCGGCAAATAAAGGCGGCAAGATTACCTCTGATTACCTCATGCGTCATCAGCTCATCGGCTCTTGAATAAATGGGGGTTTGTGCTTTCAGCAGTTTTTCAGCCGCTGATTTTGACACAGCATACGCGTGCGTACAATCGTGCAAACCAGCAATGCGTAAATTGGTAGAGTAAGGTTTAGGATATAAATTATTGACGTGGTGGCGGGTGAGCCACTTGTAAGCTCGGAAAGTTGCCAACAATTTATAGAACTGCTTTTTACGCCAATGTTTGGGCGTTATTTCTTCATTTTTCAAAAAACCCAGATACACCAACTCCCAATGTTCGGGCAGTTGATTCATTGTCGTACGCAGTAGTTCTAGCATCTGAAGTTTAGGCACCACGTCGTCTTCAAAAATCAGCACGCGTTCGTGGCCTTCTTGTACAATTTTTTCGTAAAGATTTCGGTGCGACCAAGCGCAGGCGATTTCACCCAACGATAATTTGCTGTGCCTATGACGATTGAATTTTACCGCTTTGGCTTCATCATACACCCCCGACTTGATGGAGTCTGCGAGGGTAAAATCCTTTTTATCTACCGCCCAAAAGAGCTCATAGTTTAACCCCTCAAGGTGCTGTTTTACAGCCTCCTGTCGGTCAGTGGCCCGCCTTAGCGTAACCACAAAAACTCGGTCAAAATAACCGTTCAAAAATTCGTAGACTGATTTCATTCCTGACCAATAAAGTGTGAAATAATGAGTCTGCACCCGAGGGCGGCAAACCTTTCAAACAGTCAGAAATGGTGATGGATTAAACGTAGGCGGGCACGTTGTAAATACGCTCGTAGAGCAGGCTATTCAGTTCAAGCATAAATTTAGTCCCTTCCAGCAATTCACGCAAGTGGACCAAATCACAAAGGGTTAATTTCAGCGAAAGATTTGCTTGGGGAGCCTCAATGACTTCAAAATCATATTCGTCCGAAAGGTTGAAAATCATCGCGTGTAAATCTACATTGTCGACTTTCTGCTTAAAATTCAGAAAATCGTTGATTCTGAAAGCCATTTTATACCCTGCAAATTCTACCATAATTCGAGCCGAACGATCACATTGATAGGTCGTTCCTTTTGAATTGGTGTAAAGTTCGTTTATGTAGGTTGCTTCACTAATCATCACGGCAAATATACGCGATTTTATGCTCTTTATTTAGAGTCAATCAAAATAAACCTAAAAACTTGGTGTTTTATCGGCCAATAGTACCGTATCGGCCACGGCACCAGTGCGGGGCGCGCCTGCCTCAATCCAACGTCGAATAAATTCAATCTGCCCCTTGTAAAGAGCTTTTCCGTTTAGGGGCATGGGCGTACCGTAGCTTTTGCCGCCGTGGTGCGCGCCGCCTTCCCAATTAAGTTTATGAAAAAGTAAACTTTGCAGTGAAAAATACGGCAAGACACGCTTCAACTTATCTTCCACCGCATTTTGATTTTTAGGGTCTTTGTTGAATAAATAATCGTAGGATTTACCCGTGGCAAGCACTAAACCGTGTTGACTGAAAGTAGATTCCTGCTCCGAAGCATGGCAACCCGAAGTGGCACAGGTAGGTGTAAAAATACGTTCCTGAATTAACTCAAACGAGGCTTTTGCAACGGGCGCCGTTGTTGGCTCTTCGTTTTTCTTGCAGGCATTGAAGGTCATCCCAACGATTCCTGTAAGCAATATAGTTAGCAGTAAAGGTCTGATGCTCATACCACAGTTTTTTTAATGACCATTATGATTAAAAAGTAAACGAAAATGCATTCTTTTTGTTACACCCTACTTCTTATCCCTTCTCCTTACTTCATCGTCGTCAGTAGTACCCCCGCCAATACCAAAACCCCTCCGATGATGGTTGTCAATGTCAGTTCTTCTCCCAAAAGCGTAACGGCAATAATGGCCGCAAAAACGGGGGTCAAGTTTCCTACGACGGCGGCTTTGGTAGCGCCTATTTTTTGAACGGCTTCATAATACCAAATAAACCCCAGCGCGGTGGCGGTCATTGCCATGTACACTACCGCCGCCAATGCCTGCCAACTTGCTTGTTCCAAACGTTCGATTAATCCATGTTGAAGTGCAGGGATAAACAACAAAACCGCGCCAATCAGCGCCGAGAAAGAACTAAGCGACAGCGCAGGAATGGTTTTCAGCGCTACTCGGCCAATGAGCGTATAAACCGTCCAACTCAAAACACAGCCCATGATGAGCAATTCGCCCAACCCCCAGGTTGTGTTGGAAAGAAGGGATGAAAAATCACCGCGAGCAAGCACAACAGCCGCCCCAAAAATAGACAACGCAATGCCCGCCCATTTGATAACAGACACCTGCTCCCCTAAAAAAAGCCAACTTCCCAGCGTAATCGTAATGGGCGCAAAGGCAATTACGAGCGAGGCTCGTACCGTAGGCATATACTGAATACCACTGAAAAAGAACAAGTTATATAAAAACACCCCCATTAGTGCAGAGATAAACACCAACCCCCATTGCTTGGGGGTAAGAGAAGGAATTTTGCCGTTGGTTTTGTAAAGATAAGCCATCAATAGCATCGCTCCGATGACAAACCGCAGGAAGGCCGTTGAATAAGGTCCTAAAGATTGAACGGCGATTTTGCCCGCCGCGAAATTAGTGCCCCAGAAAAAAACGGTAGCGATGAGTTTAAAGTAGGTAAGACGCATGAACAAACGATAAAAGAGGCTTTCTGAAATGTACTGTTTAAAGTACAAAAAAACACCGCCCGAAAGTTCAATGCTACCCGCAAATGAAACCTTGAAATAAGTGCCCTTTGAACGAATTTACCCAACTATCAAAGCCTTTCCTACGGCGTTTTTGTTTCGGTTTCTCCGTGGGGAGTTGGCAAAAAGCTTTTACTGGCGGCCTTGATATTGAGCAGTGAGCGCACCATTCGGAAAATCAATTGAAATAGGAGAAGAAAATCTTTGGCAGAAATTTTCTTCCAAAGATACCCCGGAATAGAAATAGCAAGGGTAAAAGCAAGAACGCCCAGCAGGCTCCCCATCGTGACTAAAATCGGAATATTTAAGAATACCAAACCAATCAATACGCCCAGTCCTAAAACCGCCAGCAACAACGTACGCGGCATAATCAATCCTTTTAGGTAAGCGTTGAAGGCATGGAAATTTCCTTTAAACAACTGCGCGAATCCAGTCGTAAAATAAAACTTAATAAAGTGAATCTGGGCCGCAATCCACCGAGAGCGCTGCCGCTCAAAGACCGCTAGGTTTTGTACTTTTTCATCATAAATGTATGCGTCCTTCAGGTATGCAATATGAAAACCATCCAACAATAGATTCATTTCCAACTCTTTATCATACCCTCCAATGGTTTGGAGGCGACTCATTCCGTGCATCATTGCATCGGGCACGAACGCCATCCCCGACCCGATCAACGAAGCCGACATGCCCAACGCCCGTTGGCCCGCGCGAAAAAGATGGTTGTTGACTTCTTCGTTCATCGCATCAAAAACCGCCACACTGGTATTGGTATTTTTGGCCACCCGATGCCCCTGTACTACTTTCCAGCCTTGGTCAAAGGCCAAATTGATGCGTTGCAAAAAATCGGGGCGCATGTGATTGTCGGCGTCGGAGACCATCACAATATCATAGGTATTTCGGGGAAGTTGGTGCAGCGCATACGCAATTGACTTTTGCACCGTAGATTGCTCAAACTCTACCGTAATGACTTTAATGGGATAAGTCGCCAGTTTTTGGAGGGTTTCGGGCAAAAAAGAATCTGCAATGACAAACAAATCAAAATTACTTTTTGGATAGTCAAGTTGAAGGTTCGCTTCCACCGAATCAATAATCACTTTATCTTCTTTGTAGGCTGGAATCAGCACCGCGATTTTTCGTATCAGCGTAGGTTTGGTTGAAATAGAAACATCGTCAGCTTTGCCTAAACGACCCGCAACCGCCGACAACAATAAATACAAAACATTAAATACCAAATAGATAACTATTGGCATTAGGAGAAAATATCCAAAAAATTGCATTAGGAAGATTGTATTTTCGGTGGAAATAAAACGTTTTTTTTCAATCGTTGAATAGTCATGGCAAAATACACTTAATGTATTTCAAAAAAAACTAACCGCTCTAATAAAAAGGCGTAAAAAAAGCCAAGCTTTCAATACAATTATTCCTAAAAGTTATATTTCTAATTGTTTGAGTACAACAATGACTCTAATCTTTTGATATTATTTTAATTATTTTTAACTAATATGCCAATTATATTAAGTACTACAACTCCAACGTTTACGAAGCTTTATGAAAAAACTCTATCTAAATGTACTCCTGCTGTTATTAACCATAAGCGTTTTCGCTCAGAAAGCCATTCCGGGCAAAATTGAGGCTGAAGCATACGATGCCATGAGCGGCATTGCAACTGAAAACACCCAAGATACTGGCGGTGGCCTAAATGTAGGCTGGATTGAAGACAACGATTGGATGGATTATAATGTCAATGTTCCAGTCAGCGGGACGTATAAGTTCAGTTTCAGAACCGCCAAGGGATTTGGCGATGGCACCCTTGAAGTAAGAACAACCAATGGCACAGTGCTGGGTTCGGTCGTTTTGCCGTTTACTGGCGGCTGGCAAGGATGGGGGACATCGAGCATCATTATTCCGCTCACGGCCGGACAACAAACCTTACGTATTTACGCCAAATACGGCTCATGGAACTTCAACTGGTTTGAAGTAGAAAAATACAACGCCATTCCGGGCAGAATCGAAGCCGAAAACTATGATGTCATGAGCGGCATCAATACCGAAAACACCCAAGACACGGGCGGCGGTTTAAACATTGGCTGGATTAACGACGGAGACTGGATGGACTACACGGTCAACGTGGCCGCTTCAGGAATTTATACCTTCGGTTTTAGGGTGGCCAAAGGATACGGCGACGGTACCATTGAAGTAAAATCTGCCACTGGCGCGGTACTTGGCTCCATTGTGTTGCCCTACACGGGCGGGTGGCAAGGATGGGCCACGGCCAAGGTTTTTATTCCACTCACCGCTGGCCAACAAACACTGCGCATTTATGCCAAGCATGGCGACTGGAATTTCAACTGGTTTGAGGTCACGGGCAGCCGACCGATTCTTGGAAAAACCGAAGCCGAAGACTACGACGTTGTCAGCGACGTAAAACCCGAAAATACCCAAGACGTAGGCGGGGGATCCAATGTAGGTTGGATTGATGACAACGATTGGCTCGATTATCACTTCAGCGTCGACGAAGCCGCCACTTATAAGTTTACTTTCCGCATCGCCAAACCTTACGGAGATGGCAAACTCGAACTCCGAAACGCTTCAGGCGGCGTTTTAAGTGCCCTTACCCTGCCTGTTACGGGAGGCTGGCAAACCTGGGATACAGTCAGCACTACAGTTGCGCTGCCAGTAGGGAAGCAAATTATTAGAATTTACGCCGTTAACGGCAGTTGGAATTTTAATTGGTTTAACGTAACGAAAGGGGCTAATACCCAGATTCAATCGGTCATTAATTTTGGAGCTTTACCCCAAAAAACAGTCGGTGATGCGCCTTTTGATTTGGTCGCCTCCAGTAACCAGAACCAAACGCCCATTACTTTTACTTCTTCCAACCCAGCGGTTGCTTCGGTATCCAACGTCTCTGGTGTTTGGAAAGCCACCATTCTGACGGCGGGTACGACCACCATTACGGCTTCACAGGCTGGCAATACCAGCTACCTGTCAGCAAATAATGTTAACCAAACCCTAACCGTTGTTACCGCTACTCCACCGCCGCCGCCCTATACTGGGGTTAAAATTCCGATTCAAGCCGCCCGCTGGTATCAGCTCAATAACGCGCCCAAAGGTTTGGAAGGCTTATTTGACAACGTGACCGACGTGACCGTGCATACTGGCTACAGCAAAGTGTTGGAGAATTATGATGCTTACTACCCACTTTTGGAAGGCGAACAAATGACAATTGACCGTATCAAATTCTTTGACGGAGAAGGCTCTTTTGCCGACAAACCCATGACGCTCTCGATTATCACCAGCGATTGGCGGCGGATTCCTGTTGCTACGTTTACGGGAGAAGTGTATAACGGCTGGGTAGGTCCCTATTCAGGCCGCTCTACCACGGGCGATGCGAAATTCAACTTAGATTCTGCCATTACCAATGCGCGTTATTTGGTCATCAACGCCTGGTGGGGTTATCCTACCGAAATAGAATTGTACGGTGCTTATACGCCGCCGTCGGCCACATCAAACGGCCCTTACCGCCAAAAATCCATTAAATTGAAGGAAATGATTGGCGTCAACGCGTTTGAGTGGGATTTTGAGGAAGCTTGGGACAACCGTATCAGTGAAACCAAACTGAAGGCCATGAAGACCTTCGGCGGAATACGCCACTACATCGACTGGGAAAAACTAGAACCCAACGAAGGAGGTTATACCTTCAACCCCACCCACAGCGGCAGCTGGGATTATGACGGCCTCTATACACGCCTCAAAGCTGAAGGCATGGAGGTATTGGCCTGTATCAAAACCATTCCACCGTGGATGACCGCTACCTATCCCGAAGGAGAAAGAGACTCAGAGAATGTTCCGCTACGGTACGGCAAGAATTTTTCGGACCCACTTTCGTACATAGAACAGGCAAAAGTCGCATTTCAGTATGCCGCTCGGTACGGAAACAACCCCAATGTCAACCCCGCCTTACTGAGTGTGGATACCCGCCAGCGCTGGAACGGCGACGGCATCAACGAAGTCAAAATCGGGTTGAACCTCATCAAATACATCGAGTGCGACAACGAGCGCGATAAGTGGTGGAAGGGCCGTAAAGCCTACCAAACAGGCCGCGAATACGCCGCCAATTTATCCGCTTTCTACGATGGACATAAAAACACGATGGGTCCTGGCGTAGGCGTAAAAAACGCCGACCCTTCTATCAAAATTGTCATTGCGGGATTGGCGTCTCCCTTTATCGGGGTTGATTACATCAAAGGAATGATTGACTGGTGCAAAGAATTTCGCGGGTACCGCCCTGACGGAAGCGTCAACTTGTGTTGGGACGTGATTAACTACCATTTTTATCCCGACAATGCGTCTTCTACGCAAGACGGGACTGGCACACGCGGCGTAGCGCCAGAAGTATCAACGGCGGGGATAGTGACCGAAAAATTCATCCAATTGGCCCAAAAAGAATCGCAAGATATGCCTGTCTGGATGAGCGAAACCGGCTATGACGTCAATCAAGGAAGTCCGCTTAAAGCCATTGCCATCGGCAATAAGTCGGTCTTACAGACCCAAGCCGACTGGATATTGAGAAATGCCCTTTTCTACGCCCGAAAAGGTATCGAACGGGTTTATTTTTACCAAACTTACGACTACGATATCAATAATCCTACGCAATTCGGTTCTTCTGGGCTACTCAACAACAACCAAACACGCAAACCAGCGGCGGATTTTCTGTACCAAACCAACCGTCAATTCGGGCAGTATACGTACAAAGAAACCCTCCAAAACAACCCCATCATCGACCGCTACGAGCTCAACGGTAAATCGGCGTATGCGCTGGTTATTCCCGACGAAACAGGTCGTACGGGCTCGGCAACGTTAAATTTGGGAAGCGCCACCTCGGCCAAAATCTACACGCCAACCATCGGCCGCGACACCATGAACGTAGAATTGGTCAGCACCACGCAGGGGCAATTGACCGTCACCGTGACTGAAACGCCTATTTTTATTGTAGCCTCCGACCAAGTAGTCAGTAGCACCACCGACTCTACATCGACTCCAATAGCCCGCATTGGCGACAAAACCAACGCCACCTTTGCCCCGAAAGAGTTAGTTGCCGAAAACGTTAAACTACACGACATCGTCACCGTCTACCCTAACCCATCCACCGATTACGTATTGGTTTCGTTTGAAAGTACCAGTCGGGAAAAATTGCAGGTCCGCATTTTCAACGCCAATCTGGGCATCCTCCACCGTGAAGCAACGTTCACTAAAACGGCAACTTCATTTTCCGAAAGGGTGGACGTGTCAAATTTACTGCCTGGTGCTTACATCATCGAGATTCAGCAAGGCAACCAACGCGCCTTCCGTAAAATCGTAAAAGCGCCTTAATATTTAGTACGTACCACCAAAAACCCCCGCGAAGCGTTTCTTGGCGGGGGTTTTTAGTGGTAAAAAGCTATTTATCTTACACAAAAACAAGTTTTGAGAAACTTGCTACACTAATCCGAAAACCTGCTTTGCTAAGCCCAATTTCAATGCGGGCGGGTAAAACGTAAATCGTAGTTGTATTTGATTTGCCGATACAGCGTCCGTGCTAGGCGTATGAATGGATTATTGCTTTGTTGACGCCAGTTATTACGCTGCACCGTGCTGGGTTCATTGTCCGAATTTACTTGGTCAAATAACCCTTTGAAGTCATCGTAAAACAGGCCCGTACCTTTATTTTGAATGAAGGCGAGGCACATCATATACTCTGCTTTATCCGACTTAATCCCTTCTACGTAACGCCCAAATTTGTTCAAAAACGTGCTACGCCGCAGGTGCGGGTGGTCGCTGTAGAAGTAAATTTTATCGTATTTGGCCGACCAAGGTTTATAGACCATGCGCGAAAACCCTTCTTTAAACGGCTCCAAATGGGCATACTCATAATAGGCATAAAAACGCACCATGTCCAAAGACGCATCGTCATTGAGAAAACCAAGTGCAGCTTTCAGCTTGGGGATAAAGGCGGGTTTAGGAATAAAATCCTCCTGCACATAGAGCGTATACGGCGTTGTTACGGCCTCCTGCCCTTTGTTGAGATTATTGGCCAACCCTTTGTTTTTAGGCGTCGTAATGAGCCGAAACGGAAAACGTTTACGCATCTCTTCCATAGCCTGTTGATGCTCGGGCTTGCTGGCGTCATCTGAAACCACAATGTCTTCAAATGAACAGGAAATAGCATCAAATGCTTTTAGCAAACGTTCCAGCGAACTGCTGCGATTGTAATGCGTAATGAGCAATGTAACGCCAGGGAAATGGTTCTCCGCTTTAGCCATCGGGTCTATCTTTTAGGAAAATACACATTCGCCGCTGTCTCGGCTACTTTTTCAGTAAGCCTCTGACGACCAATACGATATTTTTTATTTGAAAGTAATAAGTTCAACTGTGTTTTTTAACAATCGGAATTTTAGATAAAACCACCGCAAGGCCATAAAAGCGGGATTGGTGCTTTCGCGCCAACTACTCCGTTGAATGGTACTGGGTTCATCACTGGAATTCTTTTGGTCAAAAAGGGTAGTAAATTCATTAAAAAACAGGCCTTTACCCTTCTTTTTTAGCACCGACAAACACATCAAAAACTCGGTACGGTCTGATTTAATGCCTTCGACATACTTGCCAAACTTGTCCAAAAACGTGCTTCGACGCAAATGCGGGTGGTCGCTGTAGTAGTAAAATTTCAGGTGGTCGGTGTACCATACCCACGGTTTAAAAACCATCAACGAATAGCCTTTAGCGTGGGGTTTGAGGTATGGATAGGCAAAATAGGCGTAAAAACGCACAATATCCAGCTCGTCATCTAGCTCCATAAACGCCAATGCGTCTTTGAAATGCGTCACGAAGGCAGGTTTTGGCACAAAATCTTCCTGAACGTACAGGGTGTAGGGCGATTTTACCGCCGCTTGTCCTTTATTGATGTTGTTACCCAACCCTTTGTTTTGGGGTGTCGAAACCAACGTAAATCCGTATTTTTCTTTCATTGCCTCTACCGCCTTAAAATGCTCGGGCTTACTGGCATCGTCAGAGACCACGATGTCGTCAAACACGCAACCTAAGTTTTGAAATGATATTAACAAACGCTCCAACGAACTGCTGCGATTGTAATGAGTGATGAGCAACGTGACACCCGCAAAATGATTGGCAGAGGTTACCATAAGTTTAAAAAGATTGGCAAAAGGTTAATTTCAATTAATGAGCCAACACCACCTGACCATTTTTGGTGTATTTTTGGGTTGAGTTCGTAAATGTATATGTCATTGACCACGCATACACCCCTTCCAGACACGCCACGTTTTTAAATTTCCCGTCCCACTTGACCGTCGGGTCGCGGCTCACAAAAATTGCACTTCCCCACCGGTCATACACCACAAATTCAAACGCGGCTACGTTGCTCATAAAAACGTCCAAAACATCATTTTGACCGTCGTTATTAGGCGTAAATATATCGGGCACATACACACTCGGACTTTCACAATCGGTACACCTTTTCAGGACCAAATCATCCAGCGCAAAGTCATTTCCACACCCTCCTTGTCCGTTGTCAATCAGCCGAATCACTACATCTGTCGTCTCCTCCGCCATGGGAGGGAAACTGAAAGTCAAGGCAAACTTTCGCCAAACGGGCGTCGGTGTTCGTAAAGTTACTCCCGTATGTAAAGTATCAATCAATTGACCGTCGGGCGTTTCTATACGAATGGTAATATCGGGGTCATTGGGTATGGCAAAACCACAGGTTCCTGGCGGAAATTCAAGGTTTAAATTCACCAACCAAAACGAATATTCGTACGCTGCTTTGGTACATAAATTGGCAATGGTTTCCCGATAAATCTCACCCGGATAGGGTGCATTGATAATCAACATATTACCCGCCTCGTCTCCGGGAGTATGGTCTTCATTCAGTCCGTGCCAACTGTTAGTAAAACATGCCCCACTCACCGAGCCCGCCACCGTGTAGCGTCCGTCATTGGGACAGCCATCGGTTACGTAAGTATAGTTGATGTAGCCGTTTGGCAAAGCCCCCCGCTGACCCGTACCAAATGTTTGATTACTGATGGTATTTCCATCGGCACAATTCTGGGCAAATGCATTCCTCCCAAACACCCCTACCAACCAACACCCCACGAAAAGCAACAGATACGAGCGCACAGTTCGGTTTCCGTTACGATTCGTTTTGTAGAAATTCGTCATCATGCCCAGTTTAATGTTTCAGGAGGAGGCTTTTGGCGTGGGTGATAAAAAATGGCCAATTTCTTGAAACCCACCCCAAAAACGTTTGGAAAATGCTTTCATCAAACTTCCATCCGCCACCAATCGTCGATCACTGGTCCATGCCTTAGCGTTGGGGTCAATGACCCTAAAAGTCGTACCTTTTCCCTGATTTTGCAGCGCCAAAGCCATCAATCCGTCTTCACACCGGCCCGACGGCGGCGGTGCTTCTCCCGCCGCAATCAATTCGGCCACGGAACCTTCCCGGCCCGAATCGGTCTCAAAACCACCCACCGCCAACGCATCTGCGCGGCGAAAAGCAAAATTGAAGCCGTACACATTCATGTACGACCGGTGTCGATTGCGCACCCGATTGAGCAAGTGTGCCGCTTTTTCATACAGCGACAACGCCAACCGCGACGACTGAGGACTGGGCAAAAACGAGTATAATCCGTAGGAACAGGCAATGGCGGGGTTTTGGAGTGGCGCCGTAATGGCCTCCACCCAACCAGGCGGGTACAGGCAATCAGCGTCGGCATTGGCAATGATTCGCCCCTTGGCGGCCAATAATCCCGACTGACGGGCAAAAGCCACGCCCGGTTGTTTTTCAAAGATTGAACGTACGCCGCATTTATCCAACAACTCTTGCGTACGGTCAGCCGAATTGTTATTGACGACCAACAGTTCTACGCTTCGCGTTGTTTGTTGGTCACCCAATGACGACAGCAGATTCAGAATATTTGCTTCTTCGTTATAGGCGGGAATTACAATGGATATTTCAGGATTTTCTACCCGAAACTTACTCAGCCTCGACCGAATATCCGTGATGCGCTCCGCCGAGGTATCGCCAGGCGGATACGTAGACAAATGTTTGGAAACCCAAGAGGGAAGTAAAGAATTAGTCACGGCAACGTTGGTTAGGGATAATCACTACAAACATTATTATACGCCATTAAACAGTTGATGTAACCGTTTTTTTTCTCGCTTTAAACCTCATCTCTATGTGCGTATAGGTCCACTCAGACACTTTGTAAATCAGGTAATAATTCACAAATACTAAATATACGTAAGCAGAGGGAGGAAATTTTAAAATCCGGATAAAAAGAACATTGAACAAACTGATTAGCAGGGCATGAGTCATATAAATTGAGTAACTGTACAAGCCCACTTTATCCAAAAATATTGATTTTTTTAGCGCATCTGAAACCAGTCCACGTTCGAAAGAAAAAATCAGAATTGACGTAAAAAACAACACTTCGTACACCCCTCCCATTTCTTTGAAGTAGGCTCCGTAGTAAATCATGGTGATAATTGTTCCCATAACGAGTACTTCCGACAAATCGAAAAATAACTTGGGCAGTTTTTTGAAATACACATAAGACCGGTCAAAAACCCCGTAACAAAATGCCCCAATAAAGAAACCAATGATGCCGCGTAAAAAACCGTAATCAAAACTATAATTGAGCCGGAAGCTTTGGTTAATCAAGACCATTGAGGCAAAAGCTACAAGGGAAATAAACAAAAATACGACGAATTTTTGGCGGACAATCCCCCATTTGTGCAGCAGCAGCACAACCGCACCGTATACCACGTATGAAATCATTTCGGCACTGATGGACCAACTCGGAATATTCCAGCTTACGTCCTTAATTCCGAATACTTTAACTGAATTAAGTAGAAATAAAGACGTAAAAAACGAATACACATTGTTGTTTGCACCCACGGGCTGATTGACTTGCACGTACGACGAAAGATAACCTTTGACCAATTCGATAAACAAAAAAGCCAGTAACATCAATAAATGTAAAGGATAGATTCGGTACAGTCGTTTTTGCAAAAACGTGCCAATTTCTTCGGTTTTGGCAAAGGTTTGATAATTGTACGCAATCACAAACCCGCTGAGCACGAAGAAAAAATCGACAAACATGTCCGAGTTTCTGACGAAATCGTTGTTGAGCAAGGGAGTATCGGCAAAATCGGCCAAGTGAAAAAACACGACCATTGAGGCAAAAATCCCCCTGAAAATGTCCAATATTCTGAACCGGTGTTTCATAACATCTTCTTATATCGACTTCCTGAAATTTTTAATTTCGGACAACGAAAGTTTAAACTTCAACGTCAGAACCGCAAAAATGCCCCCACCAATGGCAATCTGAACAAGGGTATGGAGCAGCCCCTCACTACCGACAAACTGTTGATACAAAAACACCCCACCGACCATCATCAGACAAAACAGCAGTGGTTTGCTGAGGTTGATCAAAAACTCTTTCAAAAAATGACCGATTAATGAGTGGGCAATCATGAAATTCAGTACCAAATAAATGAACGTAGCCGTCAAAAATGCAAACGCAATGCCAGTGACTTCCCAATATTTTCCAAAGAAATAAAGCAACGGAATCTTAATGATAAGCGTCACTAAATTAAGATAAAAAAGCAAGTTCGGCTTACCTTTGGTAAAGGCAATGGTATACAATGGGTGCGCCAACGAACTGAAAAAACTCTGGAAAACAAAAATCTTAATCAACGGAATGGTCGGCTCCCAGCCTGTGCCGTACAGCAGCGGAATAACACTGTTGGCCGTAATAAACAGCCCCGCCAGCAAAGGTAAATTGAGATAGCTAATCAAGTCCAAAATTTTGATATATGACTTACGTAGCTCCGAATCTTTGTCTTTCATTTTGGCCAACAACGGGTACGCTACCTGCAATATAATCGGGTTGAGTTTGGTAATCGGAAACACGGCCAATTGAGCCGCCACCGTATAAAAACCCAACGATTTAACCCCCAACACACCACCGACCACAATCGTATCGGCATTTCCTTGGATAAAACCCAGCAGCCCATCGCCTACATTATACATTCCAAAACGAATATGCTCTTTGATCATTCCCAAGTTGAAATACAACGACGGGAAAAAGAACTTTAGCCCAAAAACAATTTGTAATCCCGTACGAACAATGTGCATCGCCAATTGTCCATAAATCAACGATAACTCTTCAAAGCCGCTATATGCCAACGAGATTGAAGTAACAGCACCCACCACCGCTCCCGCAATTTCCATCAGAGCAATCGACTTAAAACGCAGTTCTTTCTGGAGCAGAAACAGGTAAATTTGTCCGAAATAAATAATCACAAAATACAGAGAAGCCAACTTAATGACCTTATCAAGCCTCGGCTCATGGTAATACTCAATGATAAGCGGTGAGCTGAAAAAGACGATAAGGAAAATAAAAAAACCCATCAGGAGACTCAGAAAATACAGCGTAGACAACGCTTTTTGGTCGTTTTCCTGTTTATAAATGATAGAGTTTGAAAAACCGAGGTTACTGAAAATGTAGAAGAAATTAATGATTAGCGTACTTACACTTACGACTCCAAAAACGGCGGGATCCAATAATCTGGCGAGAATTGTGACCTGAACAAACTGAAATACAGTGGATATGACGGTAGAAATAGTGATCCATTTCCCTCCATCAATCGCTTTTTTAGTGTTACTCATAACGTTGGCAAACGGGCTTAAATCGGTTAGGTTTGGGAGGCCGAAGGCAGTTTCCGCTGGTGTTTTAGCAGCAATTCAGACGGCACTAAAATTTGCTCCGCTTCTTTCACCGTTGGGGCGTCAATATACTCCTTTTCAACACGATTTAAAATAATTATGGGATCATTGACAGAAATTTTATTGTATAAATCCATCAGTTGTTTCTCCTTGCGCCCCCATACGCTGTTTGCATCCACAACCAAAAGCGAAACGTGGCATTTATTAAATAAATACAGCGGCAAGGGACTACTCACCAGCGGAGGCAGTTCCACGATAATTTTATGAAAAGGAGAGGTAGCAAAGGGTTTATCCTCCTCCAATAGCCCCGTCAAATCAGACACATTCATAAAATCTGGACGAATGGAATAGGGGAAAAAATGGACTCCATTTTGTTCAAAAGGAAGTTCATTTTTAGTAATCTTTGGGTAAAAATAGGCTATTTGCTGGCCCGTCTCGGCATACAATCTCGCCAGGCCGTGGGCTACCCAAGTTTTACCTTGTTTTGAACGCATACTCACCAGCGTAATCAACGGAATCGGGACCTGTGAAGCCGACTGTAAAATTTCAATGTTGATGGCATTGGTCAACTGCTCAAACGTACTCATTGCCGCTCGACTCTCCTTGGAGCCAAGGGTAAATTTTTTCACCTTTGGAAAAGCAATGGTCACGGGTTTACCGATTTTTGCTTCGGCATTCTCGGGAGAATCGAGTCGGCGGTCGAGCAGAAAACGAATGACCGTCATCAATAATGCGATAAACAAACCCACACCAAAACCCACCACAATCAGCAGTAGACGCTTGCTCGGTTTGGGCTTTAACGGATAATTGGGCGGGTCCAGTATCTTTAGTATATCATCCTCCAACACATCCTGACGATAGATTTGCGCTTGGTTGAGGCTCGCAGTCAACGCCAGATATTCCTTCTCTGCCACGTCGAGTTCGCGTTGCAGTTGATGAAGGTCCGTCCCGAGCGGGCTATATTCGCTCATTTTAGCCTGAAATTCTCCAAGGCGTTTTTTATACACATCGAGGCGGGCATTTGACTCTTCGAAGTCAATCACTTTTGCCAACCAATCTTCCACCAATTTATCTTGGGGCAAGGATTCGGGAGAATTGCCTGCGGCATAATACCTGCGCGAAATCTCCTTCATTTCTTCCTTTATTCGGTCCGATTTTGCCTGCAAACTACTCACCTGGCCGTTGCTCTGCCCACTCGACTGGGCACTTACCACGTCGGTTTCAGCAAACAACAGCTCAGTCTGCTTTTGAAGCAAATCATCATTGATAGACAACAAATTACCGCGTTGCCCCATTCTTTTTTGAAGGGCATCCATACCTGCTTTTGCGGCTCGGTTGCGCATCAACTCTGTGGTATATTCTTTGGCAAACCCATCGCGGGAAAAAACCGCATTCTTGGATTCTTCGGCAAAGTTTACCAGTTCGTGTTTTACATTAAACTCCCTCAGTTTGGATTCTATCTCCTCTAGTTTATCCCGTGCTTCTTGGGATTTACCTTTGTAATAATCAATGACCGGATTGGCGTCGATGCTTTTTAGGGAAACATAGCGCGCATTCAGCACCCGAACGGCATGAGCGAGCGTTTGCTGGGTCACGCCCCGGTCGTCCGACTCATACTCTAGCTCAATCATATCGCTGCTATTCTTTCGGTTTGCCTTTAACTTTTTGGCAATTCCTTCGGTAGAATAGTACGAATAAGGATCGTTTAAGAGACTCTTGATTGGATTGCCCGTCTCTGAATTGGCCAGTGCTTCCAGCTTAGGATACAGCCCTGTTGAGTCCAGATTTGCCAATAAATCAAGCCGAAAACTTGAAGGAATCGCATTCTGTAGTTCAGAAAACCCTGGTTGCGATAAAATGAGGCTATCAGGTTTTTGTAACACAAGGTGCTGCGCCAGTAAGCGCAGACCAATCTGACGCATGGTCTCGTTTGAGTTCAGCGTCGTCAGCAAATTGTCGAAGGCATTGCTGATGGTTGTGTAATCTGGAGTCCCTGATTTATTGACAGATTGAATATTATACCCCGAAGCAAGTCCAGTATAAACGGTTGCTTTTGCAGTATATTCTTTTTGTTCGTTACGGGTAAAATAATAAACAGCGCCCGCCGTCAGCAGCGGGAACAGAATAATCCACAGCGTATTTTCTTTCAGAAGACGTATAAAATGATTAACTGTCATCCGTCAAGTTTATTTACGTTTCAGGCGCTGAATCGGCACTCCCACCAGCGCTTCAAGATTATACAAATACTTCAAAAAAGACCCTCTCGCCTCCTCAATGGAAGAAAGAACGCCAAAATAGCTTTTACTCATATTCGAGAATGCATTTACATCCAATTTCCGCTGTTTGAATTCCACCTCCGCGATTTGGTACGCAACCGTCGCCATTTGTTGGTCTTTCAGCCTAAGTTGAAGAACTTTCTGGGCCGTCAACAAATCCTGAAACAAATCAATCAACTCCCTTTTCAGTTGTAATTCTTGAATTTCTTTGCGGCTGAGCGTCGATTGGTAGTTGGCTTTTGCCTGCGCAAGCACATGTTTTCTTCCTATAATTTCATAAAGGCTGAGCTGTAGATTTAGCCCAACCCGGTATCCGTTCGCAATTTGCCCGATAGCATCTCCTGTAGACCCCGACCCAGTTGAAATAATCGCCTGATTACCCGCCGAATAACTACCTGCGGCCGTCACTGATTGCAAGATTTGCAACTTTGAAAGTTTATACGACGCCTGCTGTGCATTGGCCACTTCTTTCTCAAAATTAAGCAAGGGCGAATGCGACAGTGCTAACTCAAACAAGTCATTAAAGGGTAACAACTGCATGGCTATATCTTTATTAAAATCAACATACAGCGAGTCTGCCGTCCCCAATGTAGAGCCCCGCATATTGGTGGCGGGCGCTTTTTGAAAAGAAGAATTTTGTCCAAACACCGGCCCACACATACATACCCCACTAATCAATAACAGACAATAATGGTGGCAAAAAAAAGAAGACCACTTGTAAAAGTACATAATCATCCGTTTAATCAATTAATATATATATCCCCAAAAGATTCGCCTTTTAATACCTACCAAACCAATTTTAACCGATTAAGTTTTTGTTTTATTCAACCCCAAAGATACACTGTAAACAGGCAGCTGGCTTCATGCCAAGGGTAAAAAATAAAACAGTCCTTGCTTACCAAAATTAACTATAATATATTTATCAAATCAAACTATAAGCACACTGGTGTATGCTTTCTTGGAAGAGATAAATCGTTTATTATCTTTGATTTATTAACGTTATGACCTTTTTTGCTCTCGTAAAACACGTTTTGAGAACGAACCAATCAAAACATGCAAAGCTCTTCTTCTTACCCTTAAAAACCATGCCAAATTATCAATATGGCCGCTTTTTACCCGAAGTATTTTGTTTTATAACACCCTTCCAACAGAGTAAAATATCCATAAAAAGCAAGTCAAGAAAATATACCTAACTCTACTACCAATAAGATGGGCATATCCTCCAAAAAGTTTAATATTGTTATTACTTCCCGGCAAATTTGGGAAGAGACGCATTTGGGCAGTAATATTCGGGATATGGCCCGGGTCTTATCCCAATCTCATCAGGTTTTATTTATAAATGACCCATTGGACTGGTCGACTGTTATCTCTCAAAAATCAGGCCGCGCGCAGCTGCGCAGTGAGTTTTTGGCAAAACATCAAGGCCAGCGCCTGATTCAGGACGGGGCTAATTTGTGGGTTTTAAGCCCAGAATCGGTGGTGGCCTCCATCAATTGGATGCCCGATGGGGCGTTATATGATTGGCTCAATCGTTACAATACAAAAAAAATAGCCCATGAAATCACCGCCGCCGTCAAAAAACTGGGCTGGGATTCATTTATTTTAATCAATGACAACGATATGTTGCAGGGCTTTTTTATGAAAGAACTCTTGCAACCCAAGGTAGCGGTGTATTATTTACGTGATAATTTTCTGGCCGTTGATTTTTGGCGTAAACACGGTCTACGTCTTGAGCCATTGCTGATGGAAAAAGTAGACATGATAGCCAGCAATTCCATTTATTTGGCTAATCAGGCCGCTCGCTACAATCCTCAATCGGTGTACGTTGGTCAAGGCTGTGATTTAAAACTTTTTGACTCTAACAAAATAGACAAGATTCCCGCCGATTTGGAGGCCATCCCGCACCCTCGAGTGGGCTACGCGGGTGCGCTGACGGGCCTTCGCCTCGATGGCGCACTTATTGAAACCGTTGCGGCCCAGCGCCCCGATTGGCAAGTGGTTTTGATTGGCTCAACCGACGATTCTTTTCCTGTTGAACGCCTAAAAGCACTTCCTAACGTCCATTTTTTGGGTTCCAAAACTCCTCAACAAATCCCTGCCTACCTAGAAGGAATGGACGTGCTGATTAATCCTCAAAAACTGAACGAAGTAACGATTGGGAATTATCCCCGAAAAATTGACGAATACCTCGCCATGGGCAAGCCCATCGTTGCGGTCAAAACCGAGACCATGGACTTGTTTAAAGACCACGTAAATTTGGCCGAAAACAGCGACCAATTCATCGGGCAAATTGAAGATGTACTTCAGGGCAAACAGCTTTCTTCGCCAGAAGCCCGTATTGCCTTCGCACACGAGCACTCATGGGAAAATTCGGTGGGAGATTTAATGAATGCCATTGAAACACGTTTTTTCCCGAAAGCATTACCAAAAAAATGAGTATAAAAACTTATCTGGACAACCGTCCGTCCATCAAACGATTCGTCCATTGGATGCTCATTCCCACGGGTCAGGCTCGGCCACGCCTGTGGGTGAGCTGGTTTGTCAATCCATTTATTCATAAAAAGCACCGGTCGGCGGCCATTCGTGCCAACGTACGGATGGATGTACTGCCTTTCAATGCCTTCACACTGGGGGCTCATAGTACAATTGAGTCCTTTAGTGTGGTCAACAACGGCGTAGGAGACGTGACCATCGGCGAGCATTGCACGGTCGGAATCGGTTCGGTGGTGATTGGCCCCGTCACGATTGGCTCCGACGTCATTATTGCGCAGCACGTAGTGATGTCGGGCTTGAACCACGTGTACGAGGATGTCACGTTACCCATTCACCGTCAACCCGTTACAACGCGCCCGATTGTCATTGAGGAAGAGTGCTGGATTGGCGCAAACGTCGTCATCACGGCGGGGGTAACCGTTGGCCGTCATTCAGTAGTAGCGGGCGGAAGCGTGGTCACGAAGGATGTACCCCCGTATTCGGTGGTGGGGGGAAACCCCGCCCGTATCCTGAAACAGTATGATGCTGCAAGCGGGCTTTGGCAAAAGCCGAGTATTGCTGCCGCCCTTTAGGATTGCTTTTGTACGTGTACAATCAATTTACAAATTCAATTTTTTAAGTTCCGAAACCGCATAATCACAGGCTCGGGCCGTCAGTGCCATGTAGGTCAGTGATGGGTTTTGGCAGGCTGAAGAAGTCATACAGCTTCCATCCGTGATAAAAACATTCTTGACGTCGTGCATTTGATTAAAGCCATTCAAAACGGAAGTTTTGGGGTCTCGACCCATCCGGGCAGTGCCCATTTCGTGCACTGCTGAGCCAGGCGGCAGGTCGTAATAAAACTGTTGTACTTTCTGAAAACCTGATTTTTGGAGCATTTCTTCGGCGCTTTCTTTGATGTCTTTGCGCATGTTGATTTCGTTTTCATGGTATTCAAAAAATACCCGAACCAGCGGCAATCCCCATTGGTCTTTTTGCTCTTTGTCTAGCCAAATACGGTTCTCCGTGTAGGG
Organism: Runella rosea; assembly: GCF_003325355.1. Classification (GTDB taxonomy): domain Bacteria; phylum Bacteroidota; class Bacteroidia; order Cytophagales; family Spirosomataceae; genus Runella; species Runella rosea. Next base: position 2,047,966 of record NZ_CP030850.1, read on the forward strand.
AAGTGTTTCGCCCCAAGCCCCGATAAACATCGTCCAAGGACCGGGCTGGGTCAGTGCCTTTTTAAAATCTTTGCCAAAACCTTCCACCCGTTTATACTGATCGCTCCATTCGGCACGCTCACCATCTCCCTGATAACCAAACCCCCGCAGATAATCCTTCTGTTTGGTTTGGGCATTAAGGTTTCGAAAACGGGGCACATAAATCCCGATGGGACGCCTGCCTTCGTAGTATTTATCTTTGAAGCCTTCGTACTCACCCATGGCGCCGCCCATCATGAAATGGTCCATGAGATTGCGGCCCACCTGTCCGCTCGAATTTCCTAAGCCATCAGGAAAACGATGCGACACAGAATTCAATAAAAGCGCACTGGTGGCAATGGTGGAGGCATTCAAAAAAATGATTTTGGCGTAGTACTCCCTCACCTCTTTGGTGTGTGCATCCATGACACGTACCCCCGTTGCTCGATTTTTTTGCTCGTCAAACAGCACTTCAATGACGATGGAATCGGGTTGCAAGGTTAGGTTTCCAGTGGCCATTGCCACGGGCAAAGTGGCGGAATTGCTACTAAAATACCCACTAAACGGACATCCTCGGGCGCAAAGATTACGGTACTGACACGGCCCGCGCCCGTTCCATCCTTTGGTAAGATTGGCAGTCCGGGCAATGGTAACCAGACGGTCTTTATAATTTTTCTTTACTTGATTGGCAAAGTGCGTTTCAATGCAGTTGAATTCCATCGGGGGTAGAAATTGTCCGTCGGGCAAATGGGACAGCCCTTCGGCCCGGCCACTGATACCCACAAACCTCTCCACGTAGTCGTACCAAGGTGCCAAATCTTTATAACGAATGGGCCAATCGACGGCCACACCTTCTTTGGCATTGGCCTCAAAATCCAAATCACTGAGCCGGTAGCATTGCCGGCCCCACGTTAGAGAGCGCCCTCCCACCTGATACCCTCGAATCCACGAAAAAGGTTTTTCTTGGATGTAAGGATGCTCTTTATCATTGACAAAAAAATGTTTGCTTCCTTCGTTGTATAACACGCTCTGAACAGGATTGTCGACTTGGTCTTTGATAACGTTGTTCAACCTATTCGGAAACTCCCAAGGGCTTTTAAGCGCGGTTGGATAGTCTGTTACGTGCTCTACATTCCGACCTCGCTCAAGCACTAATGTCTTTAACCCCTTCTCACATAACTCTTTAGCGGCCCATCCTCCACTTATACCCGACCCTACCACGATAGCGTCGTAAGTGGATGACTGTTTATTTTTAAGGGTAGGATTGGCGGGGTACATGCGTTGAGTTGGTGTTAGAAATCAGACGTAATTTATTTTGTGGCCCACGATTTTTGGTTTTCCGTCATCGGAATACATCCCGCAAAGCGGCCAGGAACGAGCGTATACGCAAGGCCTTGGGTGACCCCTAGCATTGAGGTGCAGTACCCAATACAAGTATATTCTTTCAAAATCGGGAAGAAAGGGTTTCCGAATACTTTGCGCTGTACCTTCCCCGCGATGCCTTCGAGCGGCTTGCTTTCTTCCTCAAAATGCCGCATGACCGCATTTTTTTGTTCTTCGTTGCATTCAATGTACGATTTTGCAAAGGTATCTTTGGAAAACGACTCCACTGATTTAAGACCTTCAATGAACCGATTCTGTGCTACAGAATCCATATTTTCAGCGACCATTTTAAGGATAAAATCCGCAACTCCAGCTTCAATTGCACCCGGGGTATCGGTGGCAGGAATAATGGTTTCGCTCAGCGCGGCCAACAATTGTTTTTGACTTAAAAGAAAGCTCAAGTCGGGAGTTTTATGCCAGCTTATCCATTTGAAGATTCCGATAGAAGCCAAACTTCCTCCCAAAAGAGCCATTCCCCAAAGCGCACGACGACGTTTCATAAGTCAAAAAAGTATTAATCAACAAATCAATTGATTATCAAATATTTACCAATTTTTCTTTAGGCACGAGCACCCCAGTGGGTGTATCCCACCGATTACAGGTCGCGAGCATAGCCATAGAGATAAAAATAACTCCATTTGTCGGAAACTGCCCCATGACGGGATTTGAATAGGCCATTACGGCAATGCCCCCCAACTCCGCCAGCATGGTGACCATAATTTTGAACAGCCAAGGATCTTTGATTTGCCAGACCTTCCACGTGGCAAAGGCGATGATGCTTACCAAGATAATAACATAGAGCGTCATTCCCACGCTTCCCGTTTCAATCCAAAGAATCACGTACCAACTATCGGGTGCCACCTGAGAGGCCCAGTGATTGGGCGAAAAACGTTGCCCTACGGCTTCAGAAGTTCCTAGCCCCGCCCCAAAAGGGTAATTTTCCATCAGGCGGGCCAGTTTTTCTTTGTTTTGAAGGCGTAATAAGAAAGAAGGATCTTCCATGGGGCGCAACGCAGTACGCATACGCTGTACCTGATAGTTGCCACTACCGATATTGGTATACATGAGGATGATAAAAATTGGTATCGCTACGGCGGCGCCAATCATCATCTTTTGAATGTCTTTCCGTAAAAGTAGGTAAAACGCGTAGCCACCCACCAGCACAAACAACGCACTACGGGTGCCAGAAAGGGCATACCCCCAAAAATACACCAACGCTAACGCAAGATAACCTATCTTATAAATCCATTTTTTTTCTTCGAAAAACCAAATAATACAGACCAAGGTGGTAGCGGCCATTTCGGCCCCAAACTGTGAGGCATCGGTGTAGAAAGAAAAAATCCGTAAAACCCCAAATAACACATGGGTTTTATCAGCCCCCATATTGAGCCAATTTTGTTCATTGGCCGTAAGCCCAATGTATTGTTGTTTAAACCCCCAAAGTGCGCCTAAAAAAGACCAAAATAGCCACGTACGAATCAGGATTTTTATATCCGTTTTTTTAAACGGAACCACCAACACAATGCAAGTAGCCAAAATCCAATAGAGCGAAAATTTTCGAAAATTATACAGCCACGCTGGTTTGTAAGGAGCTTCAGGATTGAAGAACTCAAGTATGGTAAAGAAAACCCACAGCGCTACAAGATAAAAAACGGGATGATGCAACCGCCCCCAATCGTAGCGCTTGGCATTGACCAACAAACTCAACATGGTCAGAATCAGCGACGCATCAATAAATACACCAAAGGGAAGGTCTACGGTCAGAAAACGCGCCGCAACGCCAATCAAAAAATTGAGTTGAAGGTATAACAACAGACCGATACGCGGCTCGGCAAAAACACCAATCAACACAAAACAGGCAATGGGCAGTACAACCGCAACGCCAGCCCCTGCAATACCCAACGCCGCAATCAAATAGCCGCACGTAAGCGTACACACCATGCCTACCATGCCGTAAAGCCAAAATTTTGACTGTTCGTTGTTGAGTAAAGATACCATTCAATACGCCCTTTTTTACCTATTCCACTTTCAGCAACACATCATCGGCCCGGCGAACTTTTTCCCACGTTCCTGATTGTTTACCACGCAAGTATCGTACCAATCCTGCCAAAGCGCACGCGTTCATAAACGTAAAATAAAAGGGGACAAAGAGTAATTTCCAGCGCAAACGGCGTTGCTCCAATTGATAGCCTACCCACGCCGCCCCGTAGAACAGACATTGCAGGACAAATAGCGTGATCCAAGCGGTGCCCATCGGCGATGGCGATTGAAAAGCCGAGTAAGCCAACCACGCGTTGAGCAGAAATATCAGCGGCAGACAGATCGGGGCCACGGCCCATCTGAACACGCGGTGCGACACGTATTCAAAGCACAAAATGCCGTATTTGAAGGGATTTAGCAAATAACTCAGGCGTACAATGGATTGAAAACCACCCGCCGCAATACGTATTTTTCGCTTTTGTTCATCCAAAATCGAAAATGAGGGGTGCTCCAAGGCATAAGCATCAGGCTCATATGCTACTTTATAACCTTTGCCCGCAATGCGGAGCGAAATAATAAAATCATCCAAGATGGTATCGGGTTCAACGTGCTCATACAGCTCCGTTCGTACCGCAAACAGCTCACCAGCTGCTCCCACAATGGTATGTAATTCCGAATCCCAGCGTTTGAGCTGCGATTCATATTTCCAATACAAGCCCTCTCCCGACCCCGCCGCCGACTCGTCGTCGTTGGTCAGGATTCGTTTTTCTCCCGCTACCGCGCCCACAATCGGGTCCTGAAAATGCCGAACAATGTTTTTGATGGCTTCTTTATTCAGTTGTGTGTTAGCGTCCGTAAAAATTACAATCGGGGTTTTTACATATTTCAGTGCTTCATTCATGGCCGCCACTTTGCCCCGGCGCTCGGTGCCGCCAAGTACATCCACTTCTTGTCCGTAATGTGCTTTAATCCATTCTGTAGAACCGTCGGTGGAGCCTTCTGTGACAAATAAAAATCGAATTTTAGAACGCGGATATTCTTGCCCCAACGAATTGGCGATTTTGGCGGGTAAACACGAAAGTTCATTGTAAGCAGGAACCACCAAGGTTACCTCAGGTGAATAGGATTGATCGGTTTTGACGGAAGAGCGTTTTCCACGGATACGAATGAGTAACCACACCACCAATCCGTATCCGAGATAGGTGTAGACCACAAGACCGATACAAACGAGGAGTAAAATTTCTGCCATTTTTTCCGAAGGAGTTATATTTTGTAAGGTTTATCCAACGCCACCGACGGAATAATGTCACCATTTTGGTTGACCTTATGGGTCAGGTTCCAGGCGATGGCATCCTTGATGGCTTTCAGATACTTCGTTTGTCCGCGCACTAAATGGACCAACGCGGCTTTGGGCAGGGCCAACAGAAAGTAGTACAAACAGAAAGTAACCAAGGTCATGCCCGTCACGTTTCGGCGCATAAAAAGCAGGCGGTTGCGGGTATGATAATACGCTTTGAGCGGATTGGCTTTGCCCACACTCATGGATTCGCGGTGGTAAATGAGGGCCTTGGCCTCGTAATAAATCTTAAATCCAGCCCGTCGAATTCGCGCCGACCAGTCGAGTTCTTCGTAGTATAAAAAATAACTATCTTCCAACGAACCCGCTTTCTCAATGACTTCCCGCCGCACCATCATCGCGGCTCCGTGCGCAAAATACGTAGCGCCCGACACATCATGCTGTCCTTTATCTTCTTCCTGCAACCCAATGGCCCACGTGCGGCCCGTAAGGCGGTCTAGCGGACGATAACCCGCGTATTGAAGAATGGTAGGGTGGTCATGATAACGAATTTTGGGGCAAACCATCCCGATCGATGAATCCGTGGCAAAAGGTGCCAACAGGTCTTCTACCAATGTGGGTGTAACGATGGTGTCGTTGTTCAATAAAAAAAAGTAATCTCCTTTGGCCTGTTTGATTCCAGCATTGTTGCCGCCCGAAAAGCCCAAATTGGCATGGGTCAGAATCACCTTCACGTTGGGGTAATGGCCTTTCTCAATCAGCGGCGTGGGGTCTTCGGCGGAGCCATTGTCTACCACAATTATTTCGACATTGGGGTACGTCAGGGTACGCGTTGATTCCAGCATGTCGCAAGTGACTTGCGCCTGATTGTAGTTGATGGTAATAAACGAGACAAGTGGCTGCGTGCTCATACATTTTCCTTTTGAAAAACCGCCTTAACTGTTTTAATCATGATAATTAAATCTGTTTTGAACGAATATTTCTTGGCGTAAAGCACATCCAATTGAATGCGTTCTAGGTCTGACACTTTCGATTTGCCGCGTTTTGTCACTTGCCAAAGTCCCGTCAAGCCCGCTGGGGCGGCAAACCGCCGAGCATAACCCGTTGCGGTGAGTTTTTCGGCTTCATAAGGAGGCAATGGACGATTGCCAACAAACGACATATCTCCCAACAAAATATTAAACAACTGAGGAAGCTCATCAATGCTGGAATTACGCAGAAATTTCCCCAGTTTAGTGACGCGTGGATCTTCTTTAAACTTGGAAAATGTAGCCTTTGATTTTTGCTTCTGGTGGTAGAGTTTCTCGCAGATTTGTTCGTTATCTAAAAATAAAATTTGTTGACATTCTGTGCCCGCCGCTTGACACTCCTCACATAGATTACTCACGGCAGCCGTAGGTGCTACATTGTACATGTTTAGGGAGGCCATATTGGCCAACATCTTATCGGCATCAGTACGCATCGTCCTGAACTTATACATATCAAAAATCCGGTAGCCCATTCCGACCCTTTTGGAGCGGTAAAAAATCGGACCTTTCGAATCCAATTTTATCAACACGGCCACCACCGCCAACAAAGGCGAAATCATCAGTAAGGCCGTTGCCGAAACCGCAATATCAAACACCCTTTTTCCAAAAGGGCTTCTTATGCGTTTCGGTTTGTAGGGGGTCCGGGTGGATTCTTGGTATTGCTTTTTCTGGATGAGGTAATTGAGCCTGATTTTGAGGGCTTCCAGCGGATACGGCACCTCAAACATATCAATTACTTGCCCTTGCGCTATTTGGGAATCTAGCTCGCCATTTTCTCTGAACAAGATAACGGGCAATGATTGGAAGTAGGCCGTTTTTCGCAGTGATTTCAAAAAATCACGGTAACCTTCCGAGTCACTACAAATGACTAAATCGACGGGGTTTCCCATCTCCAGAAAATCCAGCGCTTCCAAGTAGTCTGGCTCTGGTATAATATCGATTAATGCCCCGAAGTCATTAATCAGCAGTGATACCCGTTGCGGGTCATCTTCAATATACAGTGCTCTAAACGAACCCTTTTGTTCTGGCTCCATTTGACTTTTATCAAGGGATAGGATGACTGAAATAAAGTAACTTTTCGGAAACAGTTGCGGTCAAATAAGCTACTTTGATCTCCGCATAACGGCCAAAACCTTTGCCTTCACCTCCAGAGGATTGAAAGGTTTGGTCATGTAATCATCCGCTCCCAATTCCAAACAGGCTATACGGGTATTGCTGTCGTCGTATGTAGAAAGTATAATAATCGGCAGATTTTTAAACATCGGACTGGCCCGTATCGTCTTGATCAAATCTTGTCCGTTCAAATAAGGCATCTGCAAATCGGTCAAAATCACATCCACAGGATTTCCCTGTTCCAACCAGGTCATGGCTTCTATACCATTGATATGGGTGGTAACTTCAAAATCATTTTTAAGGGATTGACGAAGAACTTTACGAATAAACGCATCATCTTCTACAATAAGAACATTGTAACGGTTAGTCATGAGTACTGAATTATTTTATTAGAATTTGTTTCATTAACGTTGAATGTAACCATAATTAACGCAAAATATAGACTCTGGAATGAAGCATCAGTCACCCTGTGCATTTTGACTGTATTAGTATATTAAATTAAATAAGGTAGTTGAACAGATTAAATTTTAGAAAAGTCTTTAGGTTCTGTATTACATCGTTTTTGATGACGTAAATTTATACTGATTAGACATTGTCACTTCTCTACTTTACGAAACCTTCTTTTTATTTTTTGCATTTTATATGCTTTTTAGTGTATTTACGATTAACACTAATCAGCACATTTTTACATTATAACCAATGTTTTAAATCATCTATCGAAGATTTATTGCATACATCATATTCTGCATAACGAGGATTGATGAATCAGTCACAAAGTTAAAGAGTGCATTATAATAACATACATACAAGGAACAACCGATAAAAATTAGATTTTTTTAATTTTTTCTATAAGTTATATTACTTTTTCAACAAACTACAGGAATTAGATTAACAACTATCTATTGAGAGCATTGCTAGGCTAAGACACTTATGTTTTGGTATGCTATTTATAGTCACATAGGTATAACAAATATACCCATTTTGCATGAAATCAAATGATTCCTCAACTATTAATTCTTTTTGTTAGATTTATCTTTTGTTGGATATGAACAGTTGCAGTAAGTATAGCGATGGGAGAACTAGAAAGAGGATAAAATAAATTGTACTTTTGGGATATTTACAAAAGTACAATGTGAGATTAGTTGGATAGATTTACTTTTTCCATTCAAAATAAAAAACACTTCCAAGACTGGGATCCGAGTCTACCCATATTTTTCCACCCTGCTCCTCAACCAATAATTTCAGAATAGAAAGCCCTACTCCCGTGCTACTCTCTGAGGTAGCCATGTTGATAGAAGTTCTGAAGAATTTAAATATATTTTCATGATCCTGAAACGGAATCCCAGGGCCATTGTCTCTCACATAAAATTCGTATAAATCTCCTTTTTCCTGGCACCCCAGCTCAATAGTCGCGTCGGGTTTATTATTATATTTTACGGCATTACTAATTAAATTTTGGAATACTTGTTGCAGCTTCAGTTTTTTAGTCCATAAAACTGGCAAAGCGGTCGTGATTTTAAATGTAACGTGCGGTGGCAAAAACAAATTATGGACTATTTCCTGCACCATATCCTGCACGTTTACTTCCTCCACGGTTTGTTCGGCAAGGCTTTTACGGGAATAGTCCAGCAAGGCATTAATCATATTTACCAAATACAATGCCGCTTCTTTGGAGTGAGAGATATATTCCTTGCATTCCTCAGCACTCAATTCGCCGTCGTCGTTCATCTCCAACAACGATAAAGCGCCAATCAGACCCGTAAGCGGCGATTTCATGTCATGGGCAATGATAAAAGCAAACTTTTCAAGCTGCTGATTGATTCGTCGAAGCTCAATGGCCGTGTACTTGAGTTCTTGCTGATATTGATACAGGTGCTGAAAAACCTTTACTTTCGCTTTGGTGACGTTGATATCCAACGGTTTTTGGAGATAATCTACCGCACCTTCATCAAATCCTTTGAGCATATAATGCTCTTCTTTGTTGATAGCCGTCACAAAAATAATGGAAATGTGCTTCGTTTTTTGGTTGGTTTTCAACAACCTTGCCACTTCAAAACCGTCCATTTCTGGCATTTGGACATCCAACATTATCAGACCGATATTGTCATTGCGGAGGGCGTAGCGCAGGGCCTGATTCCCAGAAGTCGCTTTGATAAAAACCCTGTTTTCATCGGCCAACATTTCTTCAAGAGCCAATAAATTTTCTTCACGGTCGTCAACCAAAAGAATTGTAAAATCGCGATTAGGGTTTAACATCGTTGAAATTAATTATACGTTCAATGTGTGTATGTATGCAGAAATTTGGGCTGGCGTCATTGATTTAGCTCCGGCATTTGCATCAAGGGCCAATTGGGGCATAATCGGATACTCGGCCGTTGAAGGCTCCTGCACAATGCCAATGCCTCCCCTTGCTATCATTTCTGCCATTCCGCGTGAGCCATCGCCGTTTGCGCCGCTCAAAAGGATTGCGACTGCCTTTTCAGTATATATCTCCGCAATACTTTCAAATGTTACATCTATTGAGGGTCGGCTGTAGGAGACTGGCTCGGAATAATCTAAACAAAAAGAATGGGTTTCTTCAATCAACAAATGATAGTTTTGCGGAGCCAAATAAACACATTTTTTTTGGATGGGTTCTTTATCATCTGGCTCTTTTACGATTATTTCTTTTCGTTTTACGGCCAAAATCTGTTCCATCTCGCTGATAACGTTTTTGGAACGGTGAAGAACAATGACAACGGCAAAATCAAACGGTGAGGGCAGCGCTTCTATCAGCTCACTGATCACAGGAATACTACCTGCGGAGCCGCCAATCACAACTATATCAACGCTGCTTTTTGTCATTGCTTCCCTTGGTTTTTATTTTTTCCGTCGGTAAATACGGGTTAACGGACTAATAGCTTCAAATTGCTCTTTTATATCCGTAAAAAGTAAAGACTCTTTGATGCCGATGGCCAGATACCCCAAGGGCGACAGGCTGTCGTGAAATAAATGAACCGCCCGGTTTTGTAATTCCTGATTGAAATAAATCATGACGTTGCGGCAGCATATCAACTGAAACTCGTTAAACACTTGGTCCACGGCCAGATTATGTCGCGCAAAAACGACCTCTTCACGGTATTCTTTGTGAATAATCGCATTATCGTATTGCGCAGTATAGTAGGCTGAAAAATCATTTGTTCCGCCCGATTTAATGTAATTTATGGTGTACTCTTTGATCTGTTTTAAGGGAATAATTCCCTGACGTGCTCTTTCCAAATTGACAGGATTGAGGTCGGTCGCGTACATTCTGGTCCGGTTCAGCAAGCCCGCCTCTTGTAGCAGAATTGCCATCGAGTACACTTCCTCTCCCGTGGCACAGCCTGCGTGCCACACTTTAATAATCGGATAAGAAGCCAACGTAGGAATCACTTTTTCCCGAAGCTCTTTATAAAAAATAGGGTCTCTAAACATCTCCGTCACGTTGACCGTAAGGGTTTCCAGAAACCACGCAAAAAAAGATTTATCGTTGATTAAATGATATTTTAACTCATAACTGGTCTTGAACTCCGCTATCGCCATACACCGAGCCACTCTTCTCAACAGTGACGACCGAGCATAGTCACTGAAATCATACCCATGTTGGGTATAAATGAGTTGAATAATCTCGTTTAACTCTTCAGCAGTAAGTTGTGTTTGAGTATCCATTATTTATTTGGAAAGCCATACGCGCATCAGGGAAAAAAGTTGACCCGTATCCACTGGTTTTGTAATATAATCTGACGCCCCCGCTTCAATCACTTTTTCACGATCTTCGGGCATGGCCTTGGCCGTGAGGGCGATAATGGGCAATTTAGATAACCGCAAATCATGCCGAATCCGAGATGTGGCCTCGTACCCATCCATTTCGGGCATCATAATATCCATCAATACAATATCAATATCAGTGTGAAGCCGAAGTTCTTCAAGTGCCTCTCTGCCATTATCGGCCGTAATGACTTTCATCTGTTGCTCTTCCAACAATGTGCTCAAAGCAAATACGTTGCGCATGTCATCATCTACCAGCAACACCTTTTTACCTTCCAATCCACCGCTACTGAAAGCCACGGTGGGCTGGGGCAGCTTTTTGGTTTCTACTTCCTGCACTTTAAAGAGGAATAATTCCATTTCATCCATTAGCCGCTCCATAGATTGCGTAGACTCCCGAATAATCACGCTCGAAAGTTTCTTAAGCTGACGCTCCTTGGCCAGGTTGAGGTCTTCGTCGATGTACACAATCACGGGCAAGACCTTCGAGGCACTAACCTCTTTCAAGCGTCTTAGCCTTTCCATGCCTTGGTCCAAATTTTTGCGGATGTCCACAATCAGGCAGTCATAATCATTCTGGGCTATGTGGTCGGCGGCATCCTGCTCCGAAACAACCACTTCCCATTTGAGGTCAGGATAGCGCTTTCCTAGCACCTGACCAATGGTGTTTCGTTGAATAAACTCCCCGACCAATATCAGTACTTTCTTGATTTTAACATTCAATTGAGCTTCCAACAAACTAAATACCTTTTCTAAGTCTTGGGTTTTGACGGGCTTTTGGATAAACGCCTGCGCCCCCTCCAATGACAGACTTGAAGCATCTGCACCAGAAATAACATGCACAGGAATGTGCTTTAATTGTTCGTCATTCTTAATCCATGAAAGAATACTCTGCCCATCGACAACGGGCAACTGCACGTCAAGAATGATGGCCGAGGGCTGGTACTTCTGGGCATACATCATTCCCTCGTCGCCTTGCAACGCCACGATTGTTTTATAATTTTTATCGCGGGCTAAATCCCTGACAATCCCCGCAAACATGGGATCATCTTCGATAATCAGCATCACCAAATCTCCTTTTTCAATCGAATGCCGGTCGTCTTCTATTTTGGTCTGCGATACAATCTCTTTGTGAAACTCGGTCATGGAAAAGTTCCGCTTTTCGCTTATCGTCAGCGATTCGGAACTGGCAGCCGCTGCCCCAGCGTTGGTTTTGAGCGGTATAAAAACCGAAAAAGTACTGCCTTTCCCCACTTCACTTTGAAGTCTCACTTCTCCGCCCAGTCGTTTTACCAATTCTCTGATGATGGATAGCCCCAGGCCCGTGCCGCCATATCTACGACTGGTTGACCCATCGGCCTGTTGGAATGCCTCAAAAATGAGCTGTTGTTTTTCGAATGGAATCCCCACTCCCGTGTCCTCAACACTGATGGCCAATACCTGCTCGGCCTTTTTCAGGGCCTCGGTGGCAAAGTCAGGCTGAGGCTCAACGGCCGCAAACGAAAGCGTAATTTGCCCGTTTTTTGGGGTAAACTTAAACGCATTGGACAATAGATTTTGAATGATTTGTTCCAATCGCTGTTTGTCGGTGTGCAACGCTGTCGGAACGGAAGCCTCGATTTTTGTCAAAAAAATCACCCCTTTTTCGTCGGCCACCACCTCAAACAATTGCTTAATATCCCTTAAGATATTTTTAACAGGTACATTTTCAAACTGAAAATCAATCTTACCCGCTTCAATCTTCGACAAATCCAGAATATCGTTGATGAGTTTTAGCAGGTCAGTTCCCGATTTACGAATCACGTTGGCGTATTCAACCTGCTTATCGGTTAGGTTTTTTGACTTATTTTCCGACAACAAGTTGGCCAAAATCAAAACACTATTGAGCGGGGTACGCAACTCGTGCGACATATTGGCCAGAAACTCAGATTTATACGTACTCGTCACTTCCAACTCCTTCGCTTTCAGGGCCAATGCTTGTCTTGCTACTTCTATTGCTTCATTTTTTTCTTCCAACTCCGAATTAATGTGTCTCAATTCTTCTTCCTGCACCCGCAACTCTTCTTCAGACGCCATCAGGCTCTCGGTTTGGTGCGACAATTCTTCGTTGGTCTGACGCAATTCATCCTGCTGATTCTCCAAAATCGCCTTTTGTTCTTTCAACTGTTCCAACAACCGGCCCACTTTAAGCCTAGATTGTATTTCATTGACCGACAAGGAAATATCCTTAGATACTTTTTTCAAGAGCTCTATGTGGTGGTCGGGAAATGGCGAGAAGGACGCTAACTCGATTACACCTTTCAGTTCTTTACCGTACCAAAGTGGAATGCACGCAATTTCGCCTGCGTTGGTAGCACCGCTTCCCGACTCAATAGTCCAATAAGAAGACGGAATCAACTTGGTGATCCGTATTTGTCTTTCAAGAGCCGCTTGCCCTACCAATCCCTCTCCCAGCGCATAAGACTGGGACACCTGAGCTGACAGAGCCACGGAGGCTTTCAGCGCCAGCTTTTCAGATTCGTCAAGTATATACATCCCTCCTGCTGGCAACTCCAGATAATCAGTAATGGATTTTAGGGCTGATTGGCCAAGGGCTTCCAATGTATTGATATTTTGAAGTGCGTCATTCAGAACCGTCAATCCCGCCAAATACCAACTCCTTTCTTTGATAGAATGGTTAAGTTCTTCCAACTCTTCCACATTTTTACTGAGTTGGTTTTCGATTTTTTTTCGGCTTTTAAACTCTAACGCATAAAAATACGTAAGCACGGCCGCCACCAAAAAGAGCAAAAATGTCCCTAAGACGGTCTTGCGAGTTAGATTTTCAATGAGCGTCTTTATGGAAGCCTCCCTTTTAGACAACTCATAACGCTCGGCAGTGTATATTTTTTTTACCAGCATCCGCACGTTGTCCATTTCTTTCTTCTCAAGTGCCGTAATTTCAATCAGGCTTTGCCGGTTCAGTCCACTGTCATTTTCTGAGGTCGAACTCCACAATTGTACTAATGATTGCACCGATTGCTGTATTTGGGCCAGTTGTGCAAGCTTTGGCGAGTTTTCCCTGAAAGAGTTCGTTAGGTTATCTTCCACTAGCCCAATGTTAATCTGGGCCTGATTCAATGACGATAGAAATCTTTTTTCGTTCGTGCTTCGATACGCACGTTGCCCCGTTTCTATATCGACGAGGAGTTTTTCCAGCGTTAGGAGCTGGTCAAGCGTTTCGTTTTTTTCTTTCACCCATTCCGCCTCCTCCACTTGACGCTGAATGGTATTAAAAAAAGAAATGCCTAAAAAGATACCAATCAGAATGGTAAAAGCTGATCCAATAAGCAGCCAAGCGGCAATTGTGAGTTTCATAATTTGAGCGTGCATCAGTCATTTTCAGCAAATGACGTCAATGGTGTTTAGCGTTAGAATGGGTAATCAGTACTACTGTTTTTCTAAATGTTACTAAACAAAATCAACGCCAAAGTTTTTCTATTGCTAAGAATATGCAAAAAAAACGCCTGTTGCTGGTCTTTATTCCGATTCAAAATACAGAAAATTCCTATTTATAACCACTTTAACCCAAAAAACAAAAATATTAGTAACAGAAAGTTATCAAGTGGTGATTATTTAGGTATATTTTACCCTGATTTTTTCAAATTATATGTCGGACAATTACTAAAAATCAACCATCTCTTCATGTCACAATCCCTCCAAACAGACGATTTTCGCTTCGATGGCACCCGTACATTCCACCATAAAAAAGCGGATACCAAAATAGAAGACCTTTACGACAACAAAGCCGACTACGCCGCCCAACTGGCTGATTTTCGGACTACCATCGACGAGCTCCAAAGTCTCATGTACGCCCATAATCGTTACGGGCTTTTGGTGATTTTTCAGGCCATGGATGCCGCTGGGAAAGACAGCACCATCAAGCACGTATTATCGGGGGTGAATCCTGTGGGGGTCAAAATCCAATCTTTCAAACGACCTTCCGACAACGAACTAGACCATGATTTTTTGTGGCGGCATTTGCTTTCACTACCCGAACGTGGCAACATTACCATCTTCAACCGGAGTCATTATGAAGAAGTATTGGTCGTAAAAGTACATCCCGAAATCCTGACCAAGTCGCAGCGGCTGCCCAAAGAATTGACCAATGATTTGGACAAAGTCTGGAAACAGCGCTACCAAGACATCGCTAATTTTGAAAAATACCTATATCACAACGGCATCCGGGTGATTAAGTTTTTCCTGAATATCTCACAGCAAGAACAGGGAAAGCAACTCATCGAACGCATTGAAGACCCTACCAAAAACTGGAAGTTTGAAGAAGACGACATCAAAGAACGCGCTTATTGGAAAGACTACATGAATGCCTATGAAGAAGCCATCAACGCCACCGCCACCGAAAAAGCCCCTTGGTACGTAGTCCCCGCCGACGACAAGAAAAATATGCGACTTATTGTGGGAAAAATTTTGATTGAAGAACTCAAAAACATGAATATGTCGTTTCCAGAAAGCACCCCTGAGCGGCACGCCGCCCTACAAAAACTCATTGCAACGATTCATGAGCAGGATGGAGGTGCGGAGTGATTAAACGAAAAGGCGAGCAGTTAGCTCGCCTTTTCAATGGATTTCTTATTTTTCATTTCTTCAATTACAGCCCTGAATCGCTGCCTGAAAGCTGCCGCCGGTACTGATGTTGGTTTGGAAACCTGGCAGGAGCAGTACTGCATTTTGCCCGTAATAATTGACCGTAGCGCCATCCCCTACTTTATTGGTGGCATTGATAAGCAAGCCTTTGGCAGTATTGGTTTGCCCGGGAGCAATATCCAACAGCGTGGAGTACAGATTCAATACCGCCGGACAAGGCGAGGGCAGTTTGTATTTCAGCAGAGAGAAATTGTTGACACCACTGGAGTAGTCATTCCACAAAAATGTGGTACCGTTGTCTGCGTATAATTCTACATACGTGAACAAATTGGAGCCACTGCTTGGCAGCGTTTCGATACGCAGTGAATCATTTACAACGCTGACCGAAAGTTTATAATAACCGTATACATTTCCCGAAGAAGCTACTTTGATATAGTATACTTTGTTGTTATGCACATAAGCATACCAGTCTGCATCATTTTTGGAATCAAGACACACTTCGGGACTAAGATAATTTGCCACTGAGATAATTGTAGCAGATGAGTAGGTATTATTAGGTTCTAAAGGGTCACATTCTAAAGTAACGGTGACAGCCCCCGCTGCTGTTGTACATCCGTTTACATCCATACATAGCGCCTCATAGACCGTAGTGCCATTGGGTACTAAAGTACGGGTAGCAGGAGCCGAACCATTATCCTTCCATTGGATAGTTCCGTTGCAGCCAG
The DNA here is from genome assembly GCF_003325355.1 of Runella rosea. Lineage (GTDB taxonomy): Bacteria > Bacteroidota > Bacteroidia > Cytophagales > Spirosomataceae > Runella > Runella rosea. The sequence continues at coordinate 2,063,940 of NZ_CP030850.1, forward strand.
AGGCCGTTAAGGTTGTACTTTGGCCGAGCGATATCGAACTTGGCACTGCCGTGATTGTCGGTGGCGCCGGAGCGATACTATTGGTAATGGTCAATAACCCGATACTTTTCGGACTTGTATATACTGGGCCGGAAGAGGTCGCTACAAACCGATACGTACCCGAAGGAACGGATGCGGGAATCGTGACATTAGAAAAAGTGTACGATGAAAATCCCTTTAAAGAAGCCAAATTACTCATGACGACCGTTCCCGAAACCGCCTCTACCAGATGCAGTGACACTGTATTTTCTGAATAACAGCACAAATTGGGGGAATATTTTACCGTTACTCCTCCCCCACGGCAAATGGACGCCGACTTAAAATCAACCAGCAGGGGGCAGGTATAATATTTGTCTGATTCTGACTGGCACTCGCCGCTTTGAACCATCACAAAATATACTCCAGGTTGGTCGGTTGTTAAAGAGGAAGCATTCCCTCCCGATACGGGTAGGAAAGGACCATTGGAAGTGGGCGCATAATACCATTGGTACGAAAAAGAAGGGTCTGTAACGCTCGACAAAAGGGTAAAGTTACTGCCATCAGTACAATCTCCTGCACCGGTGCGGCTAATGAACGGTTTGGGAACACTACCTACCATAACTTCATAAGGGGCCGAGGTCACGTCATATCCATTTGGCCCCGTCACTCTCACGGTATAATTACCACTCACCGTAGCAGTATACCCATCACCTGTCCCTCCCGTAAAATTTCCATCACGGTACCACTGATAATTATATCCGGAAATAGGGTCAATATAGAGTGAAGCGACGGCACACTGCCTTGGAAAAGACATTTGTATTTGGAGAATTGGAATACAACCCGTGCTTGAAACGGTAAAATTATAACTGCTCACTACTGTTGTAAAATGAGGGTTGATGCCGGAGATCCTGATTTGAAAAGTACTGCCTATGGGAAGTGACGCAGGCACCCGCACTACCATAGGATTGGTCAACGAGTTAATGTTATAGGAAGAGATAAAATTGCCGTTAACGGAATTGTATAACGCTACATATAGATTTCTGCTACCGCCCCATGTACCGACGGTTGTATAAGGAATCTCCACCGAGCCCCCGGCGCAGGCATTCAGGCTGGTCGGGGTGGAAAGGCTAATCGTCGTGGCTGCATCAACAATTACATTGACCGTACCATTGGTGCCCCCACTGCCGCAACTGTTTCCAAAATCCGATATAAAATACGTCCGATTTTGTTCGGGCGTTACATTGAGCGTATACGTTGAATTGTTGGTGGTAACTCGCCGACGGTAAGTGCCGTCAGAGTACTGAAAAACAAAAGGAGGCTGCCCAGTCATAGTCACCGTCAACGGAACCGTTTGGCCGGGAGAAATGACCACGTCAGAGGTAGTACCACTAGTATTCGTAAGCGTTGCCGTTCCACTGTTGTTAAGGGAAACTGAGGAAGATTGGGCTGAGCAATATCCTGTTTTTTGGCGAACAACCACATAATAATAACCCACAGAAGTTGCCACATAACTTGCCGAGCTAGCGCCATTGATAGGGGAAGCATTTGCCTCGTTGAAGGGCTGATAATACCACTGATAATCATATACAGCGGCATCTGCCGGGGTGGCATTTAAGGTTATTGTGCCTCCATTGCAAACCGCACCGTTCGTAGGCGAAATGCTCACTGGCGGCATTGTCACCTCCACAGAAGTAGTGGCAGAGGTAGAATTGTAGCCGATAGCTGCATTGGCTACCTGTACTGTATAGGCCCCCGTTTGTGATGCGTTATAGTAACTGCCTGTTGCTTCTGGAATACTGCTCCCGTTTCGAAACCATTGATAGGCATAACCGCTGCCAGTTGGTGAGGCATTCAGCGATACACTTGCACACTGCACAGAAGAAGTGCCATTCTGAATGGTAGCGGTGGGCAAACACGCAGTACCCGTGACCGTCAATTGATAACTGCTCGTGACAGCACCAGAGTAAGGTAAGATTGAAGTTACCCTGACCCTGTAGGTTGCATTAAGGGCTAATGCCGTCGGAAGCCTATAGCGAATGGGGTTTTGTGAAAAATAACCCTGATAACTGTTTGATACATAGTTGTTATTGGCATCTGTCAATTCTACGTACAACTTTCGGTCATTGGTCCATGTTCCAGCAGTAGTGTACGGGATATCAATGGTACTGCCCGCACATACGTTCAGACTGGCCAGCGCAGTCAATGTCAATGAAGTAGTAGGATCCACCACGATAGTTACGGAACCGCTGCTGCTGTTATTAGTACAGTTATTCGATACAATACCAGTAAGATAATAGTTTCGGTTCTGTTCGGGCTGAACCATTATGAGGTGCGGATTAGCGGTCGCTGACATACTTTTATAATCGGACCCGTCATACAAATCAAATGTCCACGGCCCCTGTCCCGTAAAGGTAGCTTTCAGTTGGGCCGTGTTGCCGGGAGTAATCACTTGAGAGCTGCCGCCCAACAGCGTGGTAAGGGTCGCCGTGGCATAATTGGTCACATTAATAGAGCCTGATGCCGTGCAACCGCCTTTACTGTATTCTGCCTGATAAGAGCCCGTCGTTGTGGCTGTGTAGGCAGCACTGGTCGCCCCTGAAATCGGGACCCCGTTTTTATACCATTGCCAGCTACCGCCCGTTGTGGCCGAAGAGGCCGTCAAAACCGCCGAGGTATTACTTCCGCACAGTACGGTATTGAGAGAAGTTATCGTGACGGGTGCTGCAAGTAACGTAATGGTCTGTACCGCTGAAGAATCTGCGTAATTGGCCGTTGCGTTGGTTACTTTTACGTAATAATCACCCGATTGGTATGCCTCAAAGCTGGATGATGTGGCATTAGGGATGGGGACACCGTCGCGAAACCATTGATAATTATTGCTGCCACCCAAAAGGGAAATAGAAGCGCCAAGGTAAACTGAACTACAGCCCGGATTTGAAGGAGATATGTAAAGAATAGGCTTAGGAGCACAACCAATGCTATTGACGGTCAAAACATAAGAGCTTACAACAGGTCCTGCTACGCTGGCAGGTACAACAGGCAAAACCGCCACGCGGTACTGGTTGAAAGGAGTCACAAAGGCCGGAATGGTGACATACAGTGGATTGCCTGATTGACCAAATTGAGTGCTGATTGTCGAACCATCCTGTTCATTGATAAGATTGAGCGTAAAATTTTTCGGTCCAGACCATGTGCCTACGGTAGTATAAGGGATTTCGATGGTACTCCCAGCACATACATTCAAACTGCTAGGGGATTGTAAAGTAACAGATGTGGTGGCATCTACAACCACTCTTACATTCCCAACCAAATCGTTGCTGGAGGAGCCACACGAATTACTGCCAACGTTTGTCAGTTTATAGCGACGGTTTTGTTCAGGAGTAACGACCAATGTATAAGGATTTGCGGTTATGTTACTTAAAAATTTATTAGTGGTTCCGTCATTGTACGAAAAATAAAAAGGGCCTGTGCCCGTAAAGTTCACCTTCAATGAGGCACTTTGTCCAGGAGTGACGCTGATTATTCCACTGGGGTCATTGTTTTGATTAGTAAGGGTCGCATACGGAGTGGAGGCTACCCGAAACGGATTGGCAGTCGTGGTGGTGGTTCCTTCCGTCACGAGCACTCTGTAAAAACCCGTTGCGCTCGTCGTAAGCGTATCATTTGTTTGGCCTGATTGATTGGTATAGGTACAGGTCAGGCAGGAAGCGTATTGCCATTGGTAGGTGTACTGTGCTCCCTGCGGCTGCGCCACCAGCGTGGCGGAGGTATTGGCGTTGCACAAAATGGGATTTACGGATGAAATCGTTGCGGTAAAAGTAGACAGCGTTTCTTTTGGAGGTTTTGCTTTCCCATCTTTCAGGGCTTGCGCCCAAATCACCGCCAACTCCTCACTGTTGTCTGGGCAGGTTTCTACGCGTACTTTGGGAGAAGTCCCAGTCATTTGCGCATTACTGACCGTCACCGAATAGATTCCGGCCCGGCGCACCGGCAGAGTATTGGTGACCGTCGTTTCCAACGGTTGACCGTCCAAAAACCATTCATAGGAAAATCCTGGCTCGTGAAGAGTAGCCCGCAGAGTCATTTGGCTACCGTCGCAGAAATAGGGGGAGCCGGTAAGATTCTCAAGGCTGAGCTGAACATTAACAGACGTTTTTTCCTGGGCAGCGGCGGTAAAAGCGAAGAAGAAAATGAGGCAGTAGATAGAAAATTTTTGCATACGAAAATAAACGTAAATCGGCTTTAGGTGGAAGGCAAGACACCTGTAAAGGGTAAAAGTTAGACGAATGAAACTGCAAATAGATACTTATTTTTTAAAAATTATCCTCAAAGGGCCCATATTTCTCCACCCACTCTATTCATCATTAAGAAGCAATACCTTCAAACACAAAAACCACCTCCTATAGTAAAAAATAAAAGAAATCACCTCTCCTGCAACCCAATAAACAACATACTGATAATCAATAAATTTCAATACTTCGGATTACCATAATTATTCATTTCTCTACTAAAATGCCGAAACCTGACTCTGCATTCATACAAAAAAGCACCCCTGAGCGGCACGCCGCCCTGCAAAAACTCATCGAAACGATTCATGAGCAGGATAAAAGTGTGGAGTGAGTGGGCCAAAAACCTTCAGGCCTGACTTTCAGAGAAATGATGGGCGCGGATACCTAGATATTAATCTTGCCAATTTCGCCTCAATTCCCTCTTCCGTAATACCGCCATGATAACAAATCATCCGCTTGACTTCCAAACGCTTTATTTTTTTTACTGACTCCACCGCAGCCCCTAAATCTAGGGTAAAAGCGGGATTGGCGATTTCAAATTCATCATGCTCAATTACCAGCGCATCTGCCGCAATGAGCGTCTGGCTTTCTGGTACGTAAAGCGACACATGCCCCGGCATGTGGCCAGGAGTATTTATAATTTTCACGCCATCCATAAACGTGTCATCTTCCGTAAACACGGCATCCACCTCAACACTTTGAACATTTTTCAACATCTCCTGAAAATACAAAGCCCCTGGCTTTTGGTCTTCTGGCAAGGACTCAAACAAGCTTTCAGCCTGCATTAAACGTACCGATTTTTCTTTACCACTGATATAAGGAGCTTCAATGACAGGCGAATATACGGCCAAGGCAGGGTAGCGATTTTTCAGCTCCGCCAAGCCACCAAAATGGTCGATGTCGTGATGGGTGATAAAAACGCCCGTCAGTTCTTGAAGTGATAGGCCCTGTTTCTGGGCCGCATCTTCAATGAGCGACATAAATCCAGCATAACCACAATCTACCAATATCATTTGGTATTCGTTCTTTAAAATAACGGGATACAGAGCATCTTCTTTGCCATTATAATCAAACCTTACCTCAAGAACGTACACTACAACACTGCTCGCCATCATAATAATGCCCAACTTTTCTGTTTTTAATGATGATTTATTCAACAAATATATTGATAAAACAAAAAGAGGTAGCTTCATCAGCTACCCCCTCCGTTGAATTTTATTTGAAAGTATTCCCTACCAGAAAATCCAGTAAATCAAACTAAACGTAGCCACTACCGCAATGGCACCGTAGCGGAATGTAGGCGTGACTTTGAACCATTCGGGGCGCACCTCAAAGGCGTTAGGTTGATTTTTACCTTTGGATTGCGACAAGCTTATGGCTACGTGTACGGCCGAACAAATCCAAAATACCACGCCCATGCGGTTGAGGAACGGGAAGGCAGGATACAAATTTTCAATCACCGCCGACAACGCAATACTCAACACCGCCGCCGCCAAAGCACCGTTGGCGGTCGCTTTTTTCCAGAAGAAGCCCAATAAGAAAATACTCAAAATCCCCGGCGAAATGTAGCCCGTGTACACCTGAATATACTCAAATGCCTGTCCGAAATTGGCTAATAATGGACTCACCATCAGCGCAATGATAAAGGCCACGACAATGGCCACGCGCCCAGTCCAAACGGTTTGTTTTTCGGTTAGGTTTTTGTTGAAAAATTTATTGTGAATATCAAGCATGTAAATGGTCGATATACTGTTGGCTTTTCCTGCTAAACTCGCTACAATCGCCGCCGTCAGGGCCGCGAAAGCCAAGCCTTTTAAGCCTACTGGGAGTAAATTCAGCAATACTGGGTACGCATTATCGGGCTTCACAATACCGTTTTGGGTAATGCCGTTGACAATCGACGCATCGGCATTTTCTTGAAACAACACGTAAGCCGCCAAACCGGGCAAAACCACGATAAACGGCATCATCATTTTCAGAAATGCCGCAAACAGTACACCATTACGGGCCGTATTGATGTCAGCGCCAAGCGCGCGTTGGGTCATGTATTGGTTACAGCCAAAGTAGTTTAGGTTGTTGACCCACTGCCCGCCGATGATAAACATCATGATACCCGGCAACTGATTGTAGGCGTCGATAAACCCACCACGTCCGTCGTGAACTTGGTACTGACCGGGCGTAAAAATCATGTGCAGGTGACTGTCGGCTTTTTCTCGAATCAGGCTCAATCCTTCCAACACCCCCGAACCTGTACCGACTTTGTCGGAAAGTAAATCCAAGGCCAGATACGTGGTAGCCAAACCACCGAAAATCAAACAAACCACCTGAATCACGTCGGTATAGCCGATTACTTTCATCCCGCCAAGGGTGATGATGACGGCAAACGTAGTCAAGAAGATAGCGCAGGGCATGAAGGCGAAGCCCGTCATTTTTTCTAAACTCAAAGCGCCAAGGTAAATAATGGACGTAAGGTTGACGAAAATGTACAAAAACAGCCAAAACACCGCCATAATCGTCGCCAGCCGCTCATTGTAGCGTTTGGCGAGAAATTGCGGCATGGTGTAAATCTTGTTGTTGAGGTACATCGGTAGAAAATACACGGCCACGATAATGAGCGCTACACCGCCCAACAATTCATAGACCGAAATGGCAATGCCCAACTGAAAGGCTTGTCCGCTCATGCCAATAAACTGCTCAGCCGAGATATTGGAAGCAATAATGGAAGCCCCGATAGCCCACCAAGTAAGAGAGCCTTCGGCTAGAAAAAAGTCTTTGGAATCGGCGGTCTGTTTGCCTTTGTGTTTATATACCCAATAGCCGTAGCTCGACACAATCACAAAATAAATGAGGAAGATAACGTAATCAAGGGTTTCAAGTCCAAGGGTCATGAGAAGGAGAGAGTTTGTAGGAATTAAAATAAAGCTTTTTTTTTCATTCCGGAGGAATCTAAAAGGGTCGAAAAAATAGATTCCTCCCGAATGACAAAGTTGTTTAACATCCTTGCCCGTAATAGGCATTTTTGCCGTGTTTGCGTTCAAAATGTTTCATACGCAACGTGTCTTTAATGCGTGGCGTATGGGGATTGATTTGCAGCGTCAGGTACGCCATACGGGCCACTTCTTCCAGTACCGCCGCGTTGTACACCGACTTCTCGGCGGTCTTACCCCACGTAAAAGGCCCGTGATTTTGCAGCAGTACCATTTCCATTTCCTTGTGCGACAATTTACGGGCGTCAAATACACCAAAGATTTGATTTCCCGTTTCGTACTCATAATCCCCCTGAATCATTTCGTCCGACAATACGGGCGCACACGGAATGTCTTGGTGCGTATGGTCAGCGTGGGTAGTGCCGAAGATAGGAATATCAATTCCTGCCTGCGCCCAGGCTACGGCGTAGGTGCTGTGCGTGTGCGTGATACCACCAATGTCTTCCCAAGTCTTGTAGAGCAACGCGTGGGTTTTGGTATCCGAAGAAGGACGCATTTTCCCTTCCACCACCTTGGCATCGTAATCCATGATGACGATATCTTCGGGCTTCAGTGATTCATACGGCACGCCGCTAGGCTTGATGGCAAAAACGGCCTTCTCTCTATCCACGGCGCTGACATTACCAAACGTAAACAGCACCAATCCCAACTTGGGCAGCTGCATATTGGCTTCGTAGCATTCTTGTTGTAATGATTTATACATAGTTTTTATATTTCTGCAACCGTTGGGGCGATTGCGCTATTTTAACTCCAACACAACCACCGATACGGGTGGCAATTTGACCGTCAACACATTGTTTTTCAGGCTTGCTCCTCCAAATACCGCTGGTTGAATTTTACCGGGGTTTTCAAAGGTATTGTAGTCCTGCACTTTGCCCGAGGTCAAGATACGGCCTGTTACGCCCGAGGCATTTACCCCTGTGACATTGATGGTAATATCCTGCGCTTTATTCGGGTCAATGTTGACCAATGAGACATGAACTGCACCATTTTTATCGCGTGATGCAGAAACCGAAATCGCGGGTAATTTTTCATTGCCAAACGTGTAATCATTTGACTGAACCTCCACGGGCAACATCGTCGCGTCTTGATGGACGTTGTACATTTCCAATACGTGATAGGTCGGGGTCAAAATCATTTTTTCTTCGTTGGTCAAAATCACCGATTGCAGTACATTGACAACCTGGGCCAAATTGGCCATACGAACACGTTCGCAATATTTATGGAAAATATTGAGTGTAGCCCCTGCCAAAACGGCATCGCGCATGGTATTTTGCTGGAACAAAAAGCCTGGATTGGTGCCTGGCTCCACATCATACCAACCACCCCATTCATCGACGACCAACGCTACTTTCTTCGCAGGGTCATATTTGTCCATGATGGTGCTGTGACGTTTAACAAGCTCATCCATCAAGAGCGCTTCTTTCATGGTTTTGAAATACAACTCTTCAGTGAACGTAGTAGAAGGGCCTTTGTGCTTCCAGTCAATCACCGAATAATGGTGCATCGCTATTCCTTCAAGCATATTGTGCGGAATCTCCCGCATAAGCGTTTCTGTCCAATTATAGTCGTTGTCACTAGCTCCCGAAGCAATCCTAAACAGACGTTCGTTGTTTTCAAACGACGCATTCATAAAGGTAGCGTACTGACGGTAAATATTGGCGTAGTAATCGGGTTTCATGTTGCCGCCGCAGCCCCAGGCTTCGTTTCCAACGCCCCAATAGCGTACTTTCCACGGGTTTTCGCGGCCATTTTTTGCCCGTAAATCAGACATTGGACTCACGCCTTTGAAATTGACATACTGTACCCAATCTGATAAATCCTTTACCGTTCCACTACCTACGTTTCCTGCCAAATAAGGCTCTGTACCAATCAACTCGCACATATTCAGAAAATCGTGCGTACCAAAACTGTTGTCTTCCGTCACATTTCCCCACCACACATTTACGATTTTAGGGCGATTGGCTTTGGGGCCAATGCCGTCTTTCCATTGGTAGGTATCGGCAAAACAGCCTCCCGGCCAACGAAGATTGGGAATTTTCATCTTTTTCAACGCTTCGACCACATCCATACGAACTCCATCTTTGTTCGGAATTTTTGTGTTATTTTCTCCTACATAAAAACCCCCGTAGATGCACTTACCAAGGTGTTCGGCAAAATGCCCGTAGATATGCCGATTGATGGTATGTTTTCCCAGATCACCACTTAAGGTTACTTTGTTTTGGGCAAAGACCGTGCTTGACGTCAGCAGGAAAATGATACCTGCGCTTTTTAGAAAATGTCTCATCGTAAAAGAGGGTTTAGACGCTTTCAGCGTGACAAAATAGTTTTATTTAAACGTTGCATCACTCCAACGCAACTCATTCTTCAACTGCCGAATACTGGTGTTTTTATCAATCACCACCAATTCTACGCCAAACATCTCTGCAAAATCTTCGAGGTATTCAGTCGTCAGGTTTTGGCTGTATACGGTGTGGTGGGCGCCGCCTGCCAAAATCCAAGCCTGCAAACCGACTTCCATGCTTGGCTGTGGTTTCCAAAGTGCCCTTGCCGTGGGAAGTTTGGGAAACGTTTCGGTGACTTCAACGGCTTCTACTTCGTTGACCAACAAACGAAAACGGTTGCCCATGTCAATCAGCGACACATTGAGCGCCGGTCCAGGTGCAGCATTAAATACTAATCTAACGGGGTCTTCTTTACCACCAATGCCAAGCGGATGGACTTCACATTTTACGGCTCCCTGCGCAATCGACGGGCAGATTTCGAGCATGTGCGAGCCGAGTACCATCGGATTGGCGGGGTCAAAATGGTAGGTATAATCTTCCATGAACGAGTTGCCGCCTTCCATACCGCTCGCCATCACTTTCAGCGCACGCACCATCGCCGACGTTTTCCAGTCACCTTCGCCGCCGTAGCCGTAGCCCGCTGCCATCATACGCTGCGAGCCGATGCCCGGGAGCTGGCGCATTCCGTGCAAATCTTCGAAGGTATTGGTATAGGCAGCAAAATCGCCCTCTTCCAAAAATGCTTTCAATCCTAACTCAATTCGTGCTGCTTCTACCAACGACTGACGCATAAAACCGCCGTTGCGCAGTGAATCCATCAGCTCGTAAGTATCTTCATATTCCTGCATCAACGTAAAAATATCGGCTTCCGAAATTTGGTTGATGTACTTCACCAAATCCCCGACGCCGTGGGTATTGACCGAAAACCCAAAGGTCATTTCAGCCGCTACTTTGTCGCCGTCGGTAACTGCTACTTGCCGCATATTATCGCCAAAACGCACCACTTTCATGGTTTGCATTTCGTACTTGGCCGCCGCTACCCTACTCCAGACGTTGATTTTTTGGAGTACATCAGCCTGTTGCCAGTGTCCTACCACTACTTTACGACTCAAGCGCATCCGCGACATGATGAACCCAAACTCCCGGTCGCCGTGTGCCGATTGGTTGAGATTCATGAAGTCCATATCAATGTCGTTGAATGGAATATCACGGTTGAACTGCGTATGAAGGTGCAACAGTGGTTTTTGGAGACAATTCAGGCCCCGAATCCACATTTTGGCGGGCGAAAACGTATGCATCCATGCCACAATTCCGACGCAATTGGGGGCCACGTTGGCTTCCTGACAAATCGCGTAGATTTCGTCGGGTGTTTTAACCACAGGTTTAAACACCACCCGCACCGGAATTTGCGGAGAATCGTTCAACGAATCAGCAATAATTTGGGAGTGTTCATCCACTTGGCGAAGTGTTTCTTCACCGTACAAATGCTGGCTGCCCGTAACAAACCAGACTTCAAATTTTTTAAGCATATTGTTCTATATAGTTTCCTAAACTTTGATATTTCTGATATAAACTTTGATAAACCGCCACTTTATCTGCATTTGGATGGTATTCGGCATCAAAACCTGACCCCATGGCTTCTTGCGCGGCTTTCATGTCGGGATGAATTCTCGCCGCTACCGACGCACACATGGCCGCTCCTAAGGCACAGGCTTGGTCTGAACTTGCCACTTTGATGGGCATATTGAGCACATCGGCCAGCGTTTGCATCACAAAAGGTGATTTTTTGGCTACACCGCCAATCCCAATCACTTTTTTGATGGCAACGCCTTCTTGATAAAAACGGTCCACAATCGCCCTTGAGCCAAAGGCAGTGGCTTCTACCAACGCCTTGAAGATTTTAACGGCATCAGTACTCAAATTCATCCCCGAAATCGTGGCTTTCAAGGTGTGATTTGCATCGGGCGTACGGCGGCCGTTAATCCAATCCAACGCCACTACATCATTTTCGGTGACGGGTAGTTTGGCCGCCTGTTCTGATAAATAAGGGATTAATTTTTTGCGTAATTCTGCGGCGGCCTCCTCTCCCAACAACGCTTTGACCGGCTCGACAATCACTTGCTGAAACCATGCGTACAAATCTCCGAAGGCCGATTGGCCCGCTTCCATGCCCAGCATCCCAGGGATGATGGAGCCGTCGACCTGACCGCAAATACCCCGAATCAGCAAATGACCGATTTCTTCATTGGGTGCAATAATCATGTCGCATGTAGATGTTCCCATCACCCGCACGAAGGTGTACGGGTCAATCTCGGCCCCCACCGCCCCCATGTGCGCATCAAAAGCTCCAACGCCAATCACGACGTCGGCAGGGATGCCCAATTTGGTGGCCCACTCGGCCGAAATTGTCCCCATCGCTTCGTCAGACGTGTACGTATCTTTAAATAAGCGTTGGCGTAAACCCGCCAATTGAGGGTCTAATTCTACCAAAAACTCCTCAGAAGGCAACCCCTGAAATTCCTCATTCCACATGGCTTTGTGGCCCGCCGCACAGCGTGAGCGTTTCAACGTCAGCGGGTTGGTATCTCCCGTCAAGACCGCCGAAATCCAGTCGCAATGCTCCACCCACGAAAACGCCCGCGTCCGCACTTGGCTATCGACGCGAATCGTCCGCATTATCTTAGCCCAATACCATTCAGAAGAATAAATCCCTCCGACGTATTTGGTATAATCCACATCCCAGTGGTGCGCCAATTGGTTGATTTCTTCGGCCTCGGCGTTGGCTGTGTGGTCTTTCCAGAGAATAAACATTCCGTGGGGATTTTCCGAGAACTCAGGTAACAGCGCGAGCGGTGTGCCATTTTCATCGACCGCCACGGGCGTAGAACCCGTTGTGTCCACCGAAATTCCTTTGACATTTTGGCGCACTTCCTCTGGCACACCCGCCAACGCCCCTTTGATAGATTCTTCCAATCCTTCCAAATAGTCGAGTGGATGCTGGCGAAATTGTGAAATTTCGGGCGCGCAGTAAAGACCTTTTTTCCAGCGTGGATATTCAAAAACGTGCGTCCCAACGGCCGCCCCCGTATGAGCATTGACAACCAAAGCCCGAACCGAATCGGTCCCATAATCTACTCCAATAACGTACTGATTCTGCATTGTTTTTCTAGGTGGTTACTGGCATGAAGTACCAAAAATTATTAAAGTTACTTTCGTATTTTTCTTTGTTCAAACGATACAAAACCGCCTTTTTGGTAGCCGAGTTGGCGTTTTTCTCACCCGTATCCAACAACAGTCCCGTCGATAGAATCTTGCGACTGAAATTGCGGCGGTCGAGTTTCAAATCATAAATGGCTTCGTACAGTTTTTGTAATTGAGGAATGGTAAATTGTTCGGGCAACAACTCAAATCCAATCGGATGCAACGCGGCTTTATAGCGTAGGCGTTCGAGGGCGATTTGAACCATTTTTTCATGGTCAAAAATCAACTTCGGCATCTGCTTCAGGCTAATCCAACATGCACTATGCGACTTTACGGATTCCTCATCGTGGTTATGAATGTTGATGAGCGCAAAGAAAACAACCGAGAGGGTCCGCTCTACGGGGTCACGGTCTACTTTACCAAACGTCTGCAATTGCTCTACGTAAATGTTGTGCAGCCCCGTCAATTCATGCAAAATTCGTTCGGCTCCCACCTCCAAATCTTCCTCTTCATTTACAAATCCTCCCATCAACGACCACTTGCCTTTTTCGGGCTCAAAACGCCGCTTAATCAACAATAATTTAAGCTCTTCTCCATCAAAACCGAAGATGATGCAATCAATGGCCACCAAAAGTCGAGTGGAGTGGGCGTAGTTTTTCATCATAAATGTGTCAAAACAACACAATAATAGAGGCTTTTTTATTACTTTTCAACTACTTTCTTGAATTTTTTAACAGAAAAATAAACAACGAAGTATTTCTATGACTTTGAGTAACCACAGCATACGCTATCCTTTCGGGTTTAAGGACCCGAAAGCGCCACTATCGTCTGACCCTACTTAGACGCTAAAAACAGGTTGATTTACTCAAAAAAGCCTCACTACGTCGTACCCAAAACGTAGAATTAGGGCGAAAATAACGACTAAAAAAATGTTACGGATAAAGGCATTACCCCGCAAAATAGCCAAACGGCTGCCCAAATAGGAACCCATGATATTGCATGCCATCATGGGCAGGGCAATGTCAAATTCAACGTATCCTTTCCATATAAAAAACACCAGCGAAGCAATATCTGCCACCACATTGATGATTTTAGCCACCGCCGATGCCCGCAGAAATTGATACCCAATCACGCTCACAAACCCAAAAACCAACAAACTGCCCGTGCCAGGCCCCACAAACCCGTTGTAAAAACCCGTCGCCATCCCAATCAGCAGCGCGTACCATTGTAGACGAACGATAGATACTGGCAAATTTTCGTGATGCCCCAAGGTTTTGTTGGAATAAGAATAAATCGCGATGGCTGCCATCAAAAACAAAATAATTGGCTTCAAAACCTCCGCCTTCAGGTGACTGGCAATGGTTGCCCCCAAAAACGACATCACAGCTGTACCCGCCGCGGTAATGAGCACCACCCGCCAAGGAACCTCTACTTTTCGGGCGTATTGATACCCCGCCACGCTGGTGCCCATAAACGAGGCAAAACGGTTGGTACCAATCACTTGCGAAACAGAAAAGTGAGGGAACAAAATAAAAAGCGCGGGGACCTGCACCAAGCCGCCGCCGCCCACAATAGAATCTACAAAACCAGCCAACAAGGCGGCTAAAGAAGCGATAAAAATATCCAAATTCGGTGGGTTAAAATACGCAGACGAGCACTGCAACTTTGCTACCCTACCCCTCTGCGTAAATACTTGATACTATATAGAACTACGGAACAGTTTGATGGCAATGGCAATTAGAATCAGCCCAAAAATCTTGCGCAAAACATCGGTGCCCGCCACACCCAGCTGCCCTTCAATCCAAGCCGATGAGCGCAGTACCAAATAAATAAAAATCAGGTTGATAAGAATAGCAATGATGATATTGATTTCCTGATAAGCCGCTTTCAGTGACAAAATCGTGGTCATCGTTCCTGCCCCCGCAATCATCGGAAACGCAATCGGAACAATGGACGTAGCGTTGCTGTGTACGGCATCGTGCTTGAAAATATTGCGCCCCAAAATCATTTCTAGTCCAATCAAAAACAATATCAACGCCCCCGCTACGGCAAACGACGCCACATCAACGCCAAATAGTTTCAGGATTTCTTTCCCCAAATACAAAAACGCAATCATCATTCCGCCGGAAACCAACGTGGCGCGACGGGCGTTGATGGCTCCCGCTTTTTTTCGGAGGTCGATAATGACAGGGATGGAACCCAGAATATCAATGACCGAAAATAAAATCAACGTGACGGAAAGAACCTCTTTGAAATTGACGGAGTACATAGATAAGTTGGGAGTTTACAGTGAAAAGTCGGCAGTAAATGATGGCAAATTTACGATTAAATTTTATGGTTATGAGCGCTCAATTGCAAACGGCTTACTATAAACTGTTTTTTGTCCGTTTATCCCTGATTTTTACCGTTTCCAAAATAAAATTTAAAAAATTAGCCAAGTACCTTGCATCGCAAAGTACCTTACATTAACTTTGTACTGTTGATTACCTATAACACAGCCATTTTAAACAAGTACCGGGTAAATAGAATAGTCATGAGGTTGTCATGTAATTAAAAACTAGTCAGGTTTTGTCAGGAATAAATTACGGCAAAGCAAGCAAAATGAAGTTGAGAATTACGGCTCCATAACCACAAATGACAACCTTATGACTATTCTGCCAAACTCTTACAGCCATGACGTTCAATCAAAAATTTCCAAAACATGACAACAGCATGAATATTGAGAACGCTCAAGTGCAAATGCGAAAAGGAATCCTGGAATTCTGCATTATGCACATCATCTCTCGGGGCGAAGTATACGCCTCCGATATGCTCGATGAACTGACCTCCGCCAAGATTATGGTCGTAGAAGGCACGCTTTATCCGCTCCTGACCCGGCTAAAAAACTCGGGCCTGCTCGATTATAAATGGGTAGAATCCTCCTCTGGCCCCCCGCGTAAGTATTATATACTGACTGATATGGGCAAACAGTTTCTGGAAGAAATGCAAAAAACCTGGATTGAGCTTTCTGACTCTGTTCATACGATTGTGTTGAAAACACAGGATTTAGGAGCAAAGAATGAGCAACAGCCAACCAACTAACATTTAACAATCAAGGAAAACTGTTAACTGATGCGCACGCATCCATTGCCATGAAAAAGACTATCAGCATCAATATCGCCGGTCTGATTTTTTATATCGAAGAGGACGGCTACGATAAATTAAGAAATTACCTAAACTCAATCCAGAAGTACTTTTCGTCGTACGAAGATAGCAAAGAGATTATCTCTGACATCGAAGGGCGAATTGCGGAGAAGTTTTTGAACCGACAAAAAGCCGCCGACACGCAAGTGATTGCGCTGGAAGACGTCGAAGAGCTCATCAAAAGTATGGGAACCGTGGCTGACTTTGAAGCCATCGAAGAGGAAGAAGATTTGGCGGCACAGACCGCTGCCAGCCGCCAACCAGCCGCAGGCTTCAGCCAAGCTTCGGCAGTAAATCCTGAACCCGCAGCCCCCAAAAGTGCTCCCTCAGCCCCCACAACTTCCCGTAAGCTCGTTCGTGATACGAAGCGCAAATTATTGGGCGGCGTGTGTGCGGGCATCGCCCATCATTTCAACGTTGACCCGCTTTTCGTTCGTTTACTGTTCTTGCTTTTCTTTTTGGGGCTTCCTGCCATCAGTGGTGGCGTGTTTGGTGGCGACAGTGCTGAATTTTTCGGTCCATTGAGCGGATTCACTTTCTTACTGTACGTTGCTTGCTGGGTTTCTTTCCCCGGTTCCGATGCGCTGGAAGAAGACAAAAACATCAAGAAGTTTTACCGAAATCCTGACCAGAAAGTAGTGGGCGGGGTAGCGGCTGGGGTAGCGGCTTACTTCGGAGTTGACTTAGGAGTCGTTCGTTTTATTTGGGTTCTGAGCATTTTGTTCTTCGGCACTGGCCTCCTTTTATACATCGTGCTGTGGCTCATTACGCCGAAAGCCAATACTTTGACCGAAAAAATGGAGATGAAAGGGCAACCCATTACCCTCGAAAACATCGAAACCAACGTCAAGAAAGCCCTTCAGCCTGAACAAAAAGAAGAAAATATCGCAACCAAATTACTTTTGTTTCCCTTTCGGGCGGTGGCGATGGTATTCAGCGGATTAACTCCCCTGATGAAATTCTTGGTGGTTATCATGCGCATCTTTGCTGGACTGATTATGTTTATCACGGGGGCGGGCGCCTTACTTGGATTGATTACGGCGCTTTTCGCGGTATTCGGATTGGGTACGTGGGACTTTGGGCAAATTGACAACGAACTCATGCCACTCAATTTCTTCATCGGCGAAGTATCTCCCGTAGCTTACATTTTTGCCTTTTTGGCCATTGGGGTTCCTTTTGCCACGCTGGCTTGGTTGGGAATCTCGTTGTTGACCAAAGAAAATAAATTTACCCCTGCGGTGTGGCAAACCCTGCTCGGACTCTTTTTGGCGGGCCTTTTGGGAAGTACCATCTTTGGATTCAGATACGGCGCTAACTTCCGCCGCGAAGGAACGGTCGAAAAAGAACAAACCTACAAGCTACCCGCCACGCCGATTTTGCTGGACGTCCACGAGGACAACTCCGAAGACGGTTACAACAATACACAACTGGATTTGGAAGGCTACGAAAGTACCGATGCCAAAGTAGCATTTAGGTTCCGTTCGCAAGGACGCTCACGTCAGGATGCCGAGCGCAATGCTTCCAATATTTTATACAACATCAACCAAACGGATTCTACGATGGTTTTTGACGAAGATTTCAGTCTTTCCGACAAATCACCACGTTTCCGGGGGCAGAGTGTGCGCCTAACGCTGTACTTCCCGTACGCCAAAACCTTCCGCATGACACGCGATTTCTATGACCACTTTTGGGGCGTACGGAATCAAATCCAATACGACTATGATTTGGATATCAACGAAGAAATGTTCAAAAATATCCGCTGGGCCATCAAACCTGATTCAGGGCTTGTCTGTCTTGACCGTCCTATCTCCGTTCGTGATGAGTCGCGAAACAACGACGAATCCGATGACATGGACGAAATCAGCGATGGCATAGAGTCTGGCCTGAACGAAGCTTTTGACCGCTCGTTTGACGCCAAAGGCGAAATGGTGAAGCAATATGACGTAACCAATTTCAGCAAAGTCAGAATAGGCGGCGCTTTTGTGGTGACCATTCAAAAAGGAGACGTGTATAAAGTAATAGCCGACGGCAGCGAAACCGATTTGGACGACGTGGAAGTAAAAGTAGAAGATGGCACGCTCCGCGTAGAAAACCGACGCAAAGTCAAACTTTTTGAACGCAACAAGCGCGTAGGCATTACGATTACCGTTCCAACCATCGAAACCATTGATTTGTCAGGGGCAACACTCGGAAAAATAATGGGTTTCAACAACTTAGGTACGTTGAAAGTAGAGATTTCTGGGGCTTCCAAAACGTACATTGATGTTGACGCCAAAAAACTTGAACTCGACGTAGCGGGGGCTTCCAAAGTTGAATTGCACGGCAGCGCCAACACCCTCGAAGCCGACCTTGCCGGCGCGTGTTCATTGGATGCCGAGCGCATGAACATTCAGAACGGTGACGTGCAAGCCTCAGGCGTGAGCAAAGCCAACCTAGGACGCATTCCCAATCTCAAATCAAACAGCACTGGAGCAAGTCGGATTAACCGGCAGGGAGAAGGAGAATAACCTTCTATAAAATGATAACGAACGAAGTCGCATTGGATCAATGCGACTTCGTTCGTTATACAGGTTTTATCTTATGATTTGAAAAAACCATCCTTTAATTTTTATTTAAGCTGGTTTCCGCTTTTCTCTTCGCTAGCCATTCCTTCACGGCTACTCCAGTGCCAAACGACCAAGGCCGCAGCTTGTCAATTGGGACCACTTTATAGGCTTGTAGCTCTTTTTCATCCATCCGAATCTCACCCGTAGCGCGTACGTGATAGGCGATAATAAGCTCATTTCGTTGAAAGAAAGGATACACCCCCACCTGCTCCACCATTTCGGCATCCAATCCTATTTCCTCTTTTACTTCGCGCAACACTGCTTCTTCGGGCGACTCTCCCTTTTCCAAAAAACCACTCACAATCCCGAACCATTCGGCAGGCCAACCCTTGTTCTGAATCAAAATGACGGTGTCATTGTCGTACTCCACAATAGCAC
Organism: Runella rosea; assembly: GCF_003325355.1. Lineage (GTDB taxonomy): Bacteria > Bacteroidota > Bacteroidia > Cytophagales > Spirosomataceae > Runella > Runella rosea. The sequence continues at coordinate 2,082,887 of NZ_CP030850.1, forward strand.
CTACTACAGGCAGTGGGTTATCCCAATAAACATAGCCGCAGCGCTCTGAGCAAATCAAACGCTCACGTTGGTTTAATTGGACGGTTTCAAGGGGCTTTCCGCACTTAGCACAAAAACGAAAGGGTGACATGGCTTAATATTTTAAAAATGACCGTTAATTCATAAAAGAAAGGATTTTAGAAATCAGGCACTTTTTTTGCTGCAATATATTAAGTTCGCTAATCGAAAGGTATTTTTTGAAAAAAAATTGATTTTGATTCAAAAGAAGGCCAAAACAGCTAATTTAAGTAAATTGGCATTTTTTTTGCCGCATCATTTTGTTACGCTCTAACTTCGTTATTATTGAATTGATATGTTTAATAAATCTACAATTTATTGGGGAATGCTTCTTTTGTTGATTGGTTTAGGCACCTTCAAAGGATGCCGTCCCAAAGGAAATGAAGTGTCCCCAGCCGTCGATTCAACCGCCGTTTCCACCTGCATTTTACTTTCTGAACGTATCAATAACGTTTTGTACCGCGCCTATGAGTACGATTCAACCCGCAAACTTATCAGGATGGTCGAATATACAACGGGTGGCCCTCATCAAATTACAAAACGGTATACGTTTGAATATAACAAAGACAACACCTTGATTCGCCTGAGGGAAACCAACCTACAAACCCGCGACAGAAGTTATATTTATGAGCTAAACTACGACAATTCAACTACCTTAAGTAGTATTTATTCCTTCCGGGTTTTCAACTCTGGCCCCGTGATTGACGACACGCTAAAACTCGTATACAACAATGAAAATCAACGGGTTTCGGAAATGAAATCCAATACGGGAGTTACCTCAAAATGGGAATATGACACCGCTGCCAATGTCAAAAAATGGGTATTGAAGTATGATAATCGAACCACCGACAGCTTAGTAGCCGAATACGGCGACCATGACGACAAAGTGAATATTTACACTTTTTCGCAGGGGATGCAAGTGCTCAACATGCTCAACGGCCGCGCCCACAGCAAACGTAATCCATTGAATTATACGCTATTGAAAGAAAGTGTAGATGTGGCATATCAATACAATACGAAACGCGTTCCTACCCTAAGAATAGTCAAGGTTAAATCAAACAACAACCTAATACGCGAAACGGTCTATTCGTACGAACTTGATTGTAAGTAATCAGAAGTCAGAAATAAGATGTAGGTATCCCCAAATTCGTCATTCTTCATTTCTAAATTCGTCATTGGGTTTCAGCTTAGCATTTTCGAGGTGCCGGGTGGCGTCGCGTTTTGTCTTTTTTTCCAAGTTTTTCTGAAACGCTTCGGTTAAATCTACGCCCGTTTGATTGGCAAGACACATCAGCACCCAAAGCACATCGGCCATTTCGTCGGCTAAATTTTTATCCAAATCTGACTTTTTGAACGATTGGTCACCGTACGTTCGCGCCATGATGCGAGCCATTTCTCCTACTTCTTCGGTCAAAATAGCCAAGTTGGTCAGTTCGCTAAAATAGCGAACACCGTAAGTTTTTATCCAATTATCTACTTCCTGTTGGGCTTGTTCGATGGTCAATTTTGTCATGCTGTAAACAACTAAAGCGGGTGAATATGATGTTTTTCACAAACATTCTTGGAGTACTATACTTAGCGGTGACAACACCACCAAGGGCTTGGGACTTAATCTACCAACCAAATACGATCAGCTTCATGGCCTTGTTCGCGCCATTCTACCTGCACACGTTGGGTGTCCAATGTATTGACTTTCATGCCCGTATAATCAGGCTCTACGGGAATTTCTCGGCTGTACTGACGGTCAATCAGCACCATCAACTCCACCTTGCGCGGGCGCCCAAACGCTTGCATCGCGTCCAGCGCAGCGCGGACCATGCGCCCCGTAGCCAGCACATCATCAATCAGAATGACTTTTTTTCCTTCAATCACAAAATTGACTTTGGTGGCGTTGGGTTTCAACTGCTCTCGGCGACGAAAATCATCGCGATAGAAAGTAGCATCCAAATACCCCAACGGAATATTTTTGCCCGTAATGTTACGCAGTTCGGTGACGACCCGCTCAGCAAAGAAAATTCCGCGCGGCTGTAAGCCCAACACCGCAGAATCGGCAAAATCTCCATGGTTTTCGATGAGTTGTTGACACAAACGACTGACCATGATTTCAAACAGTGGGCTGCTTAATATAAGACGTTGATTCATATTTTATGTGGGTTGATCTGACTGGCAATAGGGATGCAAGAATACACTTTTTTGTGGTGAATTTTGAAGAGAAAATAGTAAACTTTTTAATTAATCAACAGATAACATCCCTAAAAACTCCTCCTCTGAAATCATTTTTACGTTCAATTTCGTAGCCTTATCAACTTTGGATGCGCCTGGTTTTTCGCCTACAATCAGAAAATTGAGTTTGGCCGATACACCACTGAGCAGTTTACCACCGTTGGCTTCAATTTTGGCTTCCAATTCTTCGCGGGTCATGCCCGCAAAAGTGCCTGTATACAAAAAACTTTTACCTTCCAATGCGTTGGATTCAGCCACTACGGGTACATCATCGGTTTCAAATTGTAGTCCAGCCGCCCGTAAACGACCGATATAATCACGATTAGACTCCTCCGAAAAATAATCTACGATGCTTTGGGCTATTTTTCCACCGATTTCGGGTACGTTACACAGGGCTTCAAAATCTGCCGCCATCAGCGCGTCAATGTTACGAAAGTAGGCCGCCAGTTTTTCAGCCACCGTTGCGCCCACAAACCGAATCCCGATGCCAAAAAGAACCTGTTTGAAAGGAACATTTTTAGATTGTTCAATGCCTTTCAGAATATTTTCAACGGTTTTTTCTTTGAAACCGATTTTTTTGGTTTTGCCCGTTTCTTCATCCGTTATGACTTTCTCCAATCCGAAGAGTTTTTCGTAGGTCAAATCATACAAATCGGCGGGGATCTGAACAAGGTTTTTATCAAACAACAATTCAATTTTTCCTTCACCCAAGCTATCAATATTCAGGGCTTTGCGGTGAATAAAATGCTCCACTTTGCCGCGCAACTGCGGCGGACAACCGCGCTCGTTGGGACAGTAATGGTTGGCTTCGGTTTCTTTTCGCACCAATTCCGTACCACATTCGGGGCAATGCGTGGGGTAAACAATCGGCGACAACAGGCGGTTCGAGCGGGCGTCCACGTCCACTCCCGTGATTTTGGGAATAATTTCCCCGCCTTTTTCCACAAAAACCACGTCGTTGAGCATCAACCCCAAGCGCTCAATTTCGTTGGCGTTGTGCAGCGAAGCGCGTTTCACTCGCGTTCCCGACAGTTGTAGACCTTTTCCGTCGCCGTTGAGATTGTCTAAATTGGCTACGGGCGTCAACGCCCCCGTACGGCCCACCTGATACGAAACTGATTTCAAAACGCCTGCCTTATTTTCGGCTTTGTATTTAAACGAAATCGCCCAACGTGGACTTTTGGCCGTGAAGCCCAACTCCCGCTGCTGCGCCATCGAATTTACTTTAATCACAATCCCGTCCGTCGCCAATGGCAATGTGTGTCGCTTGGTTTCCCATTCGTGAATGTAGGCCAGTACTTCATCAATATCGGCGCATTTTCGCCAGCCCGGCGACACGTTAAAGCCCCATGTTTTAAGCGTCAGAAGACTTTGTTCGTGGGTTTCAAACACCTCATCATCGGATAAAAAAGCGTACAAATAACAATCCAATCCTCGCCGCGCCGACTCCGCCGAATCCTGCAATTTAAACGCCCCCGATGCCGCATTGCGGGGGTTGGCGTAGGTGGGTTCGTCGGCCGCCTCTAAATCTTTGTTGAGTTTCTCAAACGATGATATCGGCATAAAACCTTCACCGCGCACTTCAAAATTGGTGATTGGTAATTGGTGAGCGGTGAGCGGCGAATCCGAATTCTGAGTTCGTGAGCTTATTTTAAGCGGCAACGATTTTATTGTACGTACGTTAGCCGTAATGTCATCTCCTCTGGTACCGTCGCCGCGCGTCACGGCCCGCTTCAACACACCGTTTTCGTAGGTCATGCTGAGCGAAATACCGTCAAATTTCAACTCACAAATGTATTCGTAGGCTTCGCCATAAAGGCCCTTCTGCACACGCTCGTCAAAGTCCCGCAAATCCTGCTCGTTGTATGTATTACCCAACGAAAGCATCGGATAACGGTGCGTTACGGTCTCAAAATTTTTCGTAATTCCCCCTCCTACCCGCAGCGTAGGAGAATCTTCACGGCGTAAATCGGGATATTGATTTTCCAGTTCGGCCAACTCTTTCAGGAGTGTATCAAACTCATAATCACTGATTTCCGAGACACTGTCTTGGTAATATCGGTGATTATAATGGTTCAGCAAATCGGTAAGCTCATTGATGCGTTCGGCAGGATTTTGCATAGGACGGGTTGTAAGCAAGTCTTTTGGTACTCGCGAAGTTAGGGAAGCTAATTTTTCAAACAAAGGAAGTTTTATCTAAATTCGGTCGAAAATAAATTCCTCAGTTGGTTGTTGGTGGAAAAAAACAACAACAGCCCAAAATTCCTATAACACAAAAGCACTCGATAAACAACCGCTAACAAACGGTTAGCTGGTGGTGAAAAACACAAGGCTATGAAAAACTAATATTATGGATAGATTGAAGCAGTTTGAGGATATGTGGAATACCGATAAGAATAACTATGTATTAGAATTGTCAACAACCAGCTCATGTGGTTATTTTATCTATCGAATAGATCCTTTCGGTTTTGTAATTATTGAAGATGACGAAATACTGACCATATTAATTAATAAAATGATAGATGAAGGAGTCAAAATTGTCAGAAATATTGATGAAGTAGAAGTCGTTCATCACAAGATGACGAGAGAAGAATTTTATAAATGGGTAAAGAAGGAAAAATAAAATATCGTCATTTTCAATGAAATTCGATTTTAAATCCGATAAAGAAACAATTGCATTATTTGAGTTAGTAGTTGAGTTTTTAGGTACTTATTTTGGGTACAATGAACAAGAAGCTATTATGCTTGTAAATAATTTTTATCAGTTCCAAAAACAGAGGGGGCATCATGATGATGACTATCATCATGATGCAGCTTATAGAGTTACCTGCAATCTACAGTATCTTTTTGTTCTAAAAGAAAAGGTAGATTTTAATAAATGGGCAGAAGAAAATCATTTCTTTAACCCACCTATTGAAGCAATCAACCGTTACAATGAAGTCTTTGGTAAACTCTAATACACTTGCTCGTTTTCGAACCTTGGCTGGAAGTTAATTTCATATAAGTACACTTCATAAAGCTGATTCATGCTGATTGTAAAATAGATATTGACATATTATACAAATTATCAGGGTCAAAATCTACCCCATTATCCCATACTAATGTTCCATAAGAATCTAAGGCAACTGTTTTAAAGTAAGATTTGTCGCTTAATTGACTGACCAGCCCATCATTTATTCGTTGATATTTATGAACAATTTCAGTTAGGTCAATCATCCTTACTTCTCCAGTATTGAAAAGGCAAGTAACTGTATACGCCTCAATTTCAAGTATTTTTTTGATATAATATAACATTAGCTTAATGGTTCAATTTTTCTCCAAGTCTTAACATCCTGCCCTAAAGTACTGAAATTTTCGAGTAGTTCCTCTTCATGCAATACGGCCCAAGCCTGTACCAATTTAAGTTGTTTTGTCGGTAAATAGCCTTCCATCAACTCTGCCTTTCGAATATCAATAATTGCTTTAAAATCTTGATACTCAACGTGAAAATGCGGCGGATTATGGTCATCGAAAAACATCTTTATAATAATTCCCAAAAAACGGCTAATTTCCGGCATAATCAGTTTCGTATATTTATACAATAAAGGTAAGTTTTTTTATTAAAATGTAACAGGGTAAATTCCTTCAAAAATGCGCCTTCTCATCATCTTTCTCTTCCTCTCCGCTCTCGTCCACGCTCAGTCTCCTTACATTTTGGTATTAGGCGTTACCCAAGATGGAGGCTATCCGCAGGCAGGATGCAACACGCCCAACTGCCTAGATGCCTGGGAGGGACGCCGCCCGCCACTGTACGTAACGAGTCTGGCGATTGTAGACCCTCTGACCAAACAGCGTTGGCTGATTGATGCCACACCCGATTTCAAATACCAATTGCAATTGCTCAAAAACAACACCCACAACACCGCCAACGAGCTAGCGGGCATTTTTTTGACCCACGCCCACATTGGGCATTATACGGGCTTGATGCACTTGGGGCGGGAAGCCTTGGGGGCCAAAAACGTGAAAGTGTACGCCATGCCGCTCATGCAGCGATTTCTGGAAAACAACGGTCCGTGGAGTCAGTTGGTGAGTTTGAAAAATATTGACCTTCAACCCATGACCGACAGCATCTGGATTGTGTTGAACGAGCGCATCAAAATCCAACCCTTTACCGTGCCACACCGCGCCGAATATTCGGAAACCGTGGGTTTTCGCATCCAAACTGACCGCAAGACATTCATCTACATACCCGACATCGACAAGTGGAGTCTTTGGAATAAAGACCTAAACGACGTCGTCAAAGCCACCGATTATGCCTTTATTGACGCCACATTCTTTGCCGATGGCGAAATACCGCGCCCCATGAGCGAAGTACCGCACCCGTTTGTGTCGGAAACCATGAAGCTGTTGGAAAAATTACCCAAAACTGAAAAGCAAAAAGTCTACTTTACGCATTTCAACCACACGAATCCATTGCTCAGGACCGAAACGAAAGAGTTTATTCAAACCGCCAAAGAAGGCTACAAAGTAGCGGTGCAGGGGCAAGTGATTGAATTGTAGTTTACCCCATTTCAGCGGCGCGCTTGGCGGGTAAAAACGACACGATGATGGTGACCGAAATGACCAAAAAAGCCGTAATTACGAAGTCTTGCCACACCATTTTGACGGGGTAGGCATCCACCAACGAACTCACCATTCCCATCGAAACCAAGCCGTAGGTTTGCTGCGCCCAACACACAATCACGCCCAAAATCAATCCCACTGCCGCGCCACTAAAAGCCACCAATCCGCCTTCAAACAAAAAAATGCGCTTGACCATGCTGCTTGTTGCGCCCATTGCAAAAAGCATTTTGATGTCGTCGCGCTTTTCGATGACGAGCATGGAAAGCGAGAAGAAAATATTAACGGCCGCCACCAACACAATCAAACCCAAGGTAACGGTCACAAACAGTTTTTCGAGGCGAATGGCACGTAATAAATCAGCATTCTGCTCGTCGCGGGTACGGATTACAAACGTGTCACCCAAGTTCTTTTCCAAATCACTTTTGACCGCATCGGCGTCGGCGTTGGGTTGCAGTTGAAGTTCAAACGACGAGCGTTGCGCGCCGTAGCCGAGCAGCTCAGCCGCAAAATCTAGGGGTACAATCACATAATCATCAAACCGCAGTTCGAGCATATACACCCCACCCACCCGAATGATTTGCTGATTGAAGGCGTCGGGGGAGTTGAGGTTGAGCGAGCGCGTATCTGAGCGCGGGTACCAGAGTTCGAGGGGTGTCAGAATATCATTGGGATTGATGCTTAACAATTGCTGAACCGTGGCCCCAACCACGGCTTTAGGCTCCCCGTCGACCATGACTTGTACCGTTCCGTAAACCAGCGCCGTATCAAGTTGATGCCGTTGTTCGTAAGTAGAATCCACCCCTTTGAGCTTGACCACCACGCGACGGTCGCCGTAGCGTGCCAAGGCGTTGTCTTCAATCACCTGCGTGGCAAATTTTACACCTTTTATTTGTTTGATTTTCGACAAAAGCGCGGGCGTAACGTCAATGCGTTTACCTTGGGCAGGCGTTATTTTTAGGTCGGGATCAAAGCTCCGAAACAGTTGTCGGTTTAGTTCTTCCATGCCGTTGAAGACCGACAACACAATCACAAGAGCCATCGTACCTACGCCCACGCCCAACATCGAAATATTGGAAATCAGGCTGATAAAGCTTTTTTTCTTCTTGGAACTGAAGTAACGACGGGCAATAAAAAAGGGGAAATTCATAGTTTATTTTTTCACAGCTTTTGGCAATCCATAACCAGCCCACGGCTTCGTGGCATCATCAACGACCAACACCCAGTCGCAAGTGGGACAACTTACGGGCGTTTGGAATTCTTTGACACCATCGTTTTTAAAATCACCAATGAGCGTAGTGATGCCATCGCGGGGGTTAAACCAGTAAGCCTTTAATTGGGTAGCTTGGAGTTTTGCTAAATCAATTTTCAGGGGTTTGCCCGTTGGGGTATAAGCAAATAAGAAATCTTTGCTTTCACCCCAAGCCGCCATTTGATAGCCGGCATCGTCGGGGTTATCACCTTTCAGCAGCGACTGCTCCGGAATCAGTTGATTCCAAGGGTGTGATTCATAAAGTTTGCGCAGAAAGCCCACTTGCCACGCCCCCTCACTGTCAACGGCCCGCCGCCAATGGGTACGAGCTACGGAGATGGGTTTGTTGCGGTTAGGGTCAAAAAACTGCCATACATTGTGGTTACCGTATGTATGGCCAGCGCCGCCGGCCAGCATGGCCCACCACGCCGCCTGCCGAGCATCGTGCGCGTTAAAATAATCCTGTTCGGGTTTCCAATTGATGGGATGGTCTTCGTAGCGCGGCTCTCCGTCGAGGGTGGGTTTTACGGGAAACAACTGGTAATTCTGGCGTTGCATCACGTAATTTTTGGCATTACGCGCCGAATGTCCCGACTGATACATGTTGAAATTCAACCAATTATCTTTATGAAAAAATGCCGCCGAATTACTGTTGCCCATGGGATGGTACGTCATGAGCTGCGTGCCACCATTACCTGCCCGAATACCTTCGGCCATGGCCCTGATGATGGCAAAATGTTTTTCCGCTTCGGGGCTTCTATCCCCACCCAATATCCAAATGACGGGCTTACCTTTGTAGCGTTTTCCCAACCACTCGCCATATACACGGGCATTTTCGGGCGTAAATATCTCTGGCCCTACTCCCCATTTCTTATTAAATTTATCTCCCCAAGTAGGCAGTAAGCCCGTTACTAATCCCAGTGAGGCGGCCTTATTGATGACATAATCTACGTGCTGAAAATACAGTTCATTGGGCTGCGTTGGGTCATTGTTTTTGAGCGGCAACTGACCGTATTGGTTAGGTTGCGTCAGGCCGTCAAACTCTGCCAAAGCCACCGCCTGAATGACCGTAAAACCCTGTTCGGCGCGACGTTTTAAATAAAAATCAGCTTCTTCTTTTGTCAACCGATGAAACAATTCCCACGCGGTATCTCCCAACCAGAAAAACGGCTTGCCATCTCCGCGCGTAATGGTCCGTTTATCGGGCATGATATACAATTTAGACCACTGGGCCTGCTTCGGAGCAGGCTGGGCCCGCAGGAACGAAATCGAGAGCCAAAAAAAGGCCATACCAAGTGTCAGGAATCTCATCATTTACTGTTTTTTGAAGTAGCTAAGGTAATTACTTTCGCAATAATAAGGATGCATAACTTCACTGACTAATATTAACCTTTACATCCCTAAACATGACCAGATTATCGCTGATTCTCAACACTTTTCCGCTAGTTGTCGTTATATTCCTGAGAATGACCTCTTTCGTTATGACATAGGGGAATTTTTCTTTGTAGGAAATATCCGTCATTTGCGGATTGAAATTAGAAAAAATGGCAGGCCCTTGGTAGTTGTCTGGATGCCGGGAGTCGTCGATACGGAGATTTTCAATGGTGATGCGTTCTGGCATATAGCAGGTGTAGCCGAAATCATGCTGACCTGAATAGGATCCGCTTATCAGGGCGGCGCTGGTGGGTCTGCCGTCTGCGGGTACAAAGACACAGTTACGGATTATTAACTCTCCCTGCCATGTACTGCCATAATCGGGGCGCAGGTTGACAATGCTCCTGCCGCGAATGGTGGAATTTTCCACCAGCAAGACGCCGCTGCCGATGGCATTGATCCCCATGTGCCCGAGGGTAGAGTTGCGGATGGTAGCATTAGCAACGCCTTGGTGAGCATCAAACCGGGATAGGATACAATGATCGTAAAGAAGATTTTTACAGAAGTTAGAGCCCAGAATGCCCCAGTACGTATTGTCGTTGATGTCATTGGTCTGGCTGCAATCCACGAAGGATACGTTAAGTGCCCGGTTGACCGATAAGTCGTACGAGCCCATGGAGACTGGCTTACCAGCCGCGCCGATGGTGCTATAGGTTCGGTGTCCCGTCAAGATGGTATTTTTTACCGTTATATAGGAGCATTCACCAATGTTAATGAAGCCTCCGTAGGGCGCACCGTGGTCTTCTTCGCCTTTTATATGGTGCTGTAGCCCTTCTAAAAGTACATTGGAGCGCCTGATGGCGATGTTGCGGTTGTAGTAGGTATATTTTGATTCCGCTTTATTGGCAATAGTGGTGAAATGCCCCCCGGTAATCTTGAGTGGAGTCTCGTCAATGGGCAACGCGGTGATTTCCGTGATTTGGTCGAAATCCCAGATGATTGGAGCGTTCATATCTACGTTACCGTTTTTGTCAACGACAAAAATATCGGTCTGCGAAGATCCATTGTTTTGGTTGAGCCCAAACCGAATGTATTGCTTTACGTTAGCATTTGTGACCGTGATCAAGCAGGGCCCGGACAAAGGCACATCGATTTTTTTCTGATTTCTTTTAAGGGAAGATATCCTTTCTGGCTTGAACGCTTTGAGAGTTGAACTTATCGTGAAAACAGCAGCATTCCGATTTTGCACCTCAGTGTCATCAATAATGAAGGCTGCCGTGCCAAAATCAGTGTCGGTTTGGATGACCGCTGTACGCTCCTTGCCTCCAATGTAATAGGTGGCTCCATCGTCAGCTTTCACCAAAAGGCCGTGTAGGTTGGCAAATGCATGGGTCGCCGCGATAGCGTCTATGTCATCGGCTTTGCCATCGCCTCTGGCGCCGAAGTCACTATAACGAACCAATTTAGCGGCTTTAAATTTAACGACATCTTTTGGCGATACGTTTACCTGCAATTCACCTTTTTCGTTGGTAAATACCTGCGTTTTTTTCTTTTGGGATGTGATCACTACATTTTCAAGCGGGCCTTTATTCTGCCCCTGTGTCATCAATGCACATATTAAAAAGTGGAATATCAGGAGCGTATTCTTCATCATAAGATTTAGCTTAGTCGTCATTAGTTGCAGAAAAGTCAGGGAGATGATTGGGGCGTTACTTTGTGGGTAAAGTTATAAAAAAATGGGCGTGATTTTCTTTTTTACCTTCTTCCAGAATTTCGTTTGACCTGTTCGTTAACAACATAAACCTAGAAGAATCCAACGCTTCCCACAGACTTTAGTCTTGCCCCCCTAAAATCAGGCTATCAATAACCGCGTTATCTTGGTACAAGTAGGGGAACTACAGGCTTTGTGGTACACATTGTATTGCAAGCCAAAATAAAAGGGAGTCACGATTAAACGCAACTCCCTGATAATCAAGTCGGGATAGCGGGATTTGAACCCACGACCCCTTGCCCCCCAGGCTATTTGCTTTGTACTTTTGTTAATTGTCAATATTTTTAATTAATTGAATATCAACTAATTAAAAAATATATATTTTCTAATATTAGCTAATATTTGTACTTTTTTGCTACATTTGTTTAAACCATGTTTAAACCGTATTTAAACCAAATACGAAAATTTCGACCCATTGCCCCTCTGCAACTGTACCGCTATGACCTCCGCAAAAGTAATCCTGTTCACCTCAAAAGTGTTAAAAAATGACGAACATCCCGTCATGCTGCGCCTCATTCAGAATCGAAAAATCAAATACCTGAACTTAGGTTTCAGCTGTTTGGCAAGTGATTGGGATGACAAAACCCACCTCCCCAAAAAGAAGCATCCACTGTATAAAGAAATGGCCGTTGCCATTGGCAGTATTACCAATCGTGCTAACCGAGAAATTTTAAACTTAGAAAACGAAGGCCGCATTTACTCACTCGAAGAACTGGCGGAGATTTTACAGGTGAATAAGCGGAAGACTACCCACACGGTTTTCTCTTACTTTGAAGAGATTATTTCCCGAAAGATAGAGGCGGGAAAAATTGGCTATTCTGACACTTTTAAGGCAACGCTGCTTAAACTCAAAAACTATCGCCGTGATAAAGATTTAGAGTTTTCTGACGTTACCCATGCTTTTATTACGAAATACGAAGAATGGCTCAAAAGACAGTCTCTGGAACCCAATTCGATTTTTCTTTACCTGAGAACGTTTAATACGGCCCTCAACTACGCAAAAAAAGACAAGCTTGTAAAGGACGATTATACTCCTTTTAAAGAATTCAGTTTCTCTAAATATAGACGTGCCAAAACAAAAAAGCGAGCGATTTCTAAAGAAGAAATGTTACGCATTGCTCAGTTTAGTCCAAACGCTAAATCTCGCCTTTTTCACTCACGCAATTACTTCATGTTCAGTTATTACTGTGGTGGTATCAACTTTGTAGACATGGCCAATTTGCGTTGGAGTAATATTCAAAGCGGCCGCTTACTATATACTCGCCAAAAGACCGGAGAGGACTTTAATATCATTTTGTTACCTCCCACTTTACATATTTTGGAACACTATAAACAAACCTATTATCTTGGTGAGGAATCTTTTATTTTTCCAATTTTGAGCGATTTTCACAAAACACCCAAACAAATCAGCGACCGAATCCATAAAGTTAACGGACAGACAAATGACGATTTAAAAGAAATAGGGAAGTTACTTGAAATTGGAGTTCCATTGACTACGTACGTAGCACGACATTCTTTTGCTACTATCCAGAAAAAAAGTGGAACGCCCACTTCGGTTATCTCCGAGATGATGGGACACGACAGCGAACGTACCACCCGTATTTACTTGGATAGCTTTGGAAACGATGTATTGGATGAAGCCATGAAAGCTTTGATGTAAATGTCATTATTCAATCTTTAAACTATTTCTTTGACTGCCTTCGAAAATTCATACTAGTATGCCACTATGGAAATATATTAATAATAAATAATTATTATACCCTATCAGGTACAAATAGCCATAATTACATTATATTTACACCCGATAAGGTATAAATACAGTGTAATTATGTTGATAAGTAAATTTGTTAAAGAAAAGCGTAATGCCGCCAAACTGACTCAGCCCGAGTTGGCCGAGAAAGCCGGGGTGGGCCTTCGCTTTATTCGTGAACTCGAACAGGGCAAACAAACCTTGCGTATGGACAAGGTAAACCAAGTGTTACAATTATTTGGGTATGAGACTGGGGCGGTACCCGTTAACCGTAAACTACTGACCGATGAGAAAGGCTGAAGTCAAATTCCACGCTTTAACCGCAGGGTGGCTGATACAGGATGAAAACGGGTATCATTTTGAATATGACAAGGATTATTTGCAGAGAGAAAAACCCGAACCGATCAGCCTTACGCTGCCCTTACAACAGGTTGCTTTTACCGATAAAGTATTGTTCCCCTTCTTCGACGGCCTGATTCCTGAAGGATGGCTGCTGGACATTGCCCAAAGAAACTGGAAACTCAATCCTCGTGATCGAATGGGATTATTACTGGCTTGTTGCAGAGATTGTATTGGAGCGGTAAGTATATACCCTGTTGAAGAGGAGGATAGACTATGAAAAGGTGTTTGTACTGTTATCAACTTTTGGGGCCAACGGAAACCGATTTTCATGCTTCGTGCAGTAAAAAAATCTTTGGCAACGCTACTCCCCCCGCTCTGCCCTATACCGAAAATCAAATGGAAGAATTGGCTACCCAAGTCATAAGAAGCCAAATGACCGTCACGGGAGTCCAGCCAAAACTGTCTTTGGAAATTGTCTCAGGAAAAAAGAAAACAGAATCTCAACGGTTTACGATTGTGGGGCTTTGGGGAGGGTATATCTTAAAACCCCCAACCCCGCATTATCCACAATTACCTGAAGTAGAGGACTTAACCATGCACCTGGCTGAAATCGCCGGAATCAGGACCGTACCCCATAGCCTGATTCGTCTGCAATCGGGTAGTTTGGCCTATATTACCAAACGAATAGACCGGGTAAAAAAAAACAAATTACCCATGGAAGACATGTGTCAACTGACGGAGCGGCTGACAGAAGATAAATACCACGGTTCGTATGAACAAATAGCGAAAACCATCCTGAAATATTCAACCAATCCGGGCTTAGATACCGTCAATTTTTTTGAGCAGGTACTATTTTCATTTCTTACAGGCAATGCCGATATGCACCTGAAAAATTTTTCACTGATTACCCAACCCAGCCTCGGGCCGATACTGTCCCCTGCCTACGACATGGTAGCTACGGCCTTGGTCAATCCAGCTGATAACGAAGATATGGCGCTGACTCTCAATGGGAAAAAGAGAAAATTAAAGCGCAGCGACTTTACCACAGCGTTTACCACCTTAAAATTGGAGGTAAAACAACAGGAAAATATTTTCAAAAAAATGGAAAAAGTAAAAGAGAAATGGATGGAGTATATAGCCATCAGTTTTCTCAGTCCTGATTTTAAAGAAGCCTTTATCCAATTGATTCAGGAAAGATTTTCCAGATTAAAGGCATGAGCCTCTTACTGTATATGTCATGAAAGCAAAAGAGAAAATTTTACATTAGCAAAATCGGCTTCAGATTTCCTGGTTTTGGATAATCCGGCTTACCATGATATAGGACTGCTTGGCGATCACTTCGATGATAAAATTTAAATTTTTGGATACCTTATGCTGCTTTTAAGCATAATGAACCAAAAGAAAGGGAAAAGTATTTTAATGATGCTTAAAAGGCATATATTCGTCCGTTAAAAACAACTTTTCACATGCTATTTGCCTTTCATTTAATGGACAGGTATTCACCTGAAGAATTCTCTCAGCTTACTCTTTTAGAATATTTAAGAGCAACCTATCCCACAGAGATTAAACTTATTGATTATATCTATGACAATCAATATAAGGGCATTCTGCGGCGACTGGAACGTGTTAAAATGAAAGGAGAAGATGTTGTTCAAGCTTACAAATATGAAATTCAACTTCAGGAAGAGCTGGCAGAAGAAGAAAACTCCGATACTCTGGTAGAATATCTCAATGCTGGTATGGCTGATTTAAATCTTTTGGGTTTTGGCCTTATTGAATCTGCTCACATTCTATTTGAAGACGATGATAACGACGAATTATCAAGTTATCTGGATATGTTAGAACGCATGCAAACTAGCTATGCCTATCAACGAGTTCAAAAAGACCCTTTGTATATCCCCATACCTTCCGATGAATGGCTAAATCAATATATCACCAGAGAACCAACCATTGATGAAGTAAAAAAGGTATACATGGGGATGTATAACCTGACCGAAGATGATGAAAGTCTTATTCAAAAAATCTATTTAAAAATTTATCCAGTATACAAAAAGCATGAAATCCTCTATAAATTGATTGCAGATTTAAAAAAGCTGTCATTGGGAGATAACCCTCTTACCGATTCATTGAAAGTTAAAATTACCAGAAAACGAGATGATGACCTTACAACACTAAGCCAAGTACAAACAGCTTACTTCTTTCAATCGCTTCGGGAATCTGGAGTACTATTGCAGGACAAAGCTTTGTTATCAGATCGATCATTGGCAGAATCTATTCATATTTTAACCGGATACAGTGCTCAGACTGCTCGTAATTTTTTCAGTAATTCTCAAATTACCGAGAAGGACAAAGAAATAATCATCAAAAAACTGGAAGAAATTAAAGCGTTGATTAGCAAGGAAATATAGCCATACATTGGGTTACCACGCTAAAATATAACCTTACCAAATTAAAAACAACCACAAACAACCCCTATTTATTCGCATTCGAGTTCACACAGAAAACTAAAAATGGGCTCGGTAAAAAAATGTCAATAATACTTATTTCTCCGGCGGACTTAGAGGAGCTCATTTCAGCTTCTCTCCGCAAAGTACTGGCTGAGACAACGCTGTCTACTTCACAAACAGCCAAGCCACTCAGCATTGATGAGGCTGCCACGTATTTAGGCGTTCCCAAAAACACGCTTTACCAATTAACTTCTTCACGCGGAATCCCTCACCAAAAACTGGGACGCAGGCTGACGTTTCTTACGCATCAACTTGATGACTGGATATTGTCCCGAAAACGACGCACCCGTCAGGAAATCGAAGAAGATGCCGTTACTTACAAACGTAAAGAGTCAAAAAAATGAGTTTGTCTCCTACCCCCTCCCAAAACAACACAGTGCTGTTTTGGGAGGCAGTTCTTGAAAAAGAACTGGTCAATGTCGTGGCTCTGCTCGAAAAAAAACAAACCCGTTTATTCCTGCTGCGAAACCTTCCCTTTGATGAACAAACAGAAAGCAACTGTCGAACCATTAAGTTTTTGGAAAATGAGCTCTCCACATTTGTGGGTTTGATAGCAGTTTTGGAACAGCTGAAAGATTCCTATATCGCTTTTTCTGCCTCAATCGCCGATAAGCTCATTTCTCTTTCTGTCCAACGGGATTATTATCGCAAAGAACTTATGGATCTAATGGCGACAGGAGGCGTTTACCCATCATGACATCGCTCTTGGATAAATTCAGAAATTTCAATCAATATAACGAAGAGCAGGTGTTTAAATCCACTGGACTCCCCCCTGTTAAAGCGGCAAAAACATCTTATCTTCCACGCCTTAAGGAAGTTCAAAAGATGATTGAAATTCGGGCATGCCAGGATATTCAATTTGCCCGCCCTATACTGTCTTTGGGTGATATAGGAATTATTTATCCCAATACCATCACTGTTATTCAGGGACAAAAGGGCTCCCACAAATCACGCCTGACCGAAAATATCGGTGCGGCTTTTCTTTGTATGAATCCTCAGCTTAAATTCCTTGGATTTACTGTCACACCGCTTATGCGCTTTCATTTGGCCTATATTGACTCCGAACGTAATCAAAAGGATCAATTTCCTTATGCCGTTCAGCGTATCAAAGAAAAAGCGGGTTTTGACAAAACAGCTATTCCTCCCAATTTCGATGTTGTAAGTCTCATTGATATTGACCGAGCGGAACGATTTGAAGCTATCCGTCAGTATTTGGAAGATATGCGTCAGAACCACCCAAATGAGCATATTATTGTTGTGATAGATGTGATTACCGATTGTATCGGCAGCTTTAATGACCCAAAGGAGTCTTTAAAGCTCATTGATATGCTGAATGACATGATTAACTCCTATAATGTATGTTTTATTTGTGTCATTCACGAAAACCCTAACAGTTTCGGAGAATCAAAAGCACGCGGGCACTTGGGTACGGAACTTATTAATAAAGCTTCAACCGTTATTTCGATAGGGTTTGATAAAGGAAGCAATGGGAAGTCGACAGATTTAATTGTCGTGAAGTTTCTCCATACACGAAGCATCAAAAAGCCCGAACCACATTTTCTGCGTTATTCAGAAGAAGCTAAAGGACTGGTAGTAGCTGAGGGCGAATTTGTAACTGATCAAAAAAACCTGAAAGCAGAAAAAGCGGAATTGGGAGAAGTCAAGGATTGGTTAACGGAAAACTTGATGGGCGAAGTATCAAAAGCAGATTTAGTAAATCAGCTCACTGATTATTTCGGTTGTACTTCCAAAACCATCGACACTCGCCTCAAAGGATTAATGGAGGGTTTACATCCCTTTTTAACGCGCATTAAGAAAGGCAAAGAAGTCTACTTTCATTTGTCGGTTCCTTTTTAAAATTAACGTTGGAAATGGAAATGCCCTATATAGGACCTTTCCATTTCCAACGTCTAAAATCTTAATTATCATGAAAACAAAAACATCTAAATCTGCGACTCGCTCGGAGTTGGCCGACCGCTACGGAGTAAGTATGGAAACAATGAAAAAATGGATAGAAAAAATCCCCGATTTGTCATTAAGCCCTACCGATAGAGTACTTACTCCTAAACAGGTGGCAACTATTATCGCGCACTTAGGAGAACCGTAATTAACTCGCATTAACGCCGATTAACCTGCATTAACCCTGATTAACCCCAAAGCGGTTTATCAGGGTTAATTAGTTTTGAGCCGTTCAATTAAACTATTTAATGATAACAACCATGAACGAGTATCAAAACAACGGTAGGGCATTACAGCTGGAAGGGCTGGAAAACGCACGTAACAAAGTCACGCTAGGTTTTAAATGTGACGGAGGCACCAAAATCCAATTGGCCCACGAAGCCAATCAAAACGGGATGACCCTGAGTGAATACGTAGAAACGGTCATTTCGTTACGCCATGAAAAAGCGGTCTCTGCTCCAGTCACTAAAAGTCAGTACACGTATAGTGAATGGGAGAGTAAACTCAACAACGCCCGAAAGCAGGCAGAAGTACTGCAAAAACGGCTGGATTTTTACGAAGGCAATCCCATTCTCAACCGGCTTTTTTTGGTTTATGAAGGCCAAAGTATCACTTATGCAGATGCACAGGGGCAGAAGCAGTTAATTGAAATTACACATCCTGCGGATGTATTTACCGTATTAATTCACAGTTTTAAACCTTAATCGCCATGATTCAGCAAACCTATTATCCATTTAGCGGGGAAGTAAGCTCCTCCCCCATTTCTTCCTCCACCTTGATTTCGGGTATTTCGCCCGCTTTAGATAATCCCATGCCTAGACTGGAGTCTGAATCCAATTGGGTTTCGTGGATTTTGCTCATTATTACGTTAATTGGGCTTGCAGGGGTGGTGTATTGGTGGAAATTAAAACAAGAAAATTAATTTTTAATAGGACAACACAAAATATAACAGGGCTTCCATGCGAGCCCTGTTATATTGGATTACTCTTTTCCCTAATCTATATATCAATGGTCTTTGGCTTAGTTGATTGAAGACAAAGTTTTTTATTTTTTTATTTTTTTGACTGTAAAAGGCACACAGATAGCTTTGGTTGGGCAGCAGTCGCCTTCGTAGAAAATATAAGAACAACAACCTGCTGTTGGGCAAGTGGTGTTAGTAGCGGTAAATCGGTAAGAACCCGCTTCGGTAATTTGGATAACGGACGTTGTTGCACCAGAGATTGGTTGGTCATTTCTAAACCATTGAATATTGGTATATCCCGATGGAATGGAAAGTTCAAAAACCTGTCCTACACAAATTGGTACAGGAACCGTGATGCAAGTTCGGTCAAAGTCGTCTTCGCTTTCGATATTGTTGTTTGGAGTAGAGTCTGTATCGGTTTGATCTGCCTTAGAAATTTGGGCCGTAAAATACTGCACACCCGTCTGTGTTACTTGGACTGCTATAGACAAGGTGACGGTTTGACCAACGGCGATATTTCCTATGGTCCATGTACCCGTAGCGGAGTTATAAGTACCAGTAGCTGTGGCAAAAGTTTGGAAATTCATCCCCGCAGGTAAAATATCCTTTACTTCTACGCCGGATGCAGGATTTTGTCCTTCATTTTTGACGCTTACAGTTAAAGTGAGATTTGCATTTAAGCCGGGCTGCTGATTGCTAACAGCTACGGTAAGCGATAAGTCAATAGGAGGATTGCAAGTGGCATCAGGGCCTAATTTTTCGACAAATTGTTCTAAAGGAATAACATTCCCGCTCGGCGTTTGCCCAGAGCGTGAATAAAAACTACATGCCGTATTGAGTGAAGTCACACTTTTGGCCGCCGCCACAAAGGGATCTGCTTTAGCTAAGATTCCTACGGGGCTGTAGCAGGCATTTCCTTGGAAGGTAAAAAGAGCAACGGGAGTTCCGTTGGTAAATGAACCATAATCGGTTTCGGTAGCTGTTTTTCCAATAACATAATAGTTGTAAGCAGCGTCTAAACTCGCCGAGGCAAATATGGCCTGACTTCCCAATTTGAGGGGATTTTTCTCCCAAGTTCCTTTTATGTCGGTGATATTCTGAATCACAAAATCTTTGGGAACTTTCAGCGATACCTGCGCTGTCGCTCCAAATTCTTTGACATCGGTATTATTAGCGTTTGGCGTAGCATATTTGGGTACCACCCAAACTGTGTAAAGCCCCGTATTGGCTTGGTAGGTCAATTGGTAATTGACTTGATTTGTCGAGAGTTGCTGCGCTGCTACCGTAACAAAGCCAAGAAACCAGATTAGCCCAATCCAAGCGATTGTAGATATTCCTTTTTTCATTGTAGTGTATGTTTATTTCGTTGAATTTTCAGGTTTTTACAGGGGAGCATCGCGCTCCCCTGAGTCTGTCTATGTTTATTTAGGTAATTGCTCCTGAATGATAAAGAAGTTTTGTTTGAGGGCGTTACCAGGATGATTGTTGATGACATTTTGGTAGATGTACTCTACATCGTTGGTCGTTCCCTGAAAAATCACTTCTCCATCCATGTTAACATCTCCTGTGTAATAGCCTGAAAGAATGAAGAAAGGCAGTAGAAAAGGATTGCCCATGGCTGCAATGACTTGCTGATAGATAACATTGACGTCGTTGTCAGTACCCTGGTAAATCACTTGCCCGTCATAAAGGGAATTACCCGCCCAGAGGGCTTTTCCCTGAACTACATCTACTTGCGATTGATGAATCGGCGAATTTGCTAAAACATACGTAGGAGTGGCTGTCGAACGGAAATCAATCGTAGAAACGATCTGCGTTAATGGCAGGGCCGTTTGCGACATGACTCCCAAATGGTTACGGTGACGAACCGACACAAAATAGCTAGCCGCAACAACCGTGTTGAAGGTGATGGGTGAAGTGCCGTCTACCTCTACAATATCACCGTCACGTTGAACCAAGGCCGAGCGGCTGTCTACCACGATAGTTGAATCATTGGCATCGCGCAATTCAACAAATACCCAGTCCACGATGGCATCTTGCCCGCTGACAGTCAACACCGTGTTTGAGGTAATGGTATCGGCGGCAGTAATAGGATTCCAGGATACATAAGGTGATTTTCGGGGAATCAGATTTTTCACCCGCAGGTCATCACGCATAAGGTTGCCAGAGAATACCCCAAACAATGATCCCTGCAAATAGACCTTAGGCAACAGCGTTAGCTTGCCGGGAGTCTGAATTGTGATGGGAGTTGGGACAAAGTTGTTTTGAGGATCACCATCAAAGTCTGGATCGGGATTATTTCCCAACTGCGATTGATCTTTTATGGTTTCTCCCAAGGGACTCTGACCAGTACTGTAAGCAATATTGATGTATGTAACTCCTACGAATGCATTCGGACTGATGCGCACCGTCAAACTGATGATTCCGCTGTCACCGATAGCCAAGGCATTGCCGGGCAAAAGCAGCTGAGTCTGGCTTGCTGTGCCCGTATAGGTGGGATTAACGGTAAACTTAGTACTGCTGATACCCAGAACATTAACGGTAGCAGGACTCGGGAAGGTCTTGGACAGCGTATCAAATACCTGTACGTTACTGAGAGGCACATTGCCTACGTTTTTCACTTTAAGACTGAACGTAACGTCGTAGGTATAGTTGAGGTTGTTTACAAAGGAGCTAACTTCTTTTGCAATACCGATTTTGGGATTCTGGGTCAGCGGCACAACGGTTGGGTCGTTGGTAGGATCCGTGTCAGGGTCCGCAGGGGTATCTACCAATTCATTACCACTATCGGAAACATCTGTCACCTCAGGACCCGTTGGCGGCGTTCCTATCACGATGGCGCTGTTTTTAACTTCGCCTGCATTGACATCAGCCTGCGTGATAGTGTAAGTAGCCGTGGCGGTCCCAGTGGCATTAGGTGCAAGGGTACTCGGTGAAACTACCAAGTTGTTCAGGCTCAATTTTACATCATCAATGGAAAGATTTGTCAGCGTGACATTACCCGTGTTGGTGACGGTAAAACTATAGGTTATCACATCACCAACGGCACCTGTGCCTCCCATAGCAGCTAGTTTCACTAACCGTACTTGTGGATTCTGGATCAGCGGCACAACGGTTGGGTCGTTGGTAGGATCCGTGTCAGGGTCCGCAGGGGTATCTACCAATTCATTACCACTATCGGAAACATCTGTCACCTCAGGACCCGTTGGCGGCGTTCCTATCACGATGGCGCTGTTTTTAACTTCGCCTGCATTGACATCAGCCTGCGTGATAGTGTAAGTAGCCGTGGCGGTCCCAGTGGCATTAGGTGCAAGGGTACTCGGTGAAACTACCAAGTTGTTCAGGCTCAATTTTACATCATCAATGGAAAGATTTGTCAGCGTGACATTACCCGTGTTGGTGACGGTAAAACTATAGGTTATCACATCACCAACGGCACCTGTGCCTCCCATAGCAGCTAGTTTCACTAACCGTACTTGTGGATTCTGGATCAGCGGCACAACGGTTGGGTCGTTGGTAGGATCCGTGTCAGGGTCCGCAGGGGTATCTACCAATTCATTACCACTATCGGAAACATCTGTCACCTCAGGACCCGTTGGCGGCGTTCCTATCACGATGGCGCTGTTTTTAACTTCGCCTGCATTGACATCAGCCTGCGTGATAGTGTAAGTAGCCGTGGCGGTCCCAGTGGCATTAGGTGCAAGGGTACTCGGTGAAACTACCAAGTTGTTCAGGCTCAATTTTACATCATCAATGGAAAGATTTGTCAGCGTGACATTACCCGTGTTGGTGACGGTAAAACTATAGGTTATCACATCACCAACGGCACCTGTGCCTCCCATAGCAGCTAGTTTCACTAACTGTACCTGTGGTGCAGGGGTAATCAGCAACACCGTTGGGTCGTTTGTAGGATCCGAATCGGTCGTTCCGTCCAACTTAGGTGACTCCGTAACATCGGGATTAGAAATTGTTCCGCCTGTATTGTTGGTACCTGCATCCGAGATGTCCGTTACAGGAGTGGCAGCATTGCCATTAGGCAAATTTGGTGGCGTACCACTGGCCGTGGCCGTGTTTTGGACTCCACCCGCGTTGATGTCGGCTTGCGTAATGGTGTAAGTAGCGGTAGCCGTGCCTGTGGCTCCCGGCATTAAAATCGCTGGACTTACCGCTGCGTTGCTCAAACCGAGTTTAGCGTCAGTCAACGATACCCCGCTCAGTGTTACGTTACCCGTGTTGGTCACCGTGAAAGTATAGTTAATCACATCGTCTAAGGATCCGGAGGCACCGGATGAGGTCACAGAAGCTACGCTCTTGATTAACTTAATCGAAGGCGAAGGCGCAAGCAGCAACACCGTTGGGTCGTTTGTAGGATCCGAATCGGTCGTTCCGTCCAACTTAGGTGACTCCGTAACATCGGGATTAGAAATTGTTCCGCCTGTATTGTTGGTACCTGCATCCGAGATGTCCGTTACAGGAGTGGCAGCATTGCCATTAGGCAAATTTGGTGGCGTACCACTGGCCGTGGCCGTGTTTTGGACTCCACCCGCGTTGATGTCGGCTTGCGTAATGGTGTAAGTAGCGGTAGCCGTGCCTGTGGCTCCCGGCATTAAAATCGCTGGACTTACCGCTGCGCTGCTCAAACCGAGTTTAGCGTCAGTCAACGATACCCCGCTCAGTGTCACGTTACCCGTGTTGGTCACCGTGAAAGTATAGTTAATCACATCGTCTAAGGATCCGGAGGCACCGGATGAGGTCACAGAAGCTACGCTCTTGATTAACTTAATCGAAGGCGAAGGCGCAAGCAGCAACACCGTTGGGTCGTTTGTAGGATCCGAATCGGTCGTTCCGTCCAACTTAGGTGATTCCGTAACATCGGGATTAGAAATTGTTCCGCCTGTATTGTTGGTACCTGCATCCGAGATGTCCGTTACAGGAGTGGCAGCATTGCCATTAGGCAAATTTGGTGGCGTACCACTGGCCGTGGCCGTGTTTTGGACTCCACCCGCGTTGATGTCGGCTTGCGTAATGGTGTAAGTAGCGGTAGCCGTGCCTGTGGCTCCCGGCATTAAAATCGCTGGACTTACCGCTGCGTTGCTCAAACCGAGTTTAGCGTCAGTCAACGATACCCCGCTCAGTGTCACGTTACCCGTGTTGGTCACCGTGAAAGTATAGTTAATCACATCGTCTAAGGATCCGGAGGCACCGGATGAGGTCACAGAAGCTACGCTCTTGATTAACTTAATCGAAGGCGAAGGCGCAAGCAGCAACACCGTTGGGTCGTTTGTAGGATCCGAATCGGTCGTTCCGTCCAACTTAGGTGATTCCGTAACATCGGGATTAGAAATTGTTCCGCCTGTATTGTTGGTACCTGCATCCGAGACATCCGTTACAGTTGCAACAGGTCCGCTTGAGGGTGTGCCTGTGACGGTGGCGGTATTTTCAACGCCGCCTGCATTTACATCGGCTTGGGTGATGGTATAAGCAGCGGTAGCTGTGCCCGTTGCTCCAGGGGCAAGTGTACTGGGGCTGACGGCTGCGTTCGTCAAACTGAGTTTAGCGTCGGTCAAAGCAACCCCAGAAAGCGACACGTTGCCCGTGTTAGTAACGGTGAAAGTATAGTTGATGACATCGCCCACGCCGCGACCGGTCGGTCCGTTGTCGGTGATGGAAGTAATGCTTTTGATTAACTTGATCGAAGGGGCGCTACAGTCTACGTCAGGGCCTAATTTTTCAACAAACTGTTCTAAGGGGATTACGTTTCCGCTTGTAGCCTGTCCAGAGCGAGAATAAAAACTACAGGCCGTATTGAGCGAAGCCAGGTTTTTGGCCGCCGCCACAAAAGGGTCAGCTTTGGCTAAAACTCCCACTGCTCCATAACAGGCATTGCCTTGGAAGGTAAAAAGAGCAACAGGAATACCACTTGCAAAAGCCCCATAGTCAGATTCCGTTGAGTTTTTTCCAATCACATAATAGAGATAATTCGGGTCTAAACTGGCTGGTGTAAATACCGGCTGACTTCCTAATTTTACCGGGTTTTTCTCCCAAGTACCCTTGATGTCGGTAATGTTTTGAATGACAAAGTCTTTGGGCACTTTCAGAGATACCTGCGCCGTGGCCCCAAATTCATTGGTATTCGGATTGTTAGCGTTGGGCGTGGCGTATTGGGGCACCACCCATACCGTATAAGTTTGATTTGCAGAATTATATGTCAATTGGTAGTTGACTTGATTTGTCGAAAGTTGTTGCGCTATTGCCGGAATAAATCCCAAAATCCATGCAAGCCCAATCCAAATGGATGTATGTAATTTGTTTTTCATCGTGAGTTACCTGTCAGGTGGTTTATTTTTCATATAGTTGTTAAGCGGAGGAGATTAATCTCTCCTCCACGATTGGTAGTGCATTTTACTTAGGCAATTGCTGCTGTATGATATAGAAGTTTTGTTTGAGGGCGTTACCGGGATGATTGTTGATGACGTTTTGGTAGATGTACTCTACATCATTGGTCGTTCCCTGGAAAATCACTTCCCCATCCATATTTATGTCTCCTGTGTAATAGCCCTGAAGGATGAAGAAAGGCAGTCCAATCACATTACCCACCGCCCCAATGACTTGCTGATAGACGACATTGACATCGTTGCCAGTGCCCTGATAAGTCACTTGGTCATCATAAAGTGCATTACCTGCCCAGAGGGCTTTCCCCTGTACAACATTTACCTGCGACTGATGAATCGGAGCGTTGGAGAAAACATAGGTGGGCGTCGTTGTTAATCTAAAATCGACAACTGTAGCAATATGTGTTAATGGAAGCGCATTTTTTGTCATAACCCCCAAATGATTACGATGTTTGACGACTACAAAGTAGCTTGCTGGAATTGCGTTGGTGAAAACAATGGATGAAGTTCCATCTACGTCTACAATATCGCCATCTCGTTGTACAAGCGCCGATCGGCTATCGATAATATCAGTAGAGTCCGTGGCACTGCGAAGTTCTACAAATACCCAATCCACAATGGCATCCTGTCCGGTGACAGTCAACACCGTGTTTGAGGTAATGGTATCGGCGGGAGTAGTTGGATTCCAGGCTGCGTAAGGCGATTTTCTTGGAATCAGGTTTTTCACCCGCAAATCATCTCGCATCAAATTACCTGAGAATACCCCAAACAACGAACCTTGTAAGTAAACTTTTGGCAGGAGTGCTACCTTACTGACTTGCAATATGGTTATATAGACCGTGGCGGTATCACACAGATTAGGCGTGCCGTTGTCGCAGACCTTATAAATAAATCGGTCAGGACCTACGTAGTTATTATTCGGCGTGTACGTGTAAGTGCCGTTCGGATTAAACACCACCGTTCCGTTAGTCGGGTTGGTCAGTTTTGTAAACGTGAGCGGGTCGTTGTTAGGATCGCTGTCGTTCGTGGCTACCGTTCCACTCACAGGCGTATTAACTTGGGTAACGTTGGCATCATCCACGGCCACAGGCGGGTCGTTTCCAGGAATCAATGGCAATACATCTATCGTCACCGTCGCCGTGTCGCAAGCGCCTTTCACATCGCAAAGCAGATATTTGAAGCTGTTCTTGCCGACAAATGCACCCGTTGGGCTGTAAGTGAAGCTGCTGTCGGATGGATTGTAAACCACCGTACCGTTGGTCGGATTAGTGATTTTGGTCACCGAAGCAAACTTGTCGCCCTGCGGATCAAAATCATTGCCCAACACCCGTATTTTCACAGGTACGCCCACTTGCGTTTGGGTCGCATCGTCGTTGGCTACCACGCTGTTGGTGGTGACTGGAGGCAATATATCAATAGTCACGATGGCCGTATCACACAAGCCTGCACTGTTGCACACCACGTAGCAGAATTTATCCGTTCCTACGAAGTTGTTCGTTGGTGTATAGACATAGTTACCGTTGGCCTGCAGCACCACTGTTCCGTGTTGCGGCGGGCAAATAACTGGTATCGTAGTGTTGACCGTCAGCGGTAATCCTTGCGGGTCATCATCATTGGTCAACACATTACCTGATACAGGGGTGTTGATTGGCGTATTGTTGATGTCATCGGTGGCCACAGGAGGCGATACCAATACCGTTATATAGACCGTGGCGGTATCACACAGATTAGGCGTGCCGTTGTCGCAGACCTTGTAAATAAATCGGTCAGGACCTGCGTAGTTATTATTCGGCGTGTACGTGTAAGTGCCGTTCGGATTAAACACCACCGTTCCGTTAGTCGGGTTGGTCAGTTTTGTAAACGTGAGCGGGTCGTTGTTAGGATCGCTGTCGTTCGTGGCTACCGTTCCACTCACAGGCGTATTAACTTGGGTAACGTTGGCATCATCCACGGCCACAGGCGGGTCGTTTCCAGGAATCAATGGCAATACATCTATCGTCACCGTCGCCGTGTCGCAAGCGCCTTTCACATCGCAAAGCAGATATTTGAAGCTGTTCTTGCCGACAAATGCACCCGTTGGGCTGTAAGTGAAGCTGCTGTCGGATGGATTGTAAACCACCGTACCGTTGGTCGGATTAGTGATTTTGGTCACCGAAGCAAACTTGTCGCCCTGCGGATCAAAATCATTGCCCAACACCCGTATTTTCACAGGTACGCCCACTTGCGTTTGGGTCGCATCGTCATTGGCTACCACACTGTTCTTGGTTACCAAAGGTAGGATGTCTATCGTTACCGTGGCCGTATCACACAAGCCTGCACTGTTGCAAACCACGTAACAGAATTTATCCGTTCCTACGAAGTTGTTGGTTGGTGTGTAAGTGTAGTTACCATTGGCCTGCATCACCACGGTTCCGTGTTGCGGCGGACAAATCGTCGGTATCGTTGTGTTGACCGTCAGCGGTAATCCCTGTGGGTCATCATCATTGGTCAACACGTTACCTGATACAGGGGTGTTAATCGGCGTGTTGTTGATGTCATCGGTGGCTACCGGAGGCGATACCAATACCGTTATATAGACCGTGGCGGTATCACACAGATTAGGCGTGCCGTTGTCGCAGACCTTGTAAATAAATCGGTCGGGTCCTGCGTAGTTATTATTCGGCGTATAGGTGTAGGTGCCGTTCGGATTGAACACCACCGTTCCGTTAGTCGGGTTGGTCAGTTTGGTGAACGTGAGCGGGTCGTTGTTAGGGTCGCTGTCGTTCGTAGCTACCGTTCCACTCACCGGCACATTGACTCTGGTGATGTTGGCATCATCCACTGCTACCGGCGGATCGTTGCCCGGAATTATTGGCAACACTTCTATCGTCACCGTGGCCGTGTCGCAAGCGCCTTTCACATCACAAAGCAGATATTTGAAGCTGTTCTTGCCGACAAATGCGCCCGTTGGGCTGTAAGTGAAGCTGCTGTCGGATGGATTGTACACCACCGTACCGTTGGTCGGATTAGTGAGTTTGGTCACCGAAGCAAACTTGTCGCCTTGTGGGTCAAAGTCATTGCCCAACACCTGTATTTTCACAGGAACACCTACTTGGGTTTGCGTTGCATCGTCATTGGCTACCACGCTATTCTTGGTTAACAAAGGTATGATGTCTATCGTTACTGTGGCGGTATCGCACAAGCCTATGCTGCTGCACACCACGTAGCAGAAGGTATCCGTTCCTACGAAGTTGTTGTTTGGTGTGTACGTATAATTACCGTTGGCTTGTATCACCACTGTACCGTTTTTCGGCGGACAGATGGTCGGTATCGTTGTGTTGACTGTCAATGGTAAACTTTGCGGATCACTGTCATTGGTCAACACGTTGCCTGATACAGGGGTGTTAATCGGCGTGTTGTTGATGTCGTTGGTGGCCACTGGAGGAAGTGCGGCTACTCTGATAGTTAACAAGCCATCATCACACAAACCCGTTGGATCACAAACTTTGTAAGGAATAGTAACGATCCCCACAAAATTTAAAGCCGGGGTAAAGGTAAATGAACCATTATTTGTCGTGTCCCACACGATGACGCCTTCACTGGCCAAAGGTGCCGCCAAAGGATCAAACAACAACTCGGCCAACGTATTGTCAGGGTCGGAATCATTGGGGGCGACCGTACCACTAACGGGCGTATTGAAAGGGGTCGTATAGTTGTCATCAACTGCTACCGGCGGCTGACAATTCGGCGCAATCAAAGTACCGGAGGCGGTGGCTGTACAATTGTTGGCATCGGTTACGGTTACTGTGTAAGTACCCGATGATAAACCAGTTAAATCTTTAGTGGTAATGCCGCCCGGGGACCATGAGTAAGTGTATGGCCCTATCCCACCTGTAACTACTGAAAATGCTTTACCGTCAATTGCCTGACAACTACGATTTTCAACTATTACGCTAACGGTGAGCGCAGGGGCACTACCTACAGTAGCGGATATACTTTTGGTACAGCCCAGTGCATCAGTCACGATAACAGTATATGCACCTGATAATAAGTTTGATGGATCTTGAACATTCCCGATGGCGGTTGGGCCAGTCCATACGTAAGAGAATGGGGCCACTCCATTTTGTATAATTAAATCGATTGAACCCTTGTTGACACTGCACGAAGAGTTATTCGAGACGGTGACAAAAAGTTCTATTTCGTTGGCGGGCTCAGTAATAACGACAGAGGCAGTAGCAGTACATCCATTGGCGTCTGTAACGAATACATTGTATGTGCCTGCCTGTAATCCCGTTGCGGTCGCTGTCATCGCTCCATTGGACCAATTATACGTGTAAGGGGCGGTTCCACCACTACCCGTAACGGTTGCTTCACCGTTGCTCCCTCCTTTACAGCTTACGCTTTTTGTTTGCGAAGCATTGGCCGTTAAAAGAGCAGGTTGAGTAACGGGACTTGCCGTTAATGTTTTCACACAACCAATAGCATCCGAAACAGTAACTGAATAAGTCCCTGCTGACAAGCCCGAAATGTCTTCTGTGATAGCACCATTTGACCAGCTAAACGTAACGGGTGCAACGCCACCAGTAACGATTAGGTTTACTCTACCATTGTTATTACCAAAGCAACTGATAGAAGTAGTTATCGACGAAAGCGAAAGATTGGAGGTATTGTTAACGGTAAAGGTTTTAGAAACTTTACATCCAGTATTATCTGTCACTTCTAATGTATAATTACCCGCTATTAAATTAGTACGATCTTTTGAAGTCGGCCCATCTATCCATTTGTAGGTGTAAGGAGAAGATCCACCGGTTACTGATACCGTTATAGCGCCAGTTGCACTACCAGAACAAAGGGCATTGGTGATTGCCCCCGTTATGATAATTTGGGTAGGTTCACCCACTGAAGTTGTGAATACTTCCGTACAAGAATTGGCATCAGTAACTGTAACCGAATAATCTCCTGCCGGTAAATTGAACAGATTTTGGCTTGTCGAGCCGTTACTCCACAAATAGGTATAAGGAGGTGTGCCGCCACCGTTTGTAATAGAAATCTCGCCAGTGGATGCACCAAAACAATCCGCATCAGTAGGCGTTATGGTCGCAGATATTGGGGCAGTGGGTCCAGAAATAGTAAATATGTTTGAAGTAACCGAACAGCCATTGGCATCCGTTACTACTACATTATAGTTCCCGGGATTCAGCCCACTAATATCTTGGGTAGTAGCACCATTGTTCCACCCATAAGTATAAGGCGGCGTACCGCCGGTAGCATTAACATCTATACTTCCATTCCCATCCCCAAAACACAATACATTGGTTATGGCAACAGGAGCTACCGCAATCAAAGAGGAAGGTTGTGTAATGACCATGTTCACTAGTGGGAAGGTGCAGCCATTCGCATCAGTGATGGTCACATTATACGTACCCGCCGGGCGATTGGTGATGTCTTTCGTAGTTGCTGTAAAGCTGTTTGGACCCGTCCAAGCGTATGTATATGGCGCTGTACCGCCGGTTACGGTCAAAACAATTTGGCCATTTGTGCCATTTCGACAAGTTACATTGGAAATAGCTCGAGTTGCACCTAAAACCGCGCTTGGCTGAGTTATTACGATGGTCTGCGTTGCTGTACAGCCATTGACATCAGTAACCGTTACCTGGTAAGTACCAGCTCCTATAGAGGGCTGATCTTGAATATTACCCGAAAAAGGAATTGAGTTACGAGTCCATACATAATTGTACGGTGCAGTACCACCCGATACGCTTAAGTCTATACTTCCTGTTAAGCCTCCGAAGCAATTGACATTCGTTTTAACATTATCAAGGACAATACCCGCAGGCTGCGTTATGGTAGCAGACGTAGCACTTACGCATCCCGTGGCATCCGTAACGACTACACTGTAAGTCCCAGCCGCTAATCCTGTTCTGTCTTCGGTGATAGCTCCATCAGACCACAAGTAGGTATAGGGGGCTGTGCCGCCCGTCACAGTCACGTTTATAGTGCCTGTGCTTGCACCGTTGCAAGTTACATCTGTCTTTGTGTTTGTTACTGTTGGCCCATTGGTACTGATGACGGCAACGGTGGAAGTCTGAAAACAACCTTTTGAATCCGTAACAGTTAGGGTATAACTGCCACTGCTCAAATTGGTCAGGTCTTCGGTTGTGGCGCCATTATTCCAATCAAAATCATAAGCGGGTGTTCCACCAGTTACGGTAATATTAATTGCTCCGTTTGATTGGTTACAGGTAGCATTCGTAATCGACGCAGTTGTAAGCACGGGGTTATCTTCTACCGTAACGTTCACGGTAGCCGTAGCCTTACAACCTGAAGCATCCGTAACGACAACCGTGTATATACCGTTGTGGATTGCTGCATTAGCATTTAGTATGGTGGGGTTCGGGCTAGATGACGTAAAACCGCTGGGCCCCGTCCAAGAATAGGAAACTCCACCAGTAGCTTGCAAACTGATTGTTCTGTCTTTACAAACGGGCAAAACAACGAAAGCCTGCGCGGTTGGTTGAATGACATCTACATCAATGCAGGTCTGGGCACTTTCGTTACAATCATTCACCGCTACAACGCACACTTGGTAAGTTCCGGGCGTGACACCGGTCCAATTAACCCTGATTTCCGGTGTACCTTGTCCTGATACGATGATTGCCCCGGCAGGAACCGTCCAGGTGTAGGATATATTGGCAGGGTTTGGAGCAACCGAGAAGACCTCAGCAACACTACTCCGGCAAATATCAATGGGGTCGCAATTTGCGGGAGCATTCAAAACAATATTGCCAGTTGAAACCGTACAGCCTTTGGAGTCAGTAACGGTCAGACTATACGTACCAGCGGCTAAACCTGTTCGGCTATTGGTATTATTGGTTCCAGCTAGGTCCGCCCAGTCGTAAGTATAAGGTGCTGTTCCTCCAGTTACGGCAGGTGTTATGCTTCCTGAGGCAAAACATTGTGGTTGTACCAATGATTGGCTAACGGCCAACGCTGCCGAAGGTTGCGTAATTGTAACATTTACGGTCTCCTCACAACCGCCAGCATCCTTAACAGTGATGACGTAAGCGCCGGCAGTTAAGTTGGTAAACGTACCTGAACTGCCAAAAGCGCCGCTACCCAGTTTGTAAGTGTATGGAGCAACCCCATTTGAGCCTGCAACGGTGACAGCACCAGTTGAGGCGCCAAAGCAATTTATATTCGTTTGTGATGTTACGGAAGCAGTGATAGCACCACAAAATAACGTAAGCGCCGCTGAGCGTTTGAATCGAATGCAATCATTAGAACTATGCGTGACCACTACGTAATAATTATTTGCGTATAACCCCGTACTGTTCGTAATATTGAGCGTAGCCGTTGTTACTCCGCTGTATACGCCCGTGTTTGTCAGCGTTGTTCCACCGGCATCAGGATCACCCAAATACCATTGGTAAATTAGGCCCGCGTTTGAGTTTGCTGCTGTACCGTAGCTGGGTGTACCGCCAGTGTATGAGGTGGCGTTATCACCGCGAGCGGAGATACTGAAGGTGGCAGGTGCAGCTAGAGCCACAGATTGATTACTCGGGTTGGTCACAATAACAACCCGAGTAGCCACCTGACTGCCTCCAACGGTTTGACCACCGCCCGCAAAGTTTGGAACACCGTTTGTGCCAACTGCTCCGGTCAGTCGGCCATTGGCATCTACATTTGCCGTTGTAAAAGCAGCCCCGCCTTCGATAGCATCAAAGCATCCATCCCCGTCAGAATCGTTATCCAATGAATTAATCAGACCGTCGTTGTCTATATTTCCGGCACCCTCCACCGTATCCAATATGCCGTCGTTATCATCGTCTAAATCGCACGCGTCCGAAATATTATCCCCGTCGGAGTCGGGTAAACTGCCGACCACAAGGGGATTGGGGGTGAGCGTTGTTTGGTTCGTGATATTATTCGCATCTCGTATCTGCACCGTATAGTTTCCAGCCGTAAGGCTGTTAAATACATTGCTGTTCTGCCAAGCACCGGCGTTGATTCGGTATTGATACGTACCGCTTCCTCCCGTTGGATTGGATACGGTTATTGAACCATTGGCCGTGCCAATACAGGCGTCCGTTTTACTGGCCGTTCCACCTACCGGTGGAAGCGAATAGTTGACAACAAGCTGTGGACGGTTATTCGGATCAGTTGCATCATCACTGTACATGTAGTACCATGATTCTTCTTTGTCACCTACAAGAGTAGCAGGTACTATACCCAAACCATTATTCGGAGATGTACCATTGTACCACTCCTGAACCAACGTTGTAATGGTGATATTATAGACTGTACCCGTAGCATCAGATGCACCGGCCGTTAGTGTGCCATAGTTGGTGCCTGCAAAATTCCCTCCAGTCCAACTGCCAGTCCCAGGACTGTTCCAAGTGGATGACCCTGACTGAGCGGCATTACAGGCTGTACCTTCTACCCAAGGAGTAGTAACCCTTCTGATGATTGACGTGAACGCTGAACCTGCCTCGTTATCCCATCCTGTACCGTTTGGTGCGTGTACCATTCTGAGGGTTGCCGAGGTGATGGTTGCCCCAGCAGGAATAGTCGACAAATCAAACTCAAGGAGGGGATTTTGTTGGTAATTGGTAGCGTTATCCGGGCCGATTCCCTGGCATGAGCCGAAGTTGCGAGTATTGGCTCCTTTATAAACCTGAGTTGCTTTGGTTGAGGGAATGGTTGTAGTCTGTGCATGAATAACCGCTACACCACCAAAAAACAGGCATAAAACAAGTGTGATACGCGACAAATGACAATAAATCTTCGAAGACTTACCTTTTATTTGTTTAGATACGTAGGTATAAATCGCTTCCATATTATTGCTTTTAATTCGATTAAGACATAAAATACTTTGTTGTTGAATCAGTAAATTGGTACCCCTTTTTTGATGAGTCCATTTACTGTGTATTCAATCTTATTTTTTCTCCAATTCAAAACAGTTGGAGTATTCAGTAATTCTAAGTTTGGCTTGTCATCAGTCATCACATCAACATCCCCTAATTCATACCCTGTTATTGGGGCATAATCTGTCGCAGAAAAAGAATCGTTCGGCAACAGCTCATTATATCTTAAGTTTTGGCTGAGAGCCTCTTTGATATTTAGTGAACCTGGGGTTCCGTAGATCAGTAAATCCGCAGATATTGATTTACTTTCATTCTTAACAGCAAACATTTTGTAACCAATGGATTCAAATGTTTTGATAACCGAACGAGGGGCAAGTGAAAGTCTTGGGTCTTCTGTATCTAGTTGACCCTGAAAATTCACAATAACCAACGCATCCTCATTTAATGCAGCCTTTAACTCCCTTAAGCCTTCTTGGGTAAACATGTGGGAGGGCTGGACCTCCCCATTTACAATATCTAATATGACTACATCGTATTTTTTAGCTGTATTTCGAATGTAATGACGTGCGTCATCAATGGTTAGATTAGCAGAGGTTGGATCATATCCAAACCATTGCTCAGCAATAAACGGAATCCGTTCGTCCAATTCCACAATATCGAGTTCAAAACCCAGTTTAATCAAGTTATAAGCAATACTTCCTCCACCCATTCCCAATAGCAAAGCCTTGCTTTTAGCCGGTTTTATCCCCGCCAAAGCTGTAACTTTATGGGGGTATCTCCATACTGAAAATGGCTGGATGCCTACATTAGTAAAAGTTTGGTCTATTCCATTAAGCAACAACTGCCTTGTGTTCACTTGACGGCCGTCTTTGGCAAAACCTTTATGATCCACAACCGCCCATTCTCCCAATATACCGCTGGACTGATACTGTATTGTGATTGCGGGGTCACTAGTTGGTTTACTATAGACGAACGGAACGGAAAAAACAAAAAGGCCAAAGGTGAGAACAGCTTGCGTTTTTTGTTTGTGGCTTAACATACCGATTGCCGAAATGACTATCAAAACAGCTCCTGTAAAAGTTGCAGTTGTTCGGATACCGAGTTCGGGGATTAACACAAAGCCCGCAAGAAACGTAGCGAGTATGCCCCCGACGGTAGAGATGGCATAGATTGTACCAGCTGTTTGCCCTGAATTTTCCTGTGATTGATTAATTAGCTGTATAATGATTGGCGAAACCATCCCCATACAAAAAATGGGAGGCAATAAGTATATTGAAACCGAGATTAGTGAGCCGATACGAACCCCAAAATCAGCTGTAGCCATCATGATAGCTGGAGCAATTCTGGGGGCAATTATTGTTAATATTGCCCCAACAGCAAGTACAGAAAAGAGTGGGCTTTTGTCTTTGTATTTATTAGAAACATTACCACCAATAAAATATCCGCAGGAAAGAGCAATTAGCGTAACCCCCAATACAGATGCCCAAACATACATCGAGGTTCCGTAAAATGGTGCTACAATCTTTGCACCCAGTAACTCTATAATCATAACCGCTGCCCCCTCCACAAAAGATACTATTAAGAATAGCTTCCTTTGGCCTGGAGGTAGCACATTATCTTTATGTGCAATACTGGATTTAATATTCAGTTTGTCTTTCATTAGAAATATTTTTTAATTTTTTCCTTTCTACCTATGTTGAACCCGGCTTAGACAATCCATGAGTGTCCTTTTGAGCACCTCTTTTTTGAAGGCCATTAGCTTATTCGAGCCGTTAAAATGTCAGTTATTATTTATTGTGACCGGTTTAACCGGTGAAGGATTTATGGCTGTAAGTGTCACTGAAGTACTGGCTGTGCACCCCCCGGCATCCGTTACGGTTACATTATAAGTTCCCGCAGACAGGCCTGATTGATCCTGATTTGTTGGCACAAGGCCTGACCCATTTGAGGTTGTCCAATTGTAGGTAAACGGTGCTGTTCCACCCGTAACCACCAAATCAATTACCCCGTTTTCACCCAAAGGTGCATTGGAGCCAGGTGGACAAGTCGGGGGCGTAACATTAGTAGTCAATACAATTGTTGCAGCGGTTGACAAGGTGATGGAAACAATAACGGAACAGTTTTTGGCATCGGTTACAGTTACCTGATAATTCCCTGAGGCCAAACCAGTAATGGTAGCAGTTCCGTCTCCAGTTGGTGTGCCGTTCCAGTCGTAGGTATAGGGGGCGGTGCCACCCGATACTGAAGCCGTAACACTCCCGTTGGTTGCTCCGCAGCTTGGATCTGTTTTTGATAAAGTAGCCGTAAGTGCTGCTGAAGGCTGCGTCACTAAAATGTTGTTTACTGTTTGGATACAACTGTTTGCGTCAGTGATGGTAACGCTGTACGTTCCCGCAGATATATTCGTACGGTCTTTGGTGGATGCCCCATCGTTCCATTGATACGTATAGGGGGCGGCTCCGCCAATGACTGCAAGCGTTATTGAACCCGTAGACTGCCCGAAGCAAGGCACATTTGTTACTGTTGGTGTAGCTGCTATTACTGCGGATTGGGGTACGCTGATGTTATTGGCGGTAGCGGTACAAGATTTCGAATCAGTAACCGTGACCGAGTAGAGGCCTGCGGTTAGTCCGCTTCTATTTTGAGTAGTGATACCACCGCCCCAATCATAGGTATAGCCTGGCGTACCACCCGAAACCGCCAAGCTGATGGAGCCCGTGGCACCGCCACTGCAAGCCACCCCAACCGGCGTAGGTGTAATGACAATGGGAGGATAAGTACCTACCATAGCGGTGAAAGTATTGGCACATCCGGTAGAAGACGTAATCGTAACGGTATAGGTACCGGCAGCAAGGCCAGATATGGTGGTGCCAGCCCCTGAGCCAGAGCCGCCGCCAGAGCGGGTCCATGTATAGGTATAAGGCGCAGTACCGCCCGTAACAGTCATAGCAATGACACCCGTATTGGCAGCACCCACACACAAGGGCGTCACCGTAGAAGTGACCGATTGACTACAGGGCTGAATGGTGATAGGCGTGGCAGTGGAGGTTTGCCTGCCGCAGGCGTCGGACACTGTGACGGTAATCATACAGGAGGTAACGCCACTCACATTGGGAGGGGTAAAGGTCGTACTGGCAGCAGAGGAATTGGCAAAAGTACCTCCACAGCTACTCGTCCATTGATAAGTAAGCGGGGAAGATACAGGAGAGGTAGCCGTGACACTGACTGCATAGCCAACACCTATTGACATGGTTACAGGAACATTTGCCACACTGATAAAAGGTACTTTATCTACAGAAGATAAAAGGCTGAAATTAAAAAAGGCACGAATAGCGGCTACGCTGGCCGTACCGCCTGCTTTTTTGATGTCGTGGCCGGCCTCGTACATCACATAGCCTGAAGTGTTCAGGCCAAAACCACGGCCGAAGACAATCACGGCTGCCGGCCCGGGAGATAACCCCGGTACATTGGATTGGCTAGGGTCGAAAGCGATAACTTGGGTAGAAGGCCGCCAGCCTCCCCCTGCTTTGGGCAGATAGATCTGTTCGGCACCTCCAGGATGGGCTGCGTCTGTCGAACCCATATATTGCGAAGCAGGACTGCTTGGGTTAAGACGAGTGTAAGGAGGAGACCCATCACTGTGTGAACCAGAAAATACCAAGGCATTTCCAACGCCACCTACGTTGGTAGCCAGGAAGTTGGTTTGCAAACTGCCATTGTTCATATTCTCTAATTCCGAAACGGCTTTGCAACCCGCCCAAATCGCCCCAAACTGCGTACGATTCCAGTTGTACAAATTGCTGTGAGTACTCCATGTGGGGTCGGCGTGGGGCATCACAAAAATATCATCGCAACCTCCCAATGATTGGGGGTCTTTAAAGTTGTAAGCTGAAGATGGAACCCCCGCCTGACTGAAGAAGCCTTGAGCAATTCCTCCATTCTGGTCGTCCAACGTCCATCGGGGCGCTGACGTGAGGGTATAGGTTACGTTTACCGTCAGAGGGCTCGTCGTGGTTGTGCCCGTAACTCCATAGCTGCTTATCTTGCCATTCACCGATGCGTTCCGAAAGGGGGCGGGGATGATGAATGTTCCGCCTCGATAATCTACGCCCTGGTGGTTAAAATCCACACCATCAATGCCTTTACTCTGGCTGATGACCCATTTGACAGGGATTTTGTTGTTCTTCAACAAATCGTATATCAACCCGTAGGGTTTCAGAGCGTTGGCTGCAGTCTGGGGTGTGATACCCATATTGATGATATACGAGCCCGCAGGGAAAGTTTCGGTCTGTGCATAAGACCTTAATATTCCCGTCAGCATACACAACAAAGAAAGGATTGTTGTCAATAAATATTTAGAGAGACGGAAGCGGTAAAAAACAACCATACAATTTGAGAATAAATTTGATCGGATAAACTAAGAACTACTTAGCCGTTCTGTAACAAGAACTAATCCGACGATTTAGCCAAATCGTTATACTGTTTATCGTTTTTGTTTTTTGTGATACACGAAGAAGATTATTCTGACGAGGGTAAAAAAAGGGAAGGTAAAAAGTGCCTGATTTTCGGCCTTTGAACAGGTTTTCAAAAGACAAAACAGCGCCAAAGGAAAGGATGCTCTCCCGGTTTGAAGGCAAAAATGGGGGAACTTGGACAGAAAAAAGCTGCGCTCCCTTGCACAATTTTCATGCCATATTGAAAACAATGGACGTCTAAAGCGTGATGGCGATGATAAATTTTCAAAATAGCCAGCAAAACATGCTGAATAGACATCAATGGGAAACATTGCCCCAGGTTTCGGAAACCGATAGCTGCTTAATGAGTGGTTGCTTGGAATGGGTATTGTCGGTTTCTAATTTGCCAATGTGTAGGTACATCATGTTGGGTAGTACTTCTTGAGTACCCGGGTTTTTACTCGGCAGGTGTATTGTATCAAAGTACGTTTCTAAAGCATATTCTTTTGGTTTTGGTACTCGGTTCATCCCATACAATCGAACGACTCTGATGGTGGCGTTGGGGGTAAAATAAGCGGCAAGCTGTTGCTTAATTTGGTGGCGTTGGAGCGTATCTTTGTTTTGAGCCAAAGAGTTGAGTAGTCCTCCTACCACTTTTGTAGGAGCTGCCAAAGAATCGGGCCGCGATTCTATTGTGATGCTGGAGGTACTGTCTTTGCAATATTTAATTTCCAAAGCGGGTGTTTGGCTAATCGGTATGTCGTTGAAGTACTTATTTAAATAGGAAGAAGAGTAAGCATGAAACTGCTGAAAAGAAACATGCTTCAAAGCACTCGAATCCAGCGGCATGAGCATCCGCTCAAAAGCACGCACAAGCGACTCGGTAAATAAAGACGCACTATGGTTTTTATTGACCCAAGAAGGCTCATAAGGTAGCGAGCTTCCCATTTTAACGATGCCACAATGCCCTAAAAACAGTTTTTGAACTACCTGTTGACG
Organism: Runella rosea; assembly: GCF_003325355.1. Lineage (GTDB taxonomy): Bacteria > Bacteroidota > Bacteroidia > Cytophagales > Spirosomataceae > Runella > Runella rosea. Next base: position 2,122,370 of record NZ_CP030850.1, read on the forward strand.
ATACGCCATCGAAGTCCCCAGCGTGTCGGGTACTCGTTGGGGTGAATGAATGCTTTGCGCGCTATATTCCGATAAAATCAAACCCAAATGCAGTTTTCGAGCTTTTTGTTTGGTTTCCAGCCAGCCCGCCACTTCATCTACCGAAAGGCCTTGGGTAGGGTTGTCCCGCAGTTTCCAATTGGCAAAAAAGCCCTTGTTATTTGAGGGAGGGAGTCCATACCCAGAATAATATACCACAACAATGTCTTTTGCACTGGTTGGAAGGGTAACAATGGCTTGTTGAAGGTCTGTAGCAGTAAATTTTTGCTTTGATAGGTGCATTACCTCCATTTTATAGCCCAATCCCCACTCTACAATGCCTAAGATTTGAAGCATATCTGCTTCGTTACGTAGTTGTGGTAAGCCAAATCTACTATCTTCATTTTCGATAACAAACAGTACGTGCAGTTTTTGGGCAGGAAGGGATAGGGTGATAAAAAAAGCCCCCAAAAGCGTCAATAGGTATTTCATGTTTTGACTGTTAGCGTGTATCGTTTAGATGCACTTGGCTCGGACAAATACGAGCTGCATAGCCGTTATCTGACAAGAATTACTCCGATGATTTAGCCAAATCGTCATACTATTTATCATTTTTGTTTTTCTACTTCAGCAGTGAGGCTTTAGCAAGTTTGTAGAAAATGGGAGGGATAAAATACTTACTTAAGCCTCCAAGGTCAAACGAAAACAAGACCCTTTATTGACTTCGCTTTCGATGGTCAAAATGGCCTTTTGTTTCTGTACAAAATGATGAATCAATACCATACCCAGCCCCAATCCGTGTATTCCTACTTCAGGTTTGATTTTTCCCGCAAACACTTGTTTCATATAGTCTAGTTGGTCAGGGGCAATTCCTTTGCCGGTATCGGCAATGATGAGTACCGTCTTGTTAGACGACTCATTGTCAGCTGCTGAGTGGGGGCTGATACGTACCATAACCGCCCCCTCAGCGGGCGTGTTTTTAAGAGCATTGTCTAATAGGTTACGTACCGTCATCAAAAAGCCATTTGGAGCAACAGAAACTACCGAACTTGGCGGTAAATCGGTTGCCAAAACAATTTTTTTAGCTTCGGCAAAAGGAAGATACGTTTGGTATAGTTCTTGGAGCAAAGGTACTACATCCATCGGTTGCCGAGCTTCCTCAACGTCAGGCGTAAAATACTGACTTTTGCCCCATTCAAACAGGTTGTTGAGGAGTAGCTGGGTCTTTTGTTTCATGCTTTCTATTTGTTGAATGACTTTGTCCAACTCCTGTTTTTTACCTTCTTGGATGAGGTGATGCAACAATGCTCCCATGTCATTGAGGCTATTTATGGGGGAGCGCAAATCGTGGGCAATGATGGTATAGAATTTGTCACGACCCTGTTGGAGCGCCAACAGTTTCGTATTTGTTTGCCGAAGTTTTATTGAAAAAACAAGTATGGTTCCAATCAATCCCAAAGCGACCAGCAAACCGCCGAATAAAAGTTGTTTTTGGGATTCTGCCAGTTGGATGGCACTTTCTTGTTTTTGAACTTCTATTTGGCTTTGGAGCAGTTGGGTTTTGCTTTCAGTTGCTTGGTTTTCTAGGGCAAGGTTTCTTAAAGCGGCTTCGCGTTTTTCGGCATCATACTGTGCTTGAAGCAGTTTATTTCGACTTTCAACGATCTGTTTTTCCAAGGAAATTCGTTTAAGTTGCGCTTCTTTTTCGGTAAAGGAGTATTTTTCCTTGATTTCATACACGGCCAGTCTACGGTCACTGTCACGAATCAGATTATTATACTTGTCGTATTCATCATAGGCTTTTACACCCTCTTTCCACTTTTTTACCTCAAAGTATGCGTTTTTTAAACGTCTGTTCATTCCCCGTAACGCCTTTATATTCTTAGGATCTTCAATCTTGACCCGCCTAATAGCTTCCTCCATATACACAATAACACTGTCGTATTTTTTTAAATGTGTGTAAGTATTGGCTACATTTCTATAATCCGGATAAGTGGCTTTAATGTCAGGATGGTTCAGTATTTTCAAACCCAATTCCAATAGTTTATCAAATTTTTTGGAATTTAAGTAACCTTGTTGAGCAGCTCGATAAATACCTTTTCTTAAGAATACCAAGTGCGGGTTTTTATCCAGTATTTCATTGGCCGCTCTGAAGGCTTCCATTTGTTGTGTTTCGGTTATTCCTCGGGAAAAAGATGGATGACTGTTCAAAATAGTACGATAGTACGTAAACCTGTCAATGGCGTGCTTTGATTTTTCGGATAAGGCCACTAGCTTAGCGAAATTCTCCTGATTCATTTTTAGTAAATCCTTTTTAACTAATGAACCGTAGGTTGGGTCATCCTGAGTAAATTGTCTCAATGACCAACTAAGGCATTGAACGATGCCTGACGTATCTTTTTGTTGGGCAAACAGGCTCTGTGCTTTCATAATTTGTTCATAGGCAACCTCTTCTTGCCAAGTCGAGTTGTTCAAGCCCATGATATAATTTGCCATGGCAAGCCCCAAGGTTGATTTATGCTTGGTGGCCAATTGTACTATTTTATTGTACTGCTGCGCAGTGATCGAATCGTCCCGATGCGACTTACCCAACTCAATGGCAATCAATAAATGCAGGTATTGGCTTGATTGTGAGTTTTGTGCCATGCTTCGTTCTACTTTTATCAAACTGTCCAAACGAGAAGCAGGGACGAGATAATCACGAAAAGATTTAAAGGATTTATTCTGGGTATATCCCAACCTAACAACACAAACTGAAAAAATAAAAAGGATAGCGTATTTCATACGTTAAATGTCTAATCAATGAAGGATGTATACACTTTTGTCTTTAGTTTAAGATTTCCAAACGATGCTGAAACTGGATCCAACCCCTGATTCACTCATTATCTGAAGCTTAATCTTATTTTTTTTGGCAAAATTATAGACCAGTATCATGCCCAGCCCCAGTCCTTTTACCCCTACTTCTGGTTTGGTTTTACACGAAAACACTTGCTGTAAGTACTTTAATTGCCCAGGAGCAATCCCTTCGCCCGTGTCGGCAATCATGATAGAATGATTGGGGGTGCCTTCTTCACTGCTGCGGCCGCTTACCGTAATTTTTCCGCCAGTGGGGGTATGTTTCAGGGCATTGTCGAGTAGATTACGGACGGCCGTTTCGAATCCTTTTTGATCGGCTTTCAGGGGCAAAGAAGAAGGCAATGCCAATGCCAAAGATACTCCCTTCGCTTCGGCAAAAGGAAGATAGTGATTACATAACGTTTGTAAAGATACGGCAGCATCGAATGTACCAGGCTGCGCTCCGGACTCATTGATAAAATATTGACTTTTACCCCATTCAAACAGATTATTAAGTAGCAAATGTGTTTGTTGTCTCATGTTTTCAATCTGTTGGATGACTTTATCCAATTCTTGTTTTTTCCCCTCACTGATAAGATGATGCAGTAATGCCCCCATATCATTAAGGCTGTTCATGGGCGAGCGCAGATCGTGGGCAATGATGGTATAGAATCTATCACGGGCCTGCTGAAGGTGCAACAATTCAGCGTTGGTTCTTTGAAGCTTTATGGAGAAAAAAAGTATGATTCCAACCAATACGAGGGTCATAATTAAGCCTCCAAACAAGAGTCTTTTTTGTGAGTCTGCTATTTCCTTTTCTAAAGCAAGTCTTTTGAGCACCGCTTCCTTATCGGCAAATGAGTATTTTTCCCGCAGGTGAAACAGCGCTACGCTACGGTCATTGTCTCTGATGACACTAACCAGGCTGTCATACGTTTCATCTGTCTGAATGCTTGCTTTCAGATTTCCTGCCTCGTAATAAGCTTTTTTCAAAAAAAAATATATATTCCTTCGCCGCATGAGCGCCATTGGCCTTTCAATTTCAATTCGCTTTCCTGCTTCTTCTAAAGCTACTACGGCCAGGTCATATTTTTTTACTGACAGATAGGCATTGCCTAGGTATTGATAATCCATAAAATCTATTTTTTTGTTTGTATGGTGCATCACCTTAAGGGCAAATTCAAGCACTTTTTCATGCCTTTGCTTACGTAAATACCCTTCCTGAATATTCTTATAAACATTGGCTCGTATATACTCAAAACGAGGGTACATATCAATCATCTTAATTGTTTTATTCAGGGTCTGTGCTATCTGACTTTCGGTTGGCTGAGGCTCAAAATAAGGATCGCATGCCATAATAAGTAAGTAATACATATAATTGTCAATGGGATACTTTGATTTTTGGCCAAGTGCCACGACCCTGTCAAAGTAAAATTTTGGCAAATTTTTGTCTGCTCTTCTTGTATGGGAACGCAAGAGTTTGGAACAATGAATTATTCCCGTAGTATCATTGCCTGCTGTAAAAATTTTTTCTGCCTTTGTTAAATAACTGTAAGAAAGGGAGTCGTCTTGGTCAATGGTATATTCTCTTCCAAGTATGTAATAAGCCATAGCTAAACCAAGCTGTGACTTTTGTTTTGAAGCAAGCTCTATGATTTGCTTTATTTTTTCCTTATTGATCGTATCATAAGCATTTTGTTTTCCCAACTCAATGGCAATCAACAAATGCAGATATTGGCTTGAAATAGGGTTGATGTGCCCTCCAGTTTTTTTAAAACTATCCAGATTAGAGGCCGGAAGGAGATAATCACGAAAAGTCTTAAAGGATTTATTTTGGGTATATCCTACCCCGACAAACCAAATCGTAAAGACAAAAAGAATAGGGTATTTCATAAAGTCGTCATTTTCTAAGCCTCTAAAACAAACGAAAACATGATCTTATGTCTACTTCGTTGATTATAGTAGTTAGGCTGGCATTGTTTTACGGGTTTGATGGTCTGTATTTTCCCAAAATGCGTTGATAAATCCACATTTGGGTGGTGTATTTTCGAGTAGTATCGAGCATGTTTCGTAGAACTGAAACAAAAATGTTAGAATCAGCCCTGAGTTCTAACGCGTCGGGTATTTCTATGGACATCACTGTTCCTTTGGCTTCGGACAACGCTTTGTGGCTATTGTATAACTTATTAATTGCCTGCACAGTATCAAATACTTATTCTTTGGTGATGATTTCATATTTACTTGACTTTCTCCATTGGATCAGTTTATTGGGTAGTAGTTCATGCTTTTACTTTGTCGGATTACTTTATACTGCCCCTGTTTTTTTCCTTCTCGGATAAGATAATCCACATTATTGTAGGCTGGTCATGGGTGAGTTCAGGCTGTGCCAATGATGTCGTTAGTAGATTCCAAAAAAGCAACGGCTTGGTTAAGATGAGCAAACACTGAAGCAGAAGCCATAACAGCTCTGCCTTTGATGGAATGATACATGGCAAATGGCAAACAGTTGTTGAGTATACAGGCTTTTTATTGTTTCGAAATCTTGCCCAAATTGGTCACTTATCCCAAAGAGACTGTATTCGAACCATATCAGTTCGTGAAGAAAACTGTATTGAATAGTTTCCATTAGCGTAAATAATATTTTCTAAGGCTTGGGGGGGGCTGTCAACAAATAATAACCCCTGAAAGAGTTGTAGATGCCGTTGTCTTGTCTTCGAGAAGAATATAGAAAGAGGAAATTCAAAAACAATAAAAAGCCGGTCATTAAGCCTTTAGAAAATCTTATAATATACAATGACATAATTTTTTAATTTCTGGGTAGGGAAGAGCTTTTCATTCTTATAAACATTAGTGAATAAGAATATTTTCAGCTCAAAAAATACTGTCCAAAGTCATATTTGTTAAAAATATTCTCTGGATTATGGCTAGGGGCGAGAGAATAACAGTCCACACAATTATCATCAATGATATAGGAGTAAAGTGGAAGCTGAAAATTATAACATAACGTTTAAGATGAACCATAGTGTAGTGCTTCGATGAGAATTACAACGTTTACCCCTAGTAGTAAACAGATACCTTAATTTTGAAATAAAATTAGTTGTTTGCTCTAAAAGAAGCATTGACAACAAATTAGCCAAAACGCTTTTTGGCTTACCCAAAATGGTATTTTTTTTATCGACATAGTTTCAAACGGCCCACGGTTCTATTTTTATGCCTTAAAAGCCTTGACTAAATTGTATATTCTTTAAACATAGTGCATAATAAATTGTTTGAATCGGTACACAAAAGACAGAAAATATGCCGATCAGTGATATTGTAATAGCAATGCTGGAAGATGACCCAATTGACCAGATAAAAATAGAAATTATGCTTGCCGAGCGCATTTCTTCTAAGTATAAGTACCACTTAGGGGCTACTTATACGCAATTGGAAGATCTTGTTAAGTATCTTAATGACCACGAGGTTGATTTGGTTCTGTCAGATATTATGATTGAAAACAAACCTATCGGTATAGAGCTTCTTAAAATACTTAGGGATACTCTCGTACCCGTCGTACTAATGACCACCTCCCAAGACCAAAAGCTATTTTTAGAGGCACAAAAGAACCTCAGCGTTCAGTACCTGATTAAACCTTTTCATGCTATTACGCTTCAATCGGCCATCGAAAACACTCTGGAAGCGCACAAAAAAAGTAAACAATATAATTTTATAGACAAAAAGTACCTGTACTTGAGCAGCAAGCCAGGTCACCAGGAGCAGGTTTGGTTTACTGAAATTGTTTATATCGAAGCAGACGACAGCCACTGTTACATACATACGTTCTCCAAAAGGTACGTGCTAAAAAAGTCATTGACTAGGCTGTTGGGAGAAGATTTAAACGGACATTTTATTCGTATCCATCACAAATTTGCGGTTAATAAAGTACATATTCAGCAATCGGAGGCCAATACACTTAAACTGGCAGGGCTGGTAGTGCTTCCTGTGGGGAAGAGTTTTAGAAAAGAGCTGAACAGCTTGCTAAAACGACATATATAATGCAAAATGATCCAGTTACCACCAAAAATATACCATTTACCATATTTTTAGCTATTTTGCTCCAAATGGAATATAAAAATATACCATTTTTGGTTTTGTACACATACAGTGCATTACCTCATGGCCAGCATAAAGTTAGATTTTTACTTAACGTACTTCAAAAGAAAACCCTTTGATGAACCCAGCGGAGCTAGGGTCAGAAACAACCTTAAATTGTTCGATTTTGGGTCGGACTACACTTATTTTTATTCAATATTACCTGGAAACAACAAAGATTTACGTGTCTTAACTGATTCACTTCAAAGTATCATTGAAGGCGACTACTGTTTAATAAGTATTATTTATGACCAAGGGCGACCTTTTGTGGTGGGAATTCGCACTGATTGGCTTATTAATCAGGTTAGAAATCTCCCCTCAGACTTAGATGATATTATCGCTAAAGTGCTAAGTAACTGGAATAATCAATACAGTTTATTCACTTTGAAATACTCACTATTCCACAAAGAATATCAGCAGGCGGTCAATCCTGACTTGCTGGCAAAAAGCTACTTTTTTCAGTTTATCCTTCTTTTTATAGATGATTTGTACACACAAATTTTAAGCAAAACCGCGAAGAATTTCAAGGAAATTGATTTACGAAGGATTAAAGAGGTAGAGGCGCAAATAACGTACGATTTTAAGAAATCTACTCCTTCAATCAACGAAATGGCAAAAATGGCCGGAATGAGTGTGAGTAAATTCAAGAATTTATTTTCTGAATTGTTTAAGACCAGCCCCCATCAGCACATTTTAGAAAAAAAAATGATGTATGCCCAGAGCTTGCTTCAAACAGGGAAATATTCTATTACTCAGGTAGCCTATCAAGTTGGTTATCACCATCCATCGGGTTTTACGCGTGTGTTTAAGCAAAAATTCAATCACTCACCCAATACTTCCTACTTTGAAAAATCGTGAATATGATCCAAATCCCTTCGACTGTTGAACTTGTGATTCCAGCCGAAAACGCTCAAACGGTAGTCGCACTACTGCTGTCCAATAAGATTTCTTTTACCCTAACCTCTTCAACTCACAGCGAAAACTCACCCCAAACAATTGACTCTTCCTCCGAGACAGAGCAGGATACAAAGACCTACAGTGCTTTTGTCTCTGTTAACTCGAAAGTGGCTGTATTTGAATCTATCTGTTTAAAATACTTTAAAAGTAATATAGAACAGTTTCCTCCCAAAGAGGGTAAAATTGCGGCTGAATTAGGGATTTCTATCGGGTCGTTTAAAAATGGGTTTAAGGCTGTTTATGGAAAAACTTTTCACCAATTATTCATGGAGAAACGAATAGAGTATGCTAAAACGTTGCTTTTGCAGGGTTTTAGAGCGGTTGAAATATCCCAACGACTCGGGTATTCGCAACACATCAAATTCAACAAAGTTTTCCAGAAATATGTCGGGATGACGCCTAAAAAATATCAGGACAGTCATAATCTAAAGAAAAAAAGCCAGACTGTACCTCTGTAATGAGTCTTATGTTTTGGTGGTTGCTACTGTTATGAATTCCTGACCCGTTTAACATATCCCCCCTCCATAAACTCCAGTTTTACCTAGTCGTTTTTTCAGTAGAAACAGCATGTCTCTCACCACCGTTGACAGAATATCTTCTTCTGTCAGCATCACCGATTAGTTATGAAATGAATTGTCGAGAGGAAATTCGAGGGCATGTTCTTCAAAAAGCAGTTGTGTCAACTTCTCCCCAAACAACCGAAGCTTGGAAAGGCAATAGACGGGGCCTCGATGCAGGTAATTTTCGGCGGACACCCCGATATTGAAGAGAATGGGAAATTCGTCTTTAAGAAAGAAAAAGTTGGAATCCATACTCTATGATGTGGTTTAGGTGGGGGTAAACGTCGAGCTATTTTGTTTATTCCCCTATTGGTACAATGCTTTGGCAATTTACACAAAAGTTACCTGGCCATATTAACAAGATCATAGTTTTTGAAAAATTAAAGAGCATCACCGCCAATAGCCTGTAAGTGTCGGAACATTTTGGATTCAGATATATACAAACCGAGAACTGATATCTAAAATAGTTGAACTTGGGATGGATTTTGAGGTAAGTGCTCCTTTAGGGTTAAGAAACTGGATTGCTGACAATCTAAAAAACTCACCGCAAAAGTATGATACAGGGTGATGTCAAGGATTTTTGACTGACATTCATTTGTAATAATGAGAACAATGAAGCCTTAATTATAGGTTTAAACTATTCGATGATTGTTTAAACTATGTTTAAACCAACGAAAAAAGCACTTACAACTTTTCGTCGTAAGTGCTTGATTTTCAGATGTCGGGATAGCGGGATTTGAACCCACGACCCCTTGCCCCCCAGACAAGTACACTACCTGGCTGTGCTATATCCCGATTCTTGGGTGCAAAAGTAGAAAATTTTATTTAAGTGTCAAGACAAACTTTATCAGAAAAATTTAATCAGCGTTAAGTTGTTTTGTTTCTTCTTCCAAAAAAATCTGAAACCGTTGTCTCAACCGATGATAAAAGGCAATCAACTCACGGGCTTCTTTCGTAATAATAGCACCTCCCCCTTTTTCACCTCCCGTCTGTGTCAGTACCAGAGGGCTGCTTGATTGAGCATTAAGTGAGTTGACCATCTCCCATGCTTTTTTGTAAGACATGCCCATTTGCTTGGCCGCCCGATTGATAGAACCCATTTCATCAATGTGTTCCAAAAGCTCTACCCTACCAGGCCCTAAGAACCGATCTTCGGCACTTTCAACCCACAAACTTCCCTTTACGCTAAAATTAAGCTCTTTCAATAAATGTTTTATCGACGTGTCCATACTTGTTAAAACTATTTCAAAAATATTTTTCATCCAAAAGTACTGATTATCAGTACCCAAAAATATTTATTCAAAAAAATATTCACCCAACTGTTGACACTGTCAAATTTAAACGTACCTTTGCACCACGTTTCACCCACGCAGCGAATATATGGAACCAGTCGGCCCATTCGTCTAGCGGTTAGGACACGACCCTTTCACGGTTGAAACAGGGGTTCGATTCCCCTATGGGTCACAAAATCGCTCTGCGGAAACGAAAAAGCTCCAAAACATCACGTTTTGGGGCTTTTTGCTTTTTGGGCCATCTCAAAACGTACTGTGAATTTTTTATAAAACGTACTGTGGTTTTTTGAGTAAAACCTTAATTATATTAACTTAATGTATAGAATTATTAAATCATTCATATTATTTAAATAAACTATCATTAGCAGTAATGTCTACTATTATTACTCAAACTCCAGAAAATTACCAAGATACAAAATTATACGCTCTACTTTTAAAAATAAGTTCTCCTAGTGATGGCTTAGTAGATAAAGTGACAAACTTCATCAATACTGTAAGGCCGCTTCAAGAGTTAATAATTGCAGGACCATTTAAAGATTATACTCTTCATAATCCGAATCATTCAAAAAAACTACTCCATTTAGCTGGATTTATCATACCTGAAGAGACGCTTCAGAAGTTATCATCATTAGAGATTTCTGTTCTAATAATGTCTTTTTACCTACATGATTTGGGAATGGTAGTAACTCAAATCGAACGGGAGAGGATAATAAAATCAACTGATTTTATTGAATTTATTCAAACTCATACAGAATATGATGAGAAAATGGAACGAATTCGAAAACTTATTTTGGATGATAATGGAAAAACTAGTAGCGATACACTTACTTATGAAACTACTTTATATCAATTGACAGAAGCAGCCTTAGCAGATTTTTTAAGACCTCTTCATGCTACAAAATTACGATATGAAGAATTAATAGATACTGTTAAAAAAACCTTTGGAAGGAACGATTTATTTGAAGTTTGTGGAGTTTCTTTCGAAAATGAGCTAATTGAAATCTGTGTAAGCCATAATTTAGGAGCAAATGCTTTGATTGAAACAAAGGGGATTTATAATGAACGTTTTCAAAGAAATCAATTAATAAATAATCTCCCACTAAACTCTCAATTTTGCGCTGCTGTTTTAAGAATTGTTGACATTTTAGACTTCGATAAAGAGAGAACACCTAAATCCCTATTTAACTCATTAGGCATTCAAAATAAATTGCTTCCTGGTTTTGAAATATCTTTAAGAGAATGGAATAAACATTTATCTATTCATTCTATAGCTATATATGACAACGAAATAGTAATTTCGGGAGATAGTCGCCATCCAACGATTGAGCACACTATAAAAGAGTTCTGTAAGATTATTGAGTCAGAAATAAGAGAGACACAGACGATAATAAATTCGAACTCTCAAGAAGTTCAATTAAAATATAAATTAAATTTACCATTTTTAATAAGGGCAAATATTCGTTCTATTGATTATATTTATAAAGATTTTTCTATAAAGCTGAATGAGTCAGCAATTGTGAATTTACTTATGGGAGAAAACCTTTATATAGATTCCCCAGTTGCACTTAGAGAGCTTATTCAAAATTCTATTGATGCTTGTATTATAAGAGCTAAAGTAGAAAAAGTTGGCTACAGCCCATTGATTAGGATTTCAATTCATAAAGACTCAGATTCTAGAAGCTGGTTAAAAATAATTGATAATGGGATAGGTATGGATGAATATGTACTCTCAAACTACTTTTTTAAAATTGGAAATAGTTATTATAGTTCTAGTGATTTTAAGCGATTTTCATTAAAAAACCAAGTTGATGATTTTGTTTCAATATCTCGTTTCGGTATTGGCTTGTTATCAGTTTTTATGATAGGTGAATTAATTAAAGTTACAACTAAGAACGCATTTTCACTTAGAAATGACTTTAAGGAAAGAACACTGCTGATTGATGGAACTGATTCTTTAGCAGTTGTAACAGAAAAAGAATTTGGAATTCAAGGTACTACAATTGAAGTTCTTTTAAGGAAAGGCCATGACGATGAATCTTATTCTACAAAACTATACGGCTATATTAAAGAGAATGTTATAAGACCTCAAATTCCAATAGAATTATATGATTCTTCAGGTAAAACTACTATTGTATCAGATAATTACATAAGTGTAAATAATAAGATGAATGAAAAATTAAAAAAATTCAATATTGAACTTGTTCAGATTGACCTTAGTAGATTTAGTAATTTATTAAAGGGAAAATGTATTTTTTATTTCTTTATAAACCCAGATGAAACACTTTGTTATTATGACAAATCAGGTAAATTATCTTGGGGTTTATACCCACTAAAAGATACATATCTTTTTGAAAATTTTGCAGGCGGTAGCAGAATTACAGTAAATGGAATAATGATGAGGTTGAAAAAGATTGGAAGCCTATTTAATATGAAGAATCGCCAAACAGCAGTAGTTTTGGATATTGAAGTTTTAGGGGTGAAAGATATCGAATATGATGTATCAAGAGATAGAGTTTTTGGTAAAGGTCTCAGTATAATCAGAAAAGAAATATTTACCTCAATCAAAAATGGCTTACAAGCTTTAGGTGTATTTGACAGACTAGATGAAGAAACGGTTAAACATCTTGAAATTTCAAGCATACGTAAAGTTTCGTCCGAACCGCTTGATTTTGAATTAATGGAAAAGGTAAAGAAGCTTTTACCGTCGGATAGAAAATGGGAAACTGGAATTCATAAAAAAATTGCTGATGAATTACAGATTGGAAATTATAAAGCATCACAAATTATCAATGCAATGATTAAATTAGGGAAAGTTATAAAACCAGAATAATTACCTCCCTAATTGTTTTAGTATGTATATAAAGTAATTCTTAACAATATTTAGGTTTATTCCCTTATTTGTCTCCTTCGATAAGCCTTTTGGCAATTATGCGAACAAAAGGCAGTATCCACCCTACGGGCTTCAAAGTTCACCTTGCAGTAAAGGCACTCTTTGCGGTAAAACATCCCTATCTCCGTTACTTTTCCATAATGTTCGTAATGAACTTTGTCTTTCTTAACGCTTACAAAATTGTAGTTGCGGTTGCTTTTCTTCTTTTCCATGTGTCTGAGTTGTTTCTGGTTTAGTTTCGCGTTATTGTTGGTTTATTTTCGGGTTATTGGTGGTTTAAAGGTGGCCTAAACAGCCATTTTGACTGGTTTTCTGCCATCATTTCTGCCTAATTTTCTGCCTCCCTACGCGCGTGCGTGTCGGCACGCGCGTAGGGAAACGGTTACCGCATCAAAAAATACTTCGTCAAATAATCGTTTACGTCTTCATAGGGTTTATACAACTCCCTGCAATCCGTTACGTTTATCCCTGCCATCGCTAGGGATTTCATTCCCGTTTCCCCTCCGCCATCGTTATCAAGGTAGCCATAAACCGTTTGATGCGTTTTAAGCAATGAGATTGAGGTTGGGATATTGGAAATAGAATTGAATACGATAACATCACAATTCGGTTCTTTGCCTTGCCAAACGATGTATGAGAGAAAATCAATAAAGCCCTCAAAAATCAACGCTGTTGAATTATCCGTTCCTTTCATCGTGGTTATCGCTTTGGGGTTGGTCGATAGCTGTACATAAACGTTTCGCAGTTCTAAACCCTTCAAATCATTTTCAAAGCAAACAGCAAACTGATTTTTGTCGTTGACTTTAAAATAACACTCTTTCAAGTACTTGGAAGCAATGGCAAACGGAATGCCTCGTACATTGCCCAAATACGCTATCAAGGCTTTATTTTCCAGTGCCTTTACTTTGAGTACTTCAATCGCTGATTTTTCATTGTAGGGCTTTATTGAGCCGCTAAAAGAAAAAGAACGGGTTATTCCGTCGAACGCTTCCAGTAATTGAACGGCATTGGCAAAATCACAGGCTTTTAAGCGACGTACTAACGTGATTACATCACCTCCTTTGTCGTCGGTCGTAAAGTCTTTAAAAACGTTTTTATGTGGGTTTACAAAAAATGACGGGGAATGTTCGTCTTTGAAGGGAGAATAATAAAGCAATTGCCCGTTTTGCTCTTTTTCGGGTTCAATGCCCATACTCGAAAGATAGGCCGTTATCGGTATAGTCTTTAGGCGTTGTATTACTTCGTTTGGTATCATTTCTTCTTTTCTTTTTAGCGGCTTAAAACAAACTTTAAAAATTGTATTGACCCTTTGCAAATGCCTTCAAAAGTGCCACTTTCAGCGTTTTATCAAAAAAGTGGAACATTTGGAACAAACTGAAAAAAGGCTAAAATTCTGGAACATTTGGAACAGGTTTGGAACAATTTTGGAACAGTATAAATAAATGAATATCAATGATATATATCACTTTGTTCCATTGTTCCATTTTTTTACTCATTTTTGAAAGTGGCACTTTTGAAGCTTTTTTCTGTTCCAAAAATGTTGCAACTCTGTTCCAAAGGTGTTCCAAATGTTCCAAAATCAGAGAGAGTCATTTGTACTTTTCCATGATTCAGCATCAAACTTGTGAAAGTTGTAATACGACTTATTTTGGGGAATCTTACCTAAAAAGGGTTCTTTACTCATTTCGGCAATTTTTCGGCTGTGATAGGTGTAGCGGCCTCTTTCCTCGGACTCTAACTTTAGCTCTCTTTCTACGGCATACTTGACTTGCTCACGCGTTATATTCTTTAATTCAACCTTCAATTCATCAACGATGTCGGCAATACCAAAGGAAAGTAATTGCTCTTCGGGGTATATGTCAAACGTGTCAATAATGAGTTGTTTAATCATTCGCCCTACCCTACTGATACTGTTATCGTAGTACAATTGAAGTTGTGCAGTTTGGTAAACCACAGGAGCAAAGTACATTCGGCTTTCTTTTTTGTAGCAAAGCTTCCTGTTGACCAAAAAATGAAGGAAATGAGGGATTTCTTTTTCTATCAATAACTCAATTAAAGGATTGTCTTTGATACCCTTTTCGGCAAATGTAGGCACTTTAAATACTGCCCAACGGGGGTCTCCGCGTTCAATGAAAAGGGCTTTCCCTTCTTCATTGGAAACAAAAATGAACTTGCCAAAAAAATCAACTTCGGATTGGGCTTTGTTCTTTTCGTTGACCGTTACTTTTCCCGTTTCTGTACTGAAACGTTTCAACATTTGAGTAATGCCCTTTTTTTCCAATGATGTTTCATCGACAATAATTGCCAGACGTTTTACCCAAACAGAATTAAAATCGCTTTGAAGGTCATTGTTGCCTATTTTAATGGCATTATCTTGGAATATCTTATAAACCACGTTGGCAAACGTTGACTTTCCCGTATTTTTTTCCTGAGATTCAAGCAACAAAATTGGTAAACGTTCATAAGGATTTGTGTAAAGCAACTGCAAATAATCAAGTGCAAAATCATAATAGGCTTCTCCAAATACGTGCTGAATAATGCCTAAAATTGTATTACAATTACCTTCTTTTGGCTTGTGAGTCAATTCACTGTATTCATTATAGAAGCCGTTGATTACCTGTCTGTAGTTGGTGTGAGAGGCGACCATACAAAAATCATCATATTTGGAAATGTATTTGATTACTCCGTGGGTATGGTCATCAATGATAGTGCCTTTATTCAGCTTCAAATAATCTTTAAGAGGTTTCCCTTCTTTATCAGGTCGATACACAATCTTGTAATAACTATCCGCTATCCGGATGTAATTTTTAGCCTTTTCTTTTAAATTTTGTTTGGTCTTTTCATCCTCTTCCTCAGTGGTAGTACCGCCTTGAATACCTGATGTTTTGGGCTCAGATTTTAGCTTATTAACTTGCTTTTTATCAGGAATATTAGTAGTTTTACTCATGCTTTTAAAGTTTTGACCTGATTGGGGAATCAGGTATTTTGAAAGATTCTTGGCATTAGAAAAAGACCTACCGTTTGGCAGGTCTTTTTTGTTTTGTTAAGGTCATAATTTTGCCCAGGCTTCATTTACCGCGTTGATAGTGGTTTCATCGTGGTATTTAGCATAATGCTTTGTAAGGGTCTGCGTATTGGTGTGACCAGTAGCATTTTTTAAAATGTCCGTTGGTACGCCCAAATTTGCCAAAAGAGTAGAAAAGGTTGAACGACCTATTCGTGTAGTAAGCGGGAAACGGTCAAATTTGATTTGAGCCTGAATAACCTTTAGTCTATCGTTCGCTTTTTGTGCTAATTCAGTAGGCAATAACAAACCCGTTTTTTTACAATGGTCTGAATACATTTCAAGTATTTTTAGCGCTACAGGTGGTAAAGGCACTACACGCCCTTTATTATTTTTCGTTCGGGGTTGCCTCAAAAGGATAACAGAATCTGAGAGCTTTTCTAAATGTTGGGGGCGAAGTACCCTCATATCGGAATGATTAAGACCTGCATAGCAGGAAAAAACAAAAATCCAGCGTACTTTATCCGTTCTTGGGTCTAAATTTTGCAACCCCTCAATTTGCCGTAACTCATTTAACATGAGAGGTTTAATATTGCGTTCTACGGGGTCTGCTTTGTAAGTACCAAATACATTTCTTTCTGTCCACCCATTCAAAATAGCAAAATTAAGAACCCGCTTCATAAACCCTAAATCCTTGTTTATTACCTCTTTACAGTACTTTTTTTGGGTTTTTAGAAATGTCTTGTATTCAGTGCAAATAATAGGCTGTATTTGGTCTAAAGGCAGATAGTGAGTTTTGTACTTTCGGGTTAAGAAGTCAGCAATATTATTTCTACGAACTCTAAAACGCCCAAAGGTTATTTTTTTGATTGAACCACTTTCCAGTTCATCTTTACGGCTTTCGATATACGAATCAATACAGCCCAATAAATTGGGGATGTCGTTTGTCCAGTCCCTTTTATTGGTTACATAGTCAAGCAACATATTTGCATTGATACTTTGCCGTTTTGCTTTGAACGTGTAGTAGATTTCGTTCAAATCTGTTTCTATCTGCCTGACAAGTGCAGTCTTTTGGTCATTGGGAATAATCGAACGGGTTGCGTTATGCCATCGCTCACCGTCTTCTATCTTTATCCCTATGCTCCGATAGTTGCTTTCTTTTCCCCCAAATTTGACCGCCATGTGTAGGTGGTTTACCCTTGTCTTAAAATAGGGTTTGGGATTGGTTGATGCTTTTTTTCTTAAATTTGCCATAAGCTTTACAATTAATAGCTGATTGTGAAATGATTAAGCCCTACTTCCGCGCCAACGGAGTAGGGTTTTGATTAAATAATACTTCAAGTGGTAATCCGAAATACTTAGAAAGGCTAACAGCTTCATCATAGGTTGGACGTTTTTTTCCTTCTACCAGTTGCCAGAATCGAATGCGGTTTATACCCACGTATGGATAAAATTTAGTTGTGGGCTGAAATTTCGTGAGGTACTTATCCTCAAAGGATTGTACAGCCGTTTGTAAGGGTGTTCCTAGCATAGACTTTAATGTTTTAGTTAATATTTACCACAAAATTTGTATTTATTAACCAA
Organism: Runella rosea; assembly: GCF_003325355.1. Classification (GTDB taxonomy): domain Bacteria; phylum Bacteroidota; class Bacteroidia; order Cytophagales; family Spirosomataceae; genus Runella; species Runella rosea. Next base: position 2,139,641 of record NZ_CP030850.1, read on the forward strand.
TAAAACAAATATTAACACCAATATTTTGGTAAATTAACATAATATATTAGTATAGTATTACCATTAACTTTGTATTATGAACATTGAAACAAGAATTAAGGAGATAAGAGAATCAAAAAGGATAAAGCTTGCAGAAGTCGCTGCTGTGCTAGAAGTTGATGTGTCTAACTACTCCAAACTGGAAAAGAGAGGAAGTAAACTGTCTATTGAGCAGTTAGAAAAAATTGCAAAAGCTCTGGATGTCACGCTGATTGAAATTTTAAGCGGCAAACCTCAAAATTCGGAACCTTCCCAAAATGAAAAGGCTTTACAGAAACAAAACGAAGAATTAAAGAAACGGGTTGAAGGACTAGAGGACGCCTTGAAAGACAAAGAACTCATAAATAGAAACTTAACTGAAAAGTTAACAATCTGCGAAGAATACTTAAATGAGATTTTAGAAGGCTTATTTACAGACATTGCAATAGAAGAAAACCATTTTGGAACGCTAGTTTATTTAGACAACAACAACATTGTTAAAATTACAAACAAAGAGCTTGAGGAATTGTCAAGTGAGAAATTAGATGAAATATACAGCCACGATACAACTTATGAATTCTCAGACCATGAAATTGAAGAAACCATGAAAGAACTTTTTACCAATGAGAAACACAGAAAATTATCATCGTTAATTATGTGGACTGGAATGATAAAGGATGAGATGTTTGTTAAGTATTTTAAGAAATATATTGTTCATACAAATCCTACTGTACAGCAGATGATGCGAATGGTAAAATTTGAGAATAACCCGCTAGGAGTAAAAGGCTTTGATTCAAGAACTGGATTTGAGTTAGATTAAAGGCTAATTTTCGACCAATTTATAATTTCAATGAATGTATCGTAAGATACCAAAAATAGGTTGTACACCATAGGGTAAAACATGGGTTGAAATCTTAGAATGTTGGAGAAAGTAAAGCCTCAACAACAGTAATTGTACAGAAGAAACATGAAAATAAAATACGGTAGCTTAAAAAGAGGCAAGTAGTATGAGAGAAAACAACATTATGAATGCTGCACAAGGACTTTATGAGTTATACAAAGCTTTACCCAAAAAAGTACAACGGGAAATAAAAAAGCTAATTGCAAATGATAAAGAAAAGTCTTTACTAACTCACACTATCAAAAAACTAGGTTTTACACCACAAGGTAAAATGTGGGTAGAACTCTTAGACGGTCGTAGAATTGTAACGCCTTTAACCCCGTTTCCTTCCATAGAAAAACTATCTGCCCAACAGCGTAAAGCATGGCAGATTATTGACGGGGTTATGTTCTCATTTGTGGATTGTGATGAGGTTTACCATGTGTCGCAGCTACTCATAAAAGATGAGTAAGCCGTGTTTTGTATTATAATTAATATGTTAAAATAAAAAAAACAATGCAACCTATACCATTTGAATTAACATTGGATGAGCTTCGAGAGATTTCAACTCTTTATCCTAATATAGAAAAAAATAGTCATGTAGGGCATTGGGCCGTTTATATTGTTAGAAAATATTATCTGTCATTAGATTCTAACGCTACATTCACAAATGGTAAAAACGGTGCTGACATCGAAGTTAACTATCTAGGGAAAACCGAGTCTTTTGAAATAAAAGGAACAAATGATAAAGGCTTGGGATGGGGAAAACTAAAAGTCTCTAGTTTACCATGTTATAACGCTCTGGTTAATGGGATGAAAATAATACGGGTCAGCAATATTGGAAATCCTAATGTAACCTTACATTTTTTAGAATATAATAAGGATTTTACTTTAGAAGTAGAAGCACGTTGGACAATAAAGCCAGTAATTAAAGCGAAAGCAGGGAGGCCAAAAACACATATTAAATTAATTCTGTAACCTCGTTTGGATTAAAAAGATTAATTACCACATATCGCAGCTACATAGTAAACACAAGTGAACCCGTTTTGTAGTACGGTTTACAGTACAATAAGTTCATTGTACTAATTATTAATTAAATTGCTGATATACAGTCAGTTGATTGAATTTTGTACTTTGTATATCTTAGTCTGTTAAATCAAAATTTAGTACGTTTTACAGTACGCTGTTTAGATTTTAGTCTATAAGTGCCTGATAATCAATAAAGGGTTCGATTCCCCTATGGGTCACAAAATCGCTCTGCGGAAACGCTAAAAGCCTCAAAACCAAGTGTTTTGGGGCTTTTTACTTTTTAGCCTTTTTTGTAAAATGAGGCGCAATCCGAAAAATAGTAAACTCATTTTTTCAAAAATATCATCTCAGCATTTTACAAAACCCGTCTTCCACTTCTTCTATCCGGTAGAAAGTTTACTCTTTTGCGCCATTTCGGGTATAGCCGTTTTGTTGTTGTTGTTTTAATAAAGCTTGCAGATTAGCCGCAACTTTCGGATATGTCTCCATTAAGTTATTCGTTTCCGCTGGATCATTTTCAAGGTCATACAGTTGAGTGGGCAAAGCAGGATTTCTATGATTAGCTGGCCCTTTTGACCAGCCACCGCTGCCAGCACCGTCAATATATTTCCACTTTCCCGACCTAATGGCAAACATTCCATCAATCGAATGATGAATAATACTTTGTCGTACGGGCTTTTGGGCGGGCGAGGTTGTAAGGAGTTTGGAGAGGTCAAAGCTGTCCTGACCTGCATTTGATGGTAGCGACTGATTGGTGAGAGAAGCAAACGTAGCCATCAAATCAGTGAGGCAGATGGTGTGGTCAATGGTACGGGTTTTATGGATTACTTGTGGCCAACTGACAAGAAAAGGAACCCGGTGACCGCCTTCCCAAACATCCGACTTTTGGCCTCTGTACCCATAGTTTGCCCGATGCTTGGGGAATTTCTCCTTGTCGCCTGGCTTCCAGTCTGCTCCGTTGTCGGATGTGAAGATAACAAGGGTGTTTTCTTTTAATCCCAACGCTTCCAGTTTCGCCAACATCTTTCCCACTACAAAATCGGTGTGCATCACGAAGTCCCCGTAAATACCCGCGTTGGATTTCCCCCGAAACTCCCCTGACGGAACCCATGGGGTATGAGGGCTCGTCAAGGGTAAATACAGAAAAAAGGGCTTTTTCTGCTTACTCATTTCGGTCATGTATTGCTGCGCTTTTTGCCCCAAAATATCCAAAGTATTTTCTACGTTAAAGCCTTTTCCAGCGGGCCCCGTTCTCCAAAATATGCCCCTAGGTTCGTTATTCCCAGCCAATTCCACGATTTCTCGTTCGGTGGGTTTACCATTTTCAAGATAGAGATAAGGCGGAATATCCAAGGATGACGGGATAATATAACTATAATCAAACCCTAAATCGTTGGGCCCTTGGGTCAAATCCGCCTGAATATTCAGTCCGTCGCCCGTGGGCCACACATCAGGCTCTGAGCGAGGCGGTAGCATTGCCCCATTTTGATGAGGCCACGCAAGCCCCAAATGCCATTTGCCAACAACGGCGGTTTGATAACCCGCATTCTTGAGCAAATCGGCAATGGTAAATCGTTCATTTTCAATCAATGGAGGAGAAAATCCCCCCAAGACCCCTTTCTTTAAAGGCGACCGAAAGGCGTAGCGTCCCGTCAACAATCCATAACGAGTCGGGTAGCAAACCGACGAGCCTGAATGAGCATCGGTGAACCGAATCCCTGTCTGACTCAATTGGTTAAGATGAGGCGTCGGTATCTGCGAATCAGGGTTGTAGCACTGCAAATCACCGTAGCCCAAATCGTCGGCCAAAATAACAACGATGTTTGGTAGAGCAGAGGCCGATTTCTCCCCTTGACTGGTTTCATTGCTCGAAAAATAAGACCTAAAACCCAAAAGACCTATCAAAGCCCAACTGCTAAGAAAAACGCTATTCCCGAATTTCATCTTGAAAGTAGAATGTTAAAAATGTTAGCCTGCATCAAGCTTCTGTCCAAGTCTGACGGGCAAATGTTACGCTTTCTTGAATGCCCTCTCTCCCTTTGTTGGCCCACTCTTCCAAACAAAGCCATCCGTCAAAGTTTTTGGATTTTAAATAACTGAAAATCTCTCTAAAAGGCACGATTCCAGTCCCAAGCGCAACGGGTTGCAATTGCCCAAATGTGGCGGTTTCGGCTACGTGGATGGTCAATACTTTGTCAAAAACGGCGTCTAGAATTTCAACGGTATTCGGGTACCCTGCGGCTAAAATATTGGCGGTATCAAAATTAATCCCGACCGACGTTTCGCGCAGGCCTTCAGCAATCTGCAAAAAAATGGCGGGAGGATTACTAAAGTCGATATACTCCCACGCACCCGGCTTGGCGTGATTTTCGTACACGAGCTTGATGCCGTATTTGTCGGCCACGGGCGCCGCCTTTTTTAGGTATTCGATAGCCCACCCTATGCCGTCCTCCTCGTGGGTGCTGGGATGCGCCTGCCCAGCAGTTACGCGTACAAATTTGGCCCCTAAGGCCGAGGCCAACGCAATATCATGCACTAAAAAATCAAATTCCCGCTCCCGCTGCAAATGCTCTGGATGCGTAAAATCGGGGTAAGTGGTAACCATGATCAGCGGGATACCTTCTTTGGCTATCTCATTTTTTAGCTGAGCAATGTACTTGGGCGTGTGATTTTTGATTAAAGTAATACCCAAATCAAAACCGTCGAGTCCCAGATTTTTGCAAAGGCGGGCATATTCTGGGATGGTCATTTCATTATTCATGATAGCCGCGAATAATGACACCGATAAGCAGCTCATTTTCATCCTAATACGTTTATTAAAAGAGTAACTTCAACAAAGAAATCCATTTCACCCGCCTAAATACTCATTGAACCACAAATCATTTGCATTCTGCAGTGCCAATTCTTTTCGCAGATGCCCTTAAATTCTGTCGGTAATAGTTGTGTGTCCGCCTACTTTGGATTAGTTTTGCAACCTGAAATAAACAGAGAGGTGTCCGAGTGGTTGAAGGAGCACGCCTGGAAAGTGTGTATACGGGCAACCGTATCGAGAGTTCGAATCTCTTCCTCTCTGCAAAAAACTCAAAAACCCCTTAAATCTTGCGATTTGAGGGGTTTTCCCTTAAAAACGTTACCGATTAGCGTAACTCAAATGTAAAGCCTGCTAACGGTTATTAACGCCTTCCTTGAACGATTAAAGAGTCCAAAACAAACTATTCTAAGATATTTGTAGTACTTACAGTATTATTCATTAATGTTATCTATGATTAGGGGAGGATAAACATTCATACCGTTTGATAACTTTTTGATTAAAAGGTAGTATACAATTATAGTTTCCTATTTTTATAATGAAAACTTAAGTATTATATTAATTTATATTGAAATGAAAGAAATAAAACCTATTTCAACCTCAATACAAACTGAGCTCTCAATTAGGAATGAAAGTGTCCAAAGAATTTTTAATTTTTACAAGAATGACATTTTCTACGTTAATCGACGTTATCAGAGAAAGTTGATTTGGACTATTGAAGAAAAACAAAGGTTTATTGATTCAATAATAAACGGTCTTCCCGTTCCATTGATTTTATTGGCAGAAAGTGAAATTGATGGCAAAGATTCTTTCGAAATCATTGACGGAATGCAGAGGCTGAATACTATTAACTCATTTATACAAGGTGAATTTAGCTACAATGGACATTTTTTTGATTTAAATACTTTAGTAGAATCAAAATCACTACTGGACGCTGAAGAATTAACTCAAAAAGAACCAATATTAAACAGAAAACTATGTGAGCAATTTTCTAGCTATATTCTTCCATTATCAATATATTCGTTTACAGATTCGAACAAAGTTGATGAAATTTTTATACGGATAAACAGTTATGGACGTCATTTATCTAGGCAAGAATTAAGAGCGGCAGGAACACTAGAGAATTTTGGCGATTTAGTAAGATTAGTTTCATCTGAAATTAGGACAGATGTGTCACATGATGACATCCTTAATCTTAAGCAGATGAAAGAGATAAGTATTACAAATACAGGTTTAGATTATGGAATAAATGTTGATGAAATTTTTTGGGTATCTAATAATATTATTACTAAGGAAATGGTGCGGGAATCTAGGGATGAGGAAATAGTCGCTGATTTACTTTCGTCCATATCATTTAGCGAAATACCTGCAACTAGTTCAACAATTCTTGACGAATACTATGGGCTAAAATCGAGCACAAAATCAGAAGAACTTGACGTTGCCCTTCGTAAAATTGGAAGTAACGAATTACGTAGTCAATTTATTTCTGTGTACAATGTAATAAGGCAAATAATATCAATTTCAGGAGTTAACTTTCGGGATTTATTATTTAAAGATAATTCACAAAGGATTCCTCGTTATTTTCAAGTTATATTTCTAGCTATACATAAGTTGATGTTTAGAGAAAACAAGGAGGTAAATAGTTACACTGATTTGATAAAAAAACTTGGTGGATTATCAAACCAAATAAACATAACTGAAGGTGGAAATTGGAGCGCAACCAATCGCTCAACAAATATAGATGCTATTGCTGGCATAATAAATTCTTGTTTTAGAGATAAAACTTCAGACCCTGCTACTTTCAAGTGGCTTACCGAGTTCGAGTCCATATTAATGCAGTCTAAAACAGAACAAGCATCATATGATTTTAAACAAGGATTTACTCGTTTAGATGGCAATAACGTATTTGATGAAGATAATTTTAATAAAATTATCTTAACCCTAACTGCAATTGCTAATAATTCACCAAGAAGCAGTGGATATGTTTGTGTAGGTGTTTGTGATAAAAGGAAAGATTCGTTGAGAATAAAAGAAATTTATGGTATTGAATCACAACCATATCGAAATTTCTTTATTAGTGGTATTGAACATGAAATACCAAGTATTGCCAAAGATTTAGATGATTTCTTTAGGCAACTAATACAAAAAATTAAATCTCAACCAATTTCCGATGAGGCTAAAGATTACTTCTCAAAAAATATCAGAATAATAAATTATTTTGATAAAGATGTAGTTGTTTTCAAAACTAGTTCCTTAGATACACCCATGATTTATGATAAGAAATATTACGTTCGTCATGGAGCAAATATTGATGAAGTAAAGCCTGAAAATTATGCACACTTTTTTAAATCTTATTCTAAATAACAATTTATTTCTTGTACATTAAACAAAAAACACATTCTGAGTTTTTTGTTTAATGTACAAGAAATAAATCAAATTATCTGACAGTAATTTTATGTAATACAATTTGAATAATAACAGAAATATGTTTCGGTTGACTTCTCATATTTTGGATAATTCAGGGGTAAATAACTGACAGTTGCCTCAACATTGATTTTATCATCCTTCGTGCGCTATCATCCAACAGCGCGGCATAGGACTCATCCAACTCTGGTAAATTACAGGTGTTGGCAGCATGATTGTATGCTTTGACATACATGACAGTCAGTTTTACAAGGGTGTTTTCTATTTCCTGCAATGAAGGCAGCGCGGAAATATCAACCTTTTCCATTAATTCGGCTCTCTCAAGCAGTCTTTCAAAAGCATCTTTCAACACTTTCTTTTCTTGAGTGGTAGCCTGTTTTTTTGGTCGTGCCATTTTTCGATCCGGTTTAAGTTGGTTATTTATTCCAAGGTGCATTGAACCAACTTTTAGCGGATGGTATGGCAGCTTGCGCGGTTGCTTCTGCTTCTTCGGGCTTCTTGGTTTTTTCTACCTTCGTTTCGATGTATTCAACCAAATCGTTAAAATAGTTGTGACCGGTGATGTCGATAATCTTCGTACCGGGGTTGCCGTTCACTTCAATAACATACGTTTTGCCGTCCTCATCTTTGATGATGTCAACCCCTGCAAAATCAAGGTTTACCGCTTTGGCCGCTTTGATGCAAATGTCAACGTCGGAATCCGATAGTTCAACTTTACGACCGCTACCGCCTTGCGATATGTTAGCCCTAAAATCCTTCTTGCCGGCGCGTTCCATTGCTACGCTTACCTTATCGCCCACTACAATAGCGCGTATATCCTTTGAGCCGGCTTTAACAAACTTTTGAATCTTAACATTTGCTTTGAGTCTATACAGGCTTTCAAGTGCAGTATTGGCCGCTTGTGGTGTCTCAAGGATGAACACGCCTACACCCTGACTGCCATTGAGTAGCTTACCAATAGCGGGAAGGCCGCCTACCTTGTTGATAAGAAAGTCAATATGTACGGGGTTAGAGGCGTAGGTAGTAAGGGGAACCCGCAAACCGCGTGCGCTTAGTCGTTGAGTGGTCTTGAGCTTGTTTGAGGCCGTTTCCAGACCGTCGGCATCTTGTGCGCAATAGATGTCAAGATTGTCGGTTAGGTGTCTTAAAATGCTTGCACCATGAACTAAGCCGCCGCCTATCCTGCTGATGACGGCATCATAACTTTTTGCTTTGAGTCTAACGGGACTCTCAAGTGTAGCCGAACCGTTGTAAATACGGTCGTAGCCGCTTTCTGATTCGGAAACAAAAAGGTAAAGGTCGTCAGGGTTGTGATGCTCAAAGGTGTGTTCACGCTTGGTGATGGCATCAATCAAATGACGTGAGGGTGTACCCGTCGCGAGTACTAGAAAATTGAGGCTGTTACTACTCATGGCTATATTTTATTTAAAAGATTGAACAGCCACAAAGCAACAAAATCAACTTTGAAAAAAACAGGACACAAATTTTTGAAAAAATGAAGGGGTGTTCTAAAAAAAAATGATACTCTTTTTAGCGTATAAATGGGCGGGGTATATTCCCATTTTGTATGGTGGCAATTTCCACTACCGATAAAGTGCGGGCCACAGTATAGAGTGTAACAGGGTTCTTTATTTGATTGACAAAAAAATAACTACCTGTTTGATAGGTAGTTATCAGGGGTTTTGTTCAAAAACGAGTGCAAAACGTATGATTTAGAACGTTTTTTTTACTCAATACTTCGTTTTCATGGATTAAAAACGGCTTGCCATTGGTGATTCTATCTAAATATCAACCTCATTAAGTAGCTGAAAGGCCGTTTTAATGGTTTTTAACTTTCCTTTCAAAATTTCGCTTTCTTCTTCATTGGTTGCCTGCCATTGGTAATACTGTTTCTTTTCGGCCTCCCGTTTGCGGGTGACTTCTTCAAGCCGGGCCGCTTTTTTGGCGTAGTCTGCTATGATAAACTCAATGACGGCTTGACCCGTTTTTAGTCCTTCCTGCTTCATTACTTGGTTCATTATCTCGACCAAGTTCTTTTTATCTTCTAACCCGCGTAGGGTGATGGTTTTAAAGTCTTTGGATTCTGCTATCATTTTTTTTGTGTTTGGGGTTGATGGCCGCGTAGAGCTGTTGACCAGGTTATGAAAGTGATTTGTTTTTGATAGCAAATTGACGGCTGCAGGTTAAGCCTGGGCAAAGGGTCGAGTCTGTTTTTGCTATCAAAGTAGGGGTTTAAAACCTTACCCCTAAAAGAAGAAAAGCTCTTATTAAAAGCTCTTATTAACTATTCATAGAAAATGGGGTCAATCCTGATATTTCGCTCTCTGGTGTTTCCCTCAAAGTAAGCGGCTGTAATGATTTCCCCTTTTGCGATTTCCTTCTTTATGACTTCAATTGCTTTACCCATGTTGGCAACTTTAAAAGTTAGTTGTTGGGTTGCGTTTGCGTTTTGTGGGTTTGGCCTTCTGACGTAAAACTTTACTTTGGCTTGTTGGGTCTTTTCCATGTTCGATGGTAGTTGATTTGAGCTTTTTAATTTGAGCTTTTGAGGGCTTTTGGGGTGAAAGGTTGCGGCACTTCGTTTTCTTGGTTTTGTGCAACTTTTCACCTTTGCGGTTTATTGGTTTTGTGCAAATGGTGTAGAGAATTTTTGATTTTTACTTACTTAGTTACTTTTTATCTGTAAATCGTTGATTATCAGTACAAAATCTAAGTAAGTAGGTGAATTTTGTTAAAAATCAAGTTACTTAGTAGAGTATTAAAGACAGACTAAGTAACTAAGTAGGACTAAGTAGGTTGTATCTTACTTAGTATTTTTAAGTATAACTAGTTGATAGTTAAATACTTATAAGTGACTAAGTAACTAAGTAAGTTGATTTTCAATTTCAATTAAATAATAACCCTTCCTTTGAGTGCCAAACTGTTGTAAATACTTCTGTTCTTTCTTCCATTTCAGACTGCCCAACGCTTTACCAACTTGTACTTCATGCACCTTACCATATCCTTTATTTCTAAAGTATTCGCTTATGTCAACGCATTGGTAAAAATTAGCTTTTGGGTCGCTTTTCTCGGCACTTTTGAAGTGTTTGGTTATGAGGTTCATTTCAGAGGTTACACGCATAAACATTCGGTTTATTAACTCCGTTTGGTTAATATCATCATGCGATAATTCCCCCTTAAAACCGCCTTTTAGAAGTGCATAGGCTTGCGCCCAAACGTTGTTTATATCAATTTGACAATACCCGTCTTTTCCCCCGTTATCGTGGTTGATATTCAGTACGTTAAAGATTATCCAACGGACTGAACCCGTTTCATCCGTCAAAAACTCGGAGTTGTTGGTACTTGCTACAAATGAAGCCCTACGGGGGAACAAAACTTCTATACCAGAGAACAACGGAGCATATTTAACGCCACTTTCTGACAGGGTTGATTTAAACTCATTGTTCAGGTCTTTTTTGTCAAATTGTGCTAATTCATCAAGATTGATAAGGAAGTTTTGAACCAACGAAAATTTACTTTGCCGGCCGCCGTGAAAGTCGTACCCCTTTTTGTAGTATGGCTTTAATTTATCAGGTACTAAAAAATCAAAAAATGACGTTTTGCCGTCATGCTGTTTGCCCACAAACGTAAAGCAATGTTTGTTAAATTGGTTACTTCCCAAGGCTTGAGCAACGACGCGAACTAACATTTTTTTAAACATTGCTTCAAACCATTTTTGGTCATCGGTTTTAACAAAAGTTGACAATTGTTGGATGTAGTCCGGCTGTGAATTATCCCACTTGCTAAGACTCTCAAAGTATTCTTTGAAGGGGTCGTATTTGGGTATAATGGAAGAACCCAAAATAGCCTTTAATTCGCTATCAAAACGGGTATAACCTGCTTTCATAATGTTGTAACTCAAATCAGCCTGATTAATTGGCGCAAATGGTTCTTTACGGCCTTTGGGGCGTGCTTCAACGGTGTTTGTAATGACATTTATACGGATTTCGTTTGTTCCTAGAAGGAAATCTTCTATCTCATTAATCCGTAAAGTTTTACCCTTAACTTTTTGTTTTTTAGTAGTTTCCATATATTTGCTGTGTAGAAACGAAAAAATTAGTTGTTTAAAAAGATTGTACGAACGCCCACGGTTGCCCTACCGTGGGCGTATCTGTTTACAGGGATACTCTGCTGGTTTTAGTCGCCTCCTGAACCTTTAGAAGTGCTTCTTCTGCTTCATATAGTTCTTGCTTTAAAACAGCCTTTTCAAGTGTTAGAGAACCTATTACACCAAACAATGATATGATATAATTTTTGAGCGTATTTACATTGTTGGGTAAGTCATCGAGCTGAGATTGTAAACTTGGTGTATTCATCCTGCATCGCTAAGTTTAATGTCATTGTTTTTGAAGTCATTAATAATCCGTTCCGGGCGTGTTACGGTGTAATGTGTTTGGGTTGTGAGGGTGTTTGTATGCCCCATCATTGCCGAAACTGACTCCATTGGTACACCTTTGGTTAAGTAGTAGGTGGCCGCTGTACGACGGGCTACGTGTGAGGTTAGGCGTTTTGTCATGCCCATAACCCCGGCCAATTGTTTGAGGTAGTTATTATACTTTTGGTTGCTTATAATCGGCAACAATACCCCTTTACTGATTCGGGCGGGATGGTCTTTAAACAGGTCAATAATTCGACGGGCTTCGTGGTTTATGGGTACAATTGATTCTACGTTTGTTTTCTTACGGTTTATCTTGATGTACTCATTGCCTGTTTTTTCATCGAGCAAGATATTAGCCGTAGATACTCTCAAAAGTTCGGCATAAGAAAGGCCGGTATAGCACTGGAATAAAAAGGCTTGACGTATATGGTCAAGAATAGGGGCAAAAATTGTAAAGCTTTGCATTTCTTCCATTTCTGATTCAGTCAAAATTTCGCCCTTTATCTTTTCCAATTTTTTACGATAGTTCATAAATGGATTTCGGTTTATCCATTCATTTTCAAGGGCATAGTTAAGAACCCGTTTGAAGTGTTGGACTATGTGTGAGGCTACATTATGGCTGTAACTATGCTCATTTTTGAGGTATAATTGGAAGCGTTTGGCATCGGCCGGGGTTATGTCGTCCAATTCAGCATTTTTGCCATATTGCACTTGAGCAAACCCCTTTATACAGGTGTTCCATTTGGCTACTTTTTGGATTACGTGTTTGCCACATTCCCCCGCTTTAAACCGCTCTTTGGTCAACTCAAAAAATAGCTTGAGGCAGCTTTCTAAATTGGGAGTATCGGAGTTTAACATTTGCCCATTGGCAACCTGCCAAATTGCCTTTAAATTGATTGGGCGGGCTGTTAGCTTAAATTCGGCAATGGTGGCATTTAGTTTGGCTCTCAAATCTTGGAGTACCAAAGTAGTAGCCGGGTTGTATTTGATGCTCAAGGTCTCTTTATCAAATTCAGCCCGATTACAGATTATTCCCGTTGAATAGTTACGGCTTATTTTGTTGTGTGTCAGTCGAACAATAACACTCACCGTTTTTGCTTTTGCTTCGCTTTTTCGTACCCAAAACATGATACTTACGGTATTAGGCCGTGATTTTGTTTTACTACGTTCGGCGGCTCTAACCTGTTTTGTTAGATGACTTTTTTGTACTTTTGACATGGTTTTGACCTGTTTTCGTTGGACATGGTGAAACTACTAAGGCCGCCACTGGTGAGACAGTGCGCGGCCTTTACTGTGTTAATCGTTAAATTCATCTGTACTTACCTTGAAAAATTTGGCAAGTAATTGGGCTTCCTTTAATGTCATATCAAGTTCCCCACGTAGAATCATACCAAATCGTTTTTGGTTAATCCCTGTTCGTTGGTAAAACTGAGTGCTAGGCTTCCATTTGCCGCAAATATGTTCCTCATACTTGCTAACTACCCTTTGGAGCGGGGTTTTAGGGTGTTCAATCGTTGTCATAACTGAATATATGGAGTTATTTGTCTGCAAACATGGAATAATATATCCATAAATACAAAATAAATTTCCCTAATTATGGCAATATTATTCCATGTTTTTAAAAATAAGTATTCGTAGTATTGTATAATAATTCCATAAATACGGACAAAATGGACATAACAGGGAGAATAGAATACTTTAGGGCAGCTAACAAAATACGAAAAGCAGACATGGCAAGGGCATTAGATATGGATGCCTCCCATTATAGTAAACTAGAACAACGGGGAGAAAAACTAACAATTGAGCAACTGGAAAAAATAGCATTTGCGTTAGGGGTATCAGTAATAGAACTACTGACAGGCGAACCACAAAACGATGAACGGGTAAAAGAGCTTGAAAAAGAAGTTGACCTTCTAACTACCAATCTTAATTACTATGTAAAGCTGGAATCCCTTTACGAAGAAAGAAGAGGAAATAGAGAGAGTCAAATACAGAGTTATTTACATGATGTACGCGAGTTCTTAGCGGTACAATATGAAATAGGAATAGCTAAATACATAAATAAAGAGACAGGGCAGATAACAAAAGTAAAAGTAGGCGAAAGTAATAGTGAGCTTGATACTGAATACTTTACTTTTAAATATGACCGTGAATTCTTGTTTACTAAAGATGAGTTAGCTACTTTAAATAAACTAATGTTCAGCGATAGCGATATTAATTGGCATATTGAAAATCTCATAAAATTAGGGCTTATAAGGGATGAAGGCATACTTTATGCCTATCGTCAGCACCTCAAAAGCCTTTATGATGAAGAGTGATTGATTAGTGAGTAAAGTCACAATTCCGATAACGGTACATTTAACGGTTACGGCAATAACTCGTTTATTTACAGCAACTTATAGAAATAGTTCATAAGTTATGCAAAAATGACAATCACGGCAAAGATATAATATATAAAAAGAAGCTTTTAAATGTCTGATTTACAAGTAGTTACGGGCTAAGTTCTTTTGTCTTCCTCTCTGCCCAAATTACTCATTTTCACTAATTTACAAGAAAATACTCACATTTCCGAAAGCCCTAAAATCAATTTTAGGGCTTTTTTTTGCTTCTCCCCTCGTTTAACGCTGCACGATTTTACAACCGCTAGATAATTTTTTCACCTAAATAAAGTAGCGTCTTTGAGTTGCTTTAAAAGTATCGTTACTTTTATGCTTCTGAGTGCTCAACTAATGAAAGTGAACAATAGCCCTAAAACAATAATAGCGCCCCTCTGGCAAACCGTATAAATTCCATATAATCCTTAAATAATAACGCCCAAATACGCGATTTTAAATGGATACGGATAATAGCATTTTACAATTAATCAAACACTTTAAGGAAATCGTTGTCCTTGATGATACCGACGTAGAATTAATTGTTCCTAGATTGGAAATAAAAAAAATAAATAGAAAAGAATACCTACTCCAACCTGGTCAGGTATCAAGGCATATGCGTTACATCGCAAAAGGAAGTATGCGCGTTTATTATATAGATGAAAAAAGTCAGGAATATACTTTACAGTTAGGTATCGAAAACTGGTGGATTAATGACCTTTATAGCTATTTAAGTGGGAAAACTTCCCGCATGTTTATTCAAGCCAATGAGCCCACTACACTTATCCAAATCAGCCAAAAAAATTTAGAAATACTATACAAAGAAGTACCAAATCTATCCGATTTTTTTCGCTTAAAAATGCAAAGTGCCTATGTTGCCCTGCAAGAGCGGACAATCGAAAACATGAGTATTGATGCCTACTCAAGATATAATGCCTTCATTAAAGACTACAGAAATCTCGAACAACGGTTCCCCCAATATATAATTGCTTCCTATTTAGGTATCACCCCTGAATTTTTAAGTTTTCTACGAAAAAAACACGCTTCTGGTATTTCTTAAGATACCTTAATTTTTATCATTTCTGCCATCCCTACTTTTGCTCTATAATTCAAATGAGCAAAAATGAAAAATAAACACATTGCGTTTGCACTTCTTTGGTTTTTTTCAATCAAACTAACCGCGCAGCAACTTACCTACGTCCCCGATATAGTCATCGGACACCGCTCTTCTACGTATTTACATAATGTTAACTTCCAGTTTAACAATAAGATTAGGGTAAATAATCTCACCTTATTTGACACTGAATATAAAGAAAATAAAAACAATATATTCTTTATACGAAACACATTATCGTACAATATTTCAAAGAAAATTTCATTAAATGCCGCTTTAGGAATTAAAAACCCTGGCTCTTTCTTTACCATTTCTGCACAGTACCGAATACTAAAACCAACGTATTCGTTTGCCTATTCTATTGGCACCACCTATCAAAAAGGAATCACAATTGAACAATCTATTTCAATTGAATATTATCCAAGGCTTACAGAAAACCTTCAATTGTATTTTAATTTCTTAGCTATCGCAAACGTAAATCTGGAGGAATATCAAAGAGGACTCCAATTTATTCGATTGGGATTAAAAGAAAAAAAAGTCAGCTATGGATTATTCCTTAATTTGGATCAATTCAATAATAATAACAAAACACTTGAAAACGCAGGGACTTTTATTAAATATCAATTTTAAACACACACAACAATGAAAAAAAACAGTGATTTAGGAATGTTTATCAGTAGGATTGCTATTGGGTTTCCAATGCTAGTTTATGGAATCAGTAAATTATTTTACGGTATTGATTTCATTAAAAACTTACTGATTGAAAAAGGCTTACCTTCATTCTTCGCATACGGGGTATTTTTAGGGGAAGTAGTGGCTCCAATCTTGATTATCGTAGGGTTTAGGACACGTTTAGCTGGACTATTTTTTGCGATAAATTGTTTGACTGCGATCTGCTTGGCACAAACATCTAATATTTTAAAACTCAACGAATATGGAGGTTGGGCTTTGGAGTTATTGGCTATCTACATGCTGGTTGGAATAAGTTTTTTATTTACCGGTGCTGGTAAATTGTCTATTTCGACTCAAAATCAATGGGATTAGAATAATAATATGGGTTTGGCAAAAGGATGAGCGAAAAATGCACTGCTATGATGCTCCAAGGACACATTTGTAGCCACAAAACGAAATGCATCATTTAAAATTTAGTGCCCAAAGCCCTCAATTCGCCAAACCCTAAACCCTTTTTTGGACATTTCCTCAAAAGAAGGGGGGAAAATACGCCAAAGTACACGGTACGATTGATACAATTAGGGGAGATTTTTTCATGGCTAAAATTTTTTTAAGAAATTTTGTGACCTAAAGTACATTTTTGAGTCGTGCAACAGAATAGACTACCAATTTCTTTATTCCCTCCCCCATTTCCTTTATCTCAAGAAAAACAACTCGGTACAAAGAACAAATACCACCGCGTGTCCGCTATCAATCTCCGAGTGTCCGTATACGGACAAAAACATATATACATCCCATTGATAATCAACAATTTAATTCAGTGGCATTGCATTTGAACCAATTTATCTATCTCCTATATGCAGCCATAGAGAAATGAAATAGTAGTTTAGGTTAAGAAAACAGAAAGCACCCGAGTCATACTTGGGTGCTTTTTTGTGGAGTACAATTTTCTAGTATCTCTGCTCAGTGCATTCGGTCGCCACGTAGGTCAAGGGTGTTCATGATGTGGGCTTCGGCGGCGAGGAGTTCTTTCCAACGAGCGCGTACTTTCTCGGCGGGCAGGTATTCTTCGGCGAGTTCGATAAAATTTCGATAGTGCCCCGCTTCCGAGACCATCAGCTCGTGGTAAAATGTCCGCAAACTTTCGTCGGCAATGTGCTGAGAAAGAAGTTTAAAACGCTCGCAGCTACGGGCTTCAATCAGCGCACACACCAGCAGACGGTCGAGAAAAACCTCGTCGCGGTCACCTTTTTTCTTTACGATTTCTTGCAAACGGTTGACGTATTCGTCTTTGCGGGCGCGTCCGAGTTTATACCCACGTTTATGAAGTTCTTTGAGCACCATTCTGAAATGTGCCCATTCTTCGGCCACTACGGGCGTCATTACTTCAACAAGTTTTTCTTTTTCGGGAAAATGCACAATCATCGAAATACAGGCCGACGCGGCTTTTTGCTCACAGTACGCATGGTCTACCAGAATTTGTTCGAGCTGCATTTCAGCAATATTGACCCAACGCGGGTCGGTAGGGAGTTCGAGTCCGAGCGTGGTTATCATTTAAAAATTGACAGTTATCATTCAACATTTCTCAGTGTTCAATCTCTGTGTCCCTCTGTTTCTCAGTGGTAAACAAAAATAAACCACGGAGAGAAGGAGGGGCACAGAGGTTAGTTGCTACCAAAGGGCAATTTACCTAAGTCGACATTGCCGCCCGTGAGAATGATGCCTACTTTTTTACCTTCAAAACGCTCTTTGTTGCGGAGCAAGGCCGCAAAAGGCACCGCACAAGAAGGCTCAATGATGATTTTCATGCGTTCCCAAATCAGGCGCATAGCGGCGATGATTTCAGGGTCGCTCACGAGCAAAATATCTTTGACGTGCAACCGAATAATTTCCAAGGTTTTATCGCCCAAATTCGTCAACAGACCGTCGGCAATGGTATCAATGTAAGGCGCTTTTTCGATGTTTCCAGTTTTGAAAGAAAGTACGGCATCGGCCGCCCCCTCTGGCTCACCAGCGATGATTTCGGTTTTGGGCGCCAGATAATGCGCCGCCAGCGCGGTTCCGCTTAGCAGTCCTCCCCCGCCCACGGGTGCCATAATCACGTCAAAAAGCCCGTGGTCTTCGATAAGTTCTTTGGTGGCAGTAGCTTGGCCAGCAATAACCCGATAATCATTGAAAGGGTGAATCATGGTAGCACCGTGCTCGGCAATGACCCGCTCAACGGTACTTTCGCGGGCTTCAAGCGTAGGCTCACACTCAATCACTTCGGCTCCGTAGCCGCGTACGGCATCTTTTTTCACCTGAGGAGCTGTGCGGGGCATCACAATGTAGGCTTTGGTTCCGACCAACCCCGCCGCGTAGGCAATGGCCTGGGCGTGGTTGCCCGAAGAGTGCGTTGTGACCCCGTTTTTAAGTTCTTCGGGCGTCAGTGATAAAACGGCATTGACCCCGCCCCGGGCTTTAAAAGCACCAATTTTTTGAAAATTTTCGCACTTGAAATATAAATCAGCCCCACTGACACGGTTCAATGTTTGGCAGGTCAGCGTGGGCGTATGATGAATGTAGGGTCGAATGCGGTCGTGAGCCGCGGTGATAATGGATAGAGTTGGAATCATTTTGCTGAGTTTTGGAAGCGAATATGGGATAAAATGTCGAAATTCGACAAAACAACTCATTTTTTTTCAATCCTCTCCCCTGAGCAAACACACGTAAGCCGCGCTCCCAGAAGCGCCTGAACTGAAATCCAGTTAGGGTACTTGCGGGGCACGGCCTACTTCCTACACTAAATTATAAACGGGCGCTAAACCGCTTTCCAGGTCATTACTATTTTTACGGGTTCTCCGTCCTCTTCTTCTTCAATCTCCACTTTCAACAGTTTTGATGAAGCCTCCACTACTTTCCATTCCGAAATCTCATTTTTATCGTCGGCGTCTACGATGCGGAGCATTTTGGTTTTTTCATCGTAAGTCCATGCGCCCGCATTGCCTTCAGTGGGGCCATCGTCGTCGCAACGTTTGGCTCCGTTTTCTCCCCCAAGCTGGCCCCCTTTTTCAAAAATAATAATGTTGTCTTTATCGCAATCACGCAATAAAAACATCAAATCAGGATCGAGTTTACCATCACCGTCAAAGTCCACGGCGGGATCCATAATGAAAGACGAAAGCATAAGGCGTTTACCAACAAAGGGTAATCCATTGGCTCCTGGCTCTACTTCGATGTCATTTTTTTTGCACCCAGACACGGTCATGAGAAGGATGGCCATTGCGGCCACCACAAAAGAGTTCATTCGTTTCACAGCGTTTTGTTTTTTATTTTAAAATGGTTGTAACTAAACATCAACGCGGCCTAAGCACGGCCCATTGACGCAACAAATATGGCCCTGATGGAGCGCACAACCAATTTAAAACTGACTGAAGTGTCATTTTGGGCCGCTGAACTGGGAAAAGAAATACCAATCCGTGCTGATTCAGGAGATGAACCCAAGGGTAAACATTGTTCCTTTGGTCAGCTCGCTTGTTACCGACAATGTACCTTGATTTGCTTCCACGAGTTCTTTCACCAAAACCAGCCCTACGCCCGTGCCTTGCTCTCGGGCTGTACCCATTTGAGAAGTTGTTTTGTTGAGTTGAAACAAATTTTGAAGCTGCTCTTCCGACATTCCCACGCCCGTGTCTGCTATCACAAACTGGTGCATGTCTTTTTCTTTAGAATAACTAAGTCTGATTTTACCGCCAGAATGGGTAAACTTGAGCGCATTTTGTAGCAAATTCCTAAAAATAACAGCGACATGGTTTCGGTCGACCATTATTTGGACGTTGGCAGAAATCTCGTTGACGATATGAATAGTTTTGATTTGAGCCATTGGTAGCAACAACTCAATCTCTTCCTCAATGATGGAGGCCACCTCCACATTTTCCCGCTTAGGGCGAATACCGCGCATTTGAGAAAAAGACCAATTCAATACATTATCGAGCATGGTATGAACATTATTGAGCTGAACCGTCAGGTTTTTGGTCGAATTCGCAAATTCCGCCTGCGTCAACACTCCCCAATCAGTAAGCATTAGATAATTTTTAAGTCCTGCCACAGGCGACCGTAAATCATGCGACAAAATGGCAAAAAGTTTATCTTTTGTGGTATTGAGCATGGTCAGTTCGGCTTTTTGGAGCTCAATGCGACTTTTATTGCGTTGCAAAAGAAAGACAAAACCAACCAGCAATACCACAATCACGATAGTACTGAGCAGAAAAGCCTGCTGTTGTTTTTTTTGTTCAGCGAGCATCATGATTTCTGTGGTCTGTTTTTCTCTATCCAATGCTGCCTGAAGTCGGGTCATCTGCAGTTCGCTACTTTCTTTGTGTTCTTTGTTTCGGTTATTAAGCGCCAAGTTTATATACACCTGTTGACTTTCGTACGCCTGCTGAAATTTACGCTGACCAGCATAGGCTTGGTGCTGGGCTTTATACATGAGAAGCAACGTTCCAGAATCGGGTTGGGGTTTTGCCCGTTCAATGTCCATCCCTTGCTGCACAAGTTTTTCGGCGTTTTCATAATGCGCTAGTTGAAGCTCTAATTGAATCAACGGATAAATCGTTTCTGAGTTTCCGCCTTTGGCCATAAGCGACTTCCCCACCATTGATGCCTTTTGCAGATAGCTTTGCGCTTCCTGACTCTTCCCCCTCGTTATCAGAAGTTTACAATAATCCAAACAAGCCCATATCCAACGGGCTTTACTATTTTTTTCGCAGAGTTTCATCATCTCAAAAGCTACCTGTTCGGCTTCTGCAAACTTATTTTTTTTAGTATAAACCACTGTAAGTACGTTGTAAGCTGCCGCGATGGTTTGCCAATCTTTGGTTTTTTTGGCATACTCCAACGCCTTAAGCAACCACTCTTCCTGCGGCAAATTCTGATGATCGGCAATCACACCTATGATACCATAACACCTAGCCAACAGCACATTATCTTTGGCTTGTTTTGCCGAAATAACGCATTTTTTCAACCACTCCAACGCCTGAGTTTCATCCGACAGTTTGTACATATACACATGGCCTAGCCGATACATAGACTGAGCCGTTCGTGCGGCATCCTTGCGAACCTGGGCGATATGGAGCGCTTGGCCAAGAAAATACAGGGAAGAATCAATATTAACCTCTCGGTAGGCCGTACCAAGAGCATGATAAAGCTGGTACTGAGCGGTATCGGAGGTCGCTACTTCCAACTGTTTTTTTAGCACCAGAACGTTGGTTTGAGCTCGGGAAAAAATACTAATACCCAAAAACAACGTCAATAAATGAAAACCTAACGGATTTTTAAGGGTGGGCAAACGCATATTCAGATAGGTTATGAGCAGTTTATATGATACGTTTCTCGGATTCATTCCGTACCATCAAAATTTATATGGACACAAAAGAGTGGTTCATGTACGAAACAGCCCGTTTCATAAACTTCTCCTTTCTTATTGTTTTAGCATAAACCGAAATATGCTTTTTTTGTAGTGAAAAATATACCTCTTTGTGCAAATATAACTTTAATACCGTTGAATTTACTCTGCAAAAAGTATGTTTTTTTGACCCTAACACTTAATCTACGTGACTTTATTTTACCAGTACCTTCTGCGCCATTCATCTATTTCTGTGAATGAAATAGACTTTGTCGCTTCTTTTTTTCGGAAAGAAGTTTTGAAGGCTAGTGAGTGTTTTATACGACAAGGCAATACCTCTGCCAAGTTGGCATTTGTAGAAGAAGGAGTTCTTAAAACCAACTACACCTATTCCGAGGAAGAGACCATCCGTTCATTTAGCCAAAAAAATAATTGGATAGGACACTGGGAAAGTTTTATCGGCCAAAAGCCCTCTCCTAACTCGGTTTACGCCGTTTCAAACTGCCAGTTGGTCACTATTACGCGGCACGGGTTTCAACGACTAGAAGAAGAACTTGCCAATGGGAGTACTACTCTGCGGAAGGCCATTTTTGAAGAGCTTCAGGCCGCCTGGACTAATCCCTATAAACGCATTGAAGACCCAAAAGAACGCTACGAGAAATTTATCCAAGCTCAGCCCGAAGTAGCCTTTGAGCTCTCTACCGAAAATATTGCCACTTATTTGCAGATTCCGCACGAACTATTGCTGCAGGTTCTGTGCGAAACACTGTTTTTTTATAAAAGTATATAATTCTAACAGATTGCATGATTGACATGACTAGCATCCCAAAATGGCGTTATAGCCTCTTACAAAACAATGAGTTAATGCTCCGTCGTCTTACTGGTTTAAACCGCCGCAAGTTTGAAGCACTGCATCCATATTTTGAAAACACCCTGAATGACTATTTTAATAAATTTACGATAGAAGGCACTCCCCGGAATCGTCGTCCGTTCGTTCATGGAAATGCCATCTTTACCGATACCCGCGACTCCCTTCTTTTTATTTTGGCGTATGTAAACGGCAATGTCCGTCAAGTTCAACTGGCCGAATTTTTCGGTATTGACCAACCCAAAGTCAGCAAGTACATAAAAATACTGCGCCCCATCCTATCTCAAGCCATCAAAACCAACCCAAATGCCCTCTCAAAATACAAAAAGGAGATTCTGTTTAATAAAATAAACAAATGACAAAAGCAGGGTTGTTTATTGGAAGAAAGAAATGGCATTTCCCCAACCCTTACGCCTCGCTCTAACTGCTCCGACGGATCAAATGCCCTTCAATATGCTTACGGTTGATTTGCATACGGTATTGGTCTCCGATGGGTATGAACTCCCCAGAGCTAAGCACAATATCATTTTTAGTAATGCTCTTAATGGCACCCCGATAGACCAAATATGAACGATGAACCCTCAAAAATGCGTCACCTTTGAGTTGTTCTTCCATTTTAGTAATTGAAATAATCGGCAAGTAGTTTTTTTGTTTGGTCACGATTTGCAGAAAATTATCTTGCGCTTTCATATAGAGCACGTCCTCGTAAGCAATCTGCTCATAATTTAGGTTTTCCCGCACGAAAAAATAAGGGGATACCATGGCCGTCTCGGGCAAAACGGCCAAGCGCTGCCGCACTTTTTCGATGCTTTGTAAAAAACGATCCAAATCAAGGGGCTTCAACAGAAAATCAACGGGTGATACATCGTAGCAATCCAAGGCATAATCGCGATGGGCGGTCACAAAAATAACACATGGCGCGTAACGGATACTTTTTACAAAAGCAAGACCCGACATTTCGGGCATTTCTATGTCACAAATCAATAAATCCACTTCTTTTTCGGCCATTTTTGCGTAGCCTTCCATGACCGAACCACACACACCAACCAATTCAAGAAGAGGGTTCATCTGCACAAATTTGCCCAAGATTTTTTGCCAATTGATGTCATCATCAATAATTAACGTGTTTATTTTCATTGCTTACTAGAACGAATAAATACGAGATCGTTTGTTTTTCATTTACCATTATTAAGGATTCACATACCAAAAGGAGTCATTCATCCATTTTCTATTTTTGGGCTTTGTCAAACGCACCTCGGGTTATATCTTTGCATACCCTTTAATAATCAAACTTAATGGTATAAATACCAGATAAGGATATACAAAACTAGCAAACGTCTACAAAAAACAAACTTTACCTTACTCCTTTTTATAGCATTTTACCCTACTCTTTTTAACCGTTCACATTATTTCACTATTGTCCGAGCATCATTTTAGGACACTATCCATTTAACCAAGATTTTCTGGGAACGTTCTATTGCCCAAATCAAAAAAAGTATTTTTGATTTGGGCAACTTTACTTTTTGAATAATATTGCCACCATAAGAAGGCCACTCTAAAAAAAACACTCGCTGATGTGTACAATCGGAAGTACCTTTGGGCTATGCGACACATCATTAACCTCATCGGGCCACCTTCGGCGGGCAAAAGCACCGTCATTCAGGAATTGAAACGGCTCCTTCCTTTTTATGAGGTACTGGCGATTGATGATTTTCGACAACGATTGAAGGTCACCACGCCCGAAGAAGAAAATACGGCGTGGAATCAACTTTGGATGGCCGCCCTAAAAGCCGATTACTGCATCATCGAAAGCACTGGGACCTCTCCTCAACTGAGCATGATGTTGGACCGCCTTTGGCGGGCTCCTGGCACCAATATTTTGACGGTGGCATTGTTGGCATCTCCCCGCACCCGCCGCCTACGCGACACCCAACGTGCAAGCGAAGGGTATCAACCTTTGCCCAGACTTTCCGAACCTGTGGGTCAGCGCTGGAAACCCCTTTCTGAACTATCGGTTTCAGTGAGTTTGGATGCCGATAAGCTGCCTGCGACCCAACTCGCCGCCCTACTGCGCGACCAACTTCCACCCGATTTTATTGATTGATTTTTTTCTCATCCAACGAGTATGCAGAGAAAGAAGTAGAAATGGGTACAAACAGCATTTATACTTGCGTTGTATAACTCCCAATGCTATGAACCGTTGTCACAAATCTTTCTTCCTGTTTTCTGTCTTACTCATGCCTTTTTCATCCGCCCATAGCCAATCGACCGACTCCCCCAAATTGGTGGCGGAAGGCGCCACAATTCAATTGGTTTCGGAACAGTTCGCTTTTACCGAAGGGCCAACCGTCGATAAAAAGGGAAACATCTTTTTTACGGACCAACCCAACGATAAAATCTGGAAATACGGCACCGACGGAAAACTATCCGTGTTTATGGAGAAAGCGGGTCGTTCCAATGGACTTTTTGTTGACAAAAAAGGGAACATTATTTCGTGTGCCGACGAAAATAATCAGCTATGGTCCATCAGTCCGAAAGGAAAAATCACGGTACTACTCGATGGTCATCAAGGGCTAAAATTCAATGGTCCCAATGATTTATGGCTCGACTCAAAAGGCGGCATATACTTCACCGACCCGTACTATCAGCGCGACTACTGGACCCGCAAAAAACCCGAAATCGAAGGTCAGAAAGTATATTATTTGCCCAAAGGCAAAAAAGAAGCGGTGATTGTGGACGATGCGTTGGTGCAACCTAACGGAATCGTCGGAACGCCCGATGGTAAGTACCTTTACGTAGCCGACATACGGGCCAGCAAAACCTATAAATACCAAATCAACGACGATGGTACGCTCTCCAATCGCCAATTGCACCTATCGCAAGGCTCCGACGGCATGACCCTCGACAGTCGCGGCAACCTCTACATCACCGGAAAAGGCGTGACCGTATATGACCCAACAGGTAAGAAAATAGAAACCATTACTGTACCTGCGGGCTGGACTGCCAATGTTTGTTTTGGCGGCAAAAACCGTGATGTCTTATTCATCACCGCTTCTAAGGCCGTTTTCACGCTCCAAATGCAGGTAAAAGGAGTTGAATAACCTACCGTTTTTGGTTAAACAAACCCTGCCCAATCCCCTAAAAATTAGTCAGTGTTAAAATCGTGGCGGATAAAAAAGTATTTGCCGTATGCAAGCCACTTTTAGAAGAGTACTACTACTAAACCGCGACGGGTGTCGCACGAAAACTTTTAATTTCTAATGGATAATTTTCACATCAACCGTCGACGTTTCTTACTCGGAACCTCAGCTTCTTTGGCCCTTACGGCAGTCAATGCCAAAGGAATGACGAACCTAAAATTGGCAAAAACCTATCGCGTGGCGTTGATTGGTACGGGCTGGTATGGCAAAAGCGATTTGTTTCGGCTCATTCAGGTCGCATCCGTCGATGTTATTGCGCTCTGCGACGTGGATAAAAATATGCTTGAAGCCGCTGGCAAACTCGTGAGCCAACGTCAGAAATCAGGAAAAGTACCCAAGCTGTACGGCGACTATAAAAAAATGCTGGCCGAAAACCAGTTAGACATTGTACTCATCGGTACTCCTGACCACTGGCACGCCCTCCAAACCATAGACGCGCTGAAAGCAGGCGCGCACGTGTACGTGCAAAAACCCATCAGCGTTGACGTGATGGAAGGGGAAGCAATGGTAGCGGCGGCCCGCAAGTACGGCAAGGTAGTACAGGTAGGAACCCAACGCAAAAGTACCCCTCACCTCATTGATGCCAAAAAGAACATCGTAGATGCTGGCCTTTTGGGCAAAATATCGCACGTGGAAATGTGTTGCTACTTTCACATGCGCAACAACGGTAATCCTCCCACCGAGCCCGTACCCGCGTTTTTGGATTATGAATCATGGACTGGCCCCGCCCCCATGCGGCCTTACGACGGCCTACCGCACATCCGTTGGTGGCGTACCTTCACTGAGTACGGCAACGGCATTACGGGCGATATGTGTGTCCACATGTTTGACACCGTTCGTTGGATGCTAAAACTAGGTTGGCCCACTAGAATATCTTCGCAGGGCGGGATTTATGTACAAAAAGAAGGCAAATCCAATATTTCGGATACGCAATCGGCAGTATTTGAATATCCCGAACTCAACTGCGTGTGGCAACACCGCACTTGGGGCACGCCCAACAATCCAGCCTATCCGTGGTCGTTTACGCTTTATGGTGACAAAGGTACCCTCTGGGCAAGCACCATGGCGTACGATTTTATCCCGCAGGGCAAAGGCGAGAAAATCCACAAAGATGTGGTGTATGAAAAAGAAAAATACCCAGAAGATAACACTGAAGAGCGCATTGAACTAAACGCCGCTCCCGCTACACGCCTGCACATGCTTGATTTTATAGCAGCCATCGAAAATGGCGGCCGACCAGTAGCCGACATTGAAGAAGGCCATATTTCTACCGCAAGCTGTATTTTGGCCAATATCTCAATGAAAGTTGGACGCCCCGTGGTGTATGACCCCAAGAAACGCGAAATCGTGGGTGACCGCGAAGCCAACAGCCTCCTGACTCGGCCTTACCGCCAACCATACAAGCATCCCGACCCGGCCAAAGTCTAACCGACGAATAAAGTAAGTCATCATTTTACATTTACGCATGAGGGGTGGGGCAATGCCTCACCCTTCATGCGTAATCATAATATCAGTAATCAGTTGTTTAACCAGCAGAACCTCGTCTTGGGTTTGGAGCAACAACCTCGCCACCACCTCAGGATTAAATTCGGTCAGCAATTCTATTTCTCTAGCCAGCTCGGCTAATGCCAACGTACCCGCCGTTACCGCAGTTCCGTACAATTTATGTCCGATTTTTTTGAGCCCAACGAGGTCTTTCTTCTCGGCTTCTTCAAGGAGTGCATTGCATGATTTCTCTAATTCACTGATTGTCAAACCCAAAAACTCCTCCAATATTTCATTGTCATCTCCCACGTACGACTTTATGGTTTCAACATTAAAATGAATGATGGCATCTCTTACAGAACTTCCGTCTGCCTTTTCGCCTTTTTTTCGGATTCCGCCAGTCCACTTTTCAAACAAAACAATGATTGCTTCTTCAACAAAGGGTTTGGCTACAAAATCATCCATCCCTGCCTCCAGACATTTCTCTTTTTCGCCTTTCAGATTTCCTGCCGTCACAGCAATAATGGGGATGTGAATTTCCTGCTGCAACTCTCTGATTTTTTGCGTGGCTTCATAGCCATTCATTTCGGGCATTTGAACATCCATAAATACAATATCAGGCAATTCTGTACGACAGAAATTCAACGCTTCGTTTCCATTTATGGCTTCAATAATCACCGAATTGGGGGCTGCTCGTCGAATGATGGTCTTTGCCAGCAGCATGTTGACGGGATTATCCTCGGCAATCAGTACTCGAATTACTTCCTTCTCTTGTACAGGTTCAGCCACCAGAACCGTCTCCGACAGCACTGGCACCGTTTCGGTTTTTCGATGTAAACGCGAAAGAGTATCGTACATATCCTGCATCTTGATGGGTTTCACCAAACGCTGATTCACCATCAGTTCCTCACAGCCTTTGATGATAGTGCCATCGTCGGAGGAGCTATGTAAAAGAATCACGGGCTGCTCCTCAGGAAGTTTATTGAAACTATTTCTTATTTTTCGTATTGTTTCCAGCCCATCCATGTAAGGCATGTGATAATCCATCATGATTACATCAAACCTTTTGCCTTGAGCCAGCAGCTGAAGTGCCTCAAAACCGTTTTGGGCTTCTTCAGAATTGATTTGTTTCAACAAAAGCATTTGCCTCAAAATCACCCGGTTATTGTCGTTATCATCCACAATAAGGACATTTTTGACTAAATCAAGATTTTCCCAATTGATAGATTCACCAGGCTCCGTTTTGAGGGTTAAATTAAAATAAAAAGTACAACCTTGGCCGGGTACGCTTATCAATTGAAGTTGGCTGCCCATCAAGCCCAACAATTTATTGGAAATGGCCAATCCCAATCCAGTACCGCCGTATTTTTTGGTGGTAGAGGCATCTTCCTGCGAAAAGGCCTCAAATATTTTCTCTTGTTTTTCGGGCTTAATACCAATACCTGTATCGCGCACCTCAAACCGAAGCGTTACCTCCTCTTGGGTTGCGTCGGTCAGTGGCTCAATTTTTAGCTCGACTTCTCCGTCTTTGGTAAACTTAACAGCGTTGCTCAGCAGATTCACCAGTACTTGTTTCAAGCGTACTTCGTCAACCCAGATGAAGCGCGGTAGGTCCAGCGAAATGTTCAACAACATCTCCAAACCTTTACTTTGGGCTTGGTAGGTAATGATATCGGCCGTTTGGCTACCGATTTCGAAGAGGTCGCATTTATCAATGTCGAGCTCCAACTTTCCAGCTTCTATTTTTGAGAAATCAAGAATATCATTAATAATGGATAACAACGAGTTGGCCGATTGATTGACGATAGAAAGGTACTGTTGTTGGGTTTCGTTGAGCGTCGTTTTGAGTAATAGATCGGTAAAGCCAATGACTCCATTAAGCGGCGTCCGGATTTCGTGGCTCATGTTGGCCAAAAATTCGGATTTAGCTACGCTTCCCTGCTCGGCTTGCCATTTGGCTTTTTTCAATTCCTCCCGCTGTAGGCATATCTCAGTAATGTCTTGGGTAAACATCATGATTCCGCCCACGGAGCCATCAAACTGATACCACGGCCGCACCTCCCAGCGCAAAAACTGGTCGTGGTCCCATCCTTCGGGCCGCCATTGGTCCTCGTCGTTCTTTTCCACTGCTCCCAAAAGGCAGCGGCTATGGATGTCTTTCCACTCTTGCGATATATTTGTAAAAACCTCGTAGTGACTCAATCCCAGCACATTCCGACCGTTTAGTTGATACTCTTCCATCCAACGGTTACTGACCGCGATGTAACGAATCTCTCTATCAAACATGGCTACTGCCGCTGGAGCGTGCTCCACAAACGCAAGCAGCCGGGCTTTTTCGATAAATAGGGCTTGTTCGGTTTTTTTACGGTCAGTGATGTCGATAGCAACGCCCAGAAAACCAATGACAATACCCTCATTGTCGCGGATAGGATGAACGACCAACGAAACCTGAATTCGCGTACCATCTTTTTTGATATACGTCCATTCTCTTTGCTCAGAGCCCTCCAGTTCTGCTTTGTGGACAAACGCCCTAAACCCTTTAATGGTCTGTCCGTACTCAAGGCTCAATTGTTCACCACGCCGCAGAACTTCCCCCAAATCATGGATGATGGACGGGTCTTGCTTACCAATAAGCTCTTCTGCATTATAGCCCAACATTCGTTCGGCACCGCTGTTGAAAAGGGTAATCATTCCGTTGACATCCGTTGCAATAATACCCACCTCCAAAGCCGACTGGAGTACATCATTGAGGAGTTTTCGGGACCGGTTGGTTTCGACAAGGGCTTTTTTCTGAACATCAATGTCCTGAAAGGTGCCGAATATTCGGCGGCATTTTCCATTTTCAAAATCAGCATTCCCCAAGGTTCTGACCCAACGCTCATTACCATTTGCGGTCAAGATTTGCAATTCAAGGTCATAGGAAGCCCCCGTTTCAACTGCATTAGTAAAAGCCTCCATGATTTTGGTTCGATCCTTTCCTTCTTTATAGAAGTTGATTGCCGTTGTTATATCAGGCTCAAAATCAGGGCTTACTTCGTGGATTTCTTTGGTAACATCCGACCAAAACACCTTATTTTTTACCAAATCAAGCTCCCACCCACCCACTCGGGCTATTTGGTTGGTTTGTTCGAGCATTTCTTTGGTTTGTTTTAAATCTACTTCCAATTGATGCCTTTTGGTAATATCAAGTGCGTTGCCAATCACATAATACTCCCCGTCTGCACCTTTCTCACGGATGTTATTAAATATCCATATTCTCAGCGAGCCGTTTTTATCCAGCGTGTGCATCAAACCAGTGGATTTTCCGTCCTTGGCAATGGTTTGGAGGTATTCTGTCAGGGCTTCTTGGGCATTTTTTGGCACAATATCATACAGGCTCATGCTTTGGATTTCGGCTACTGTATAGCCCAAAATACCCGCACCCGCTTCATTGACTGTGATAAAATTACCTTTTAGGTCATGGGTACACATCAACCCCTGCGAATTCTCAAAAAATGCCCTGAACCGATCTTCACTGAGTTTGAGTTTCAGCTCTTTTTCTTTTTCCGCCGAAACATCCCTCGCAATGGCAAAAATACTGTCGGTAGAATGCTCAGGCGTAGCGGCCCACTCCAAGTGCCGGTAGCTCCCATCTTTGGTTCTGAATCGATAGCTAAAACTACCAGTCATTTGCCCTTGCCTCAACTTATCTAGTTGTGCTTGAGCCGTTTCGACGTCGTCGGGGTGAATAAACTCAAAAAAAGGAGTTGCTAACAGGTAGCTATCCTCCCAGCCAAGCACCTGATGGAAAGCGGGGTTGACTCGTTTGAAATAACCATCCGTTCCAGCTACACAAATCAGGTCGTTGGAAGAGTTAAAAAGTTTTTCAAAATGCGCCTGTTCTTCACGGTTTCTTCGCTCCACAATCAATGAAATCGCGACCTCGGCTAACAATTGCAGAGAACGTTGCTGTTTTTCAGTAAGCTTCCCAGGGTGATCATCAATAACACAAAGCGACCCCAAAGCGTAACCATTGGGGTCTGTCAGTGGATATCCTGCATAAAAACGAATGTTGGGGTCGGAGGTTACCAACGAATTATCTTTAAAACGCTCATCGAGGGTTGCGTCCTCAACTTCAAAAATCTCAGTACCCATGATGGCATACTGACAAAAAGCTAAGCTTCTATCTGTTTCAGTTACACCAAGGCCAGTCCTAGCCTTAAACCACTGTCGGTCTTCATCAATTAACGAAACGAGCGATATAGAAGTGCCGCATATCATAGAAGCCAACTCGGTGAGCCGGTCAAATTCAGCTTCGGGCAGGGTATCTAAGATTCGATAATTCTTAAGTGCTTTTAATCGTTCAATCTCGTTTAAGGGTACTGGTAAGTTCTCCATTTATGGTTTTTGAGTTCTCTCAAGTTAGATTTTGTCATCAAAAGTTGAGGTCGCAACGGGACTGATTAACATTATTCCCTGAAATAATTTTAATTAAAAAAGAATCAATCTAGGAATGATGAGAAGGCGCGTCTTCAAACATACTGATTTCAATTATTATGATAGCGGGTGGCTAGACAAAAGTAGTGACAAGAAGATACATTTCTAATAACTATCCTGAAAAAATTTATGTCGGGTTAGTGACTAAATTATGTTTGACTAGCTGTACAGAAACATCTTCAACTAACGTCATAGCTCGACCACAAACCACCGCGCAAAGATTCATCTGAGCAAGCAAATAGATTTTGTTTCCGTAATATCTCTTTCATCCCTAAAATCCACCCAGACGGTTCGGGAAATACGGTATTTTGGCGCGATGCACATCGTCCACAAAATACCAAAAGCCCCCAAAAACGCACACCATTATTTTTACGGGGCATTTCAGCACTCTTCGCAACTTTTACCTTATCAGTCTAATTCAGGTATCCGACAAAAAAAGCTTTGATCAATAATTCATGGCTTTTATGGCTCATCAAGGCATCTTTTTCCATCAGGCAGAATACATTTTGAAAAGGCAATTTTCCTTCCTCAATGTATTGGTGTGCAACGGGGTTTTGTTGGTTATCTTTCAACACCCAAACGTCCTTACCAGACACGTTACTACGATTTATATCATGGCTGCCGTATTTTAACAAATCGGCAATCGGCACACAAACAAATTCATTTTTCATAACACGTTGAGAATAATATGTAAATTTTTATTTAACAAGAACGCAATGGCAATAAGGCATAATTAATGAACTAAAATTAATTCATTTGGCGCAATAATTTATCAAAATAACCAAAATTTAAATTTATAGTTTAATTAAGACAATACCTTGTACAACAAAAGCTTCCCGTAAAATAGCATTTTAAATACTTCAATATCTCATCGTATATACGTACACCCAATGCGGTCAGAGAATTGCTTTCAAGCATTTTGTTCGCGCCAGCTTAGGCTGATTCCCAAAACCCAACGAACAATAAGCGGTTTGTATGCCATGTTTATTAATCTTACCCCTACTTAGCTTTATCTATGCCTATTGAATGTATACTACACTGAAACACGCATTTTCAAAAGAACTACAACCTGACGTTGTACTATATACGTTAACTGATTTGTATAAAAATAGTCAGGTACAATAACGAGTTTACGCGCTTGTTTCTGCCAAAAATGAGGACACCAAAAGGCATGATATACCTAAACGTCAACCCTTTTCTTTGTCCTATTTTAAGTCAGCCTATTTGCATAAAATATTCTGCACAAAAAACCCCGCAGTGATTATAAACTGCGGGGTTTTCAACTAATTGTACATAGACAAGAAGTAAACTCAAGTCTTGCCGTAGTAACGCTGTACCATTCACTTTCTTGTCTAAGGCACATTAAAATTGCAATTTACCCCCGAAAAAACTCTTCTCAAAAATGGGTTAAAACGCCATTCTTGGCATTGGACTGATGGTTTGTTCAGAAAATTCTCCTTTTATATATTTGAAGTGGGCCGCCATGGCAATCATGGCAGCGTTGTCGGTGCAGTACTCAAAACGCGGGATGTATACATTCCAATGCTCTTTCTCCCCCATTTCCAGCAACGCCTTACGCAAGCCCGAATTGGCCGAAACTCCCCCCGCAATGGCAATTTCCGAAACCC
Organism: Runella rosea; assembly: GCF_003325355.1. Taxonomy (GTDB): domain Bacteria; phylum Bacteroidota; class Bacteroidia; order Cytophagales; family Spirosomataceae; genus Runella; species Runella rosea. The sequence goes on from NZ_CP030850.1 coordinate 2,172,416, forward strand.
CCGTTTGTTTGGCGGCCTTGCGCAATTTTTGCAACAGCATTTTGACTAAGGTATGCTGCACACTAGCACAAATATCGGCGAGATTTTCTTCCACAAATTGCGGGTTACTTTTCGATTTGTCCTGCAAAAAATACAAAATGGAGGTCTTGATGCCGCTGAAGGAAAAATTGAGTCCAGGCATTTCAGACAGCGGAAACGGAAACGCGAGCGGGTTTCCCTGTTGGGCGTATTTATCCACCAATGGCCCACCTGGATACGGCAGATTGAGCAGCTTTGCGGTCTTGTCAAAAGCCTCTCCGACGGCGTCATCCTGCGTTTCTCCGATGATTTCCATGTCGAGCGCGTCACGTACCAGCACAATTTGGGTATGCCCCCCGCTCACGGTCAAACACAAAAAAGGGAAGGCCGGGCAAGGCTCCTCAATAAAATGCGCCAACACGTGCGCTTGCATGTGGTGGACTTCAATCAAGGGCACTTTTAGCCCCAAAGCTAGGGCTTTGGCAAAAGACGCCCCTACCAATAATGCTCCCAAAAGCCCCGGACCGCGCGTAAAAGCGATGGCATTAAGGTCTTTTTTACTTACTTTTGCATCTTCAAGTGCTTTTTCGACCACTGGCAGGATGTGCTGCTGATGCGCGCGGGAGGCTAGTTCAGGCACAACTCCGCCGTATTTTTGATGAATCACCTGCGTCGCTACAATGTTGGAGCGCAGTTGACCGTTAGAAATTACGGCCGCCGAGGTTTCATCACACGAAGATTCTATGGCTAATATAGTTGTCATTTCGCTTGAATATTTGTTAATTGTTATCCGTTAAGGGTTAAGTGTGAATGGGTTATTCATAAAAAGCTTTTAACTGACTATCCGCAGCGCGGCCATGAAACGTTTCCTCTGGTACATAGGCAATGCCATTTTTATCCTGCTTGTCGCGGTTATGCTGCTGACAGAAGTGGTGATATTGGGCATCCAGTTTCCAGCGATACAAACCGAGGTGGTCAACCGCGTAGCCAAATGGCTTTCCAAAGAACTCCAGCACCCTACCTCCGTAGGCCGCGTAAACGTCCAGTGGTTTGATGCCGTTTCGTTGGAAGACGTCACCATTTTGGACCGTAACGGTCGCCCGATGATTGATGTAGCCCGCATTGATATTAATCACGATTTTTGGTCTCTTATTTTCAGCAAAGGTAAGAAGACTTTTGGCACCACCCTCGACGAAGCCACACTTTACAAACCTTCGGTATGGCTCGTTAAGAATCCTAAAACGGGAGAATTAAACCTTGACGCGTTCATTGCCCGCATTGAAGAACTGACGGCCAACCCCAATGCTCCTGGCGTAAAAGATCAAAACGTACCGTTTGTCATCAAACAGGTTCACCTCATCGACGGCTCCTTTCGCTGGGACGACCCGCGCGAAAAACGAATGCAGGGAAAAACCTTTGACTATAACCACTTTACCCTCAAAAGTATCAACGGAGAAGCCAAGAATTTCCTGGTTTTGGGGGACACCATCGCCCTGAAAGTGCAGAATTTACGCACCTTCGACAAACGCACCAACCTCACCATCAAAGAGCTGGACAGCAAAGTATTGTATTGTCGTACTAAGTTGGAATTGGCCCAATTGTACGCACGCATCGGAAATTCGGTGATTGGCAACTATATTTCTTTCAACTACGATTCGCCCGCCGCCTTCGGTGATTTTAACGAAAAAATCCTGATGCGGGCACACTTAGACAGTACCCGCGTACGCTCCGAAGATTTGGGTTGGTTTGCCGATTATCTTTTTACCCTCGACGAAACCTGGCACGCCAACGGTAATTTTGTGGGTACGGTCAACAATTTCCGTTTGTCAGAAACAAACTTACGATTTGGAAAAAACAGCGTGTTGCGCGGCGACATTGGATTCAAGGGCGTGACGGAATTTGAAACATCCGTGATGGCGTTTGACCTCAAAAATACCCGCGTAGACGCCGCCGATTTACGCCAATACTACCCCGAAAAATCATTCAATGACTTAGTACAGAAATTTGGAGTAGTTGATTTTTCGGGAAAATACAACGGCACCATCGACAAGTTTAAGCTTAACGGTGATTTTAAAACGGCGTTGGGACAAGTAATGGTGAAGGAACTGGAAATGAACCTAGCCGCCAAAATCCCGACCTACACGGCAGACATCAACACACATAATTTTGACCTAGGCAAGCTGCTCGACGACGACGATTTTTCTGAACTAGACCTCAATGGCAAAATCAGCGGCAAAGGCTTCTCGCTCAAAACGGCCTCTCTCAACCTCGATGGACGTCTGCCGCGATTCCGCTACAATAATTATGACTACCGCAACGTGTTTCTCAACGGAACGCTTCAAAATAAGTTTTTTAAGGGTTCGGTCATCGTCAAAGACTCTAATCTCATCGCGGATGTAGACGGAGCTTTTGATTTCTCAAAGCCCAAATACGTCTACCACGCCGAGGGGTTTATTCAGCGGGCTGACCTCCGGGCGCTCAAATTCATGAGCGACTCGCTCATGATTCACACCGAGCTAAACGTGGATTTGGAAGGAAACACCATGGATGAAATCGTGGGGCGAGCTAAATTTCTGAATAGCTACGCCACTTTCAAAAAGCGTAACATTGTGGTAGATACGCTGCTGGTTGATTCTCGCCTGACCGATGGCCTCCGTCGTCTGTTTATCTCATCAGAGTTTTTCAATTTTCAGGCGCAGGGCGTTTTCCAGCCTACCAAAGCCGTCACCGATTTGGCTCAATTGTTTGATGAATACCAAATGTATTTCTTTGGCGACGAAGGCGCGCGGCTTCAATACTACGAGGATAAAAAGCGCAAGCAGCCTTTTTGGCAACGGTACAGCATTGACTACCGCATTCGAGCAAAAAAAATGGATCAATTGCTGGCCTTTCTGTATCCCGACGGCTACGTATCCAACGGCTCCACGGCCGAGGGAGTGTTTACCGTTGACAATACGTCCATTTTTTCTATGACGGGACAGTTTGATACCCTCAAAATCGGCAATAACTCCTTTTACAATTCAGAACTTGACCTCAACACGTCTAAATTCACCAACAGCCCAGAGGTGTTGGCATCAGCCATTATAAATTCGGAGAAACAACAATTGGTGGGCATTGCCCCCACCGAAAAACTAGCCCTTGAAGCCGCGTGGGAAACCGACCACATCAATTTCAGAAGTAGCCTGCGCCAGCAAAATATGTCTAATCGCGCTACGCTAAACGGCGAACTTCGGTTTGTGGGCGATTATCTTTATTTACAATTCAGAAAATCGAAACTCCGTTTGTTGGAAGAAGACTGGAACGTAGACCCCAACAACCTCATCACCATTATGGGGGCAAACGTTACGTTAAGCAACGTTAATCTAAAACCAAACGGAAAGGACCAACTCATAGCGCTAAACGGTGAAATCTCGACCGACTCAACCAAAACTCTTTCGTTTGAAACGCGTAATTTTGAACTCACTAACCTAACGCCCCTTATCAACGTCAATCTGGCAGGTACTGCCAACGGGACCGTTACGATGCGGGATTTGTACCGGACCCTGATTTTTGACACCAAGGCCGACGTGCAGAAGTTGACTTACAATAACTTTTTGATGGGCAACCTCACGGGCGACGGCGAATGGGACCCCATCGACAAGCACCTCCACGTGGATGTTCATCTGGACTCAAAAGCCAAGCGCGAACTTTCTATTACCGGCACTTACACTCCCAATCAAGCCAACAACGAATTAGATTTAAAGGCCAATTTCAGCGAAACCAACCTGCAACTGCTTGAACCTTTTGCGCGCGGTTTGGTCTCGGATTTGAGCGGACGCGCCGTGGGGACCGTTTCCATCACAGGGCCTGTCACTGCGCCAGTACTGGATGGAACAGTGGACGTAAAGCAGGGGCGCCTTACGTTTGATTACCTCAAAGCAGTGTTTTCATTTGAAGACAAAGTGTACTTCGGCGAAAGCGATATTCGGGTTCGAAATTTACGCCTGACCGACCCAGAAGGCAATACCGCTACCTTGCGAGGCGGTGTCTATCATGATAGTTTCAACAAGTTTTCGCTTGGTTTTGATGCCGATATGCGTAATTTCAAAATCCTGAATACCAACATTCGAGACAATGAACTGTTTTATGGCAGCGCCTATGCCACGGGGAAAATGGAGATATTTGGTCCTATCAACAACTTCAAAATCAGCGCGGATTTGACCAGCAACCGCGGCACAAAAATCTACATTCCACTCGACGGTGCTGCCGAAGTCGCGTCTGAGGATTTTGTACAATTTGTCTCTTCGCTGCCCGATACCGCCAACAAACAGACCGCAAATAAAGACAAGATTGTACCTGCCGAAGAAAGCATTATCAAAATGGATTTTCGGTTAAACATGACCCCCGATGCCTATTGCGAAATCCAATTTGACCGCCAAACGGGCGATGCCATCAAAGCTTACGGACGCGGGTTGATTAACCTTAAAATAGATACGCGCGGCGATTTTAACATGAACGGTGCCTACGAAATTCAAAACGGTGACTACCTCTTTACCCTCCAAAACGTTATCAATAAGAAGTTTCAAATTCAGAAAGGAAGTCGCATTTCCTGGACTGGCGACCCCTACGGTGCCACCCTTGACGTAAAAGCAAGCTATATAACCAATGCACTGTTGGCACCATTGTTTCAATCAAGTAATACCACATCCAGCGACTTAGCCTCCAGACGTTACCCAGTTGAAGTAACTATTGCGCTGAATGAAAAAATGCTCACTCCGCAAATTTCTTACGGAATCAAATTCAAAGAATATCCTTCGACTCGCTCGTTTGAAATCACGGCCGTAGAAGAGCGCCTCAAGCGCGATGAGCAGTACCTGTCGCAGCAGGTGAGTAGTATGCTGCTCTTCGGGCAGTTGATTTCCGACCAAAACAACATTTTGTTGCAATCAGCCTCGGGGCTGACCAACAGCCTCAGCGAAATGGTCACGAGCCAATTGAGCAAATGGGGCTCATCCATCAATGAAAACTTAGAACTGGGCGTTTCGGGATTGAACCTTAACTTCAATGAAGCCAACCCCAACGCTATCAACAACCTTCAATTGCGGTTTTCGTACCGATTCTTGAACGACCGATTCCGCATCACCCGCGACGGGCGGCTCTCTTACGGCCAAAACCAATACGATGCCACGAGTTTACTATTGGACTGGACCCTCGAATATTGGCTCACCGACGACGGAAGCCAACGCCTCCGAATGTATAACCGCAATATTCAGAATCAAATCATCTCCAGCGGCCCCAATGCCATTTCGTACGGAGCGAGTTATCTGTTTACGCGCAGTTTCAACAATTTCAGATTCTTTGGCCCCAAAACATCCCGTCCTGAATCTACCCCACCCCCGACGCCTACCCCCAAAACCAACTCTGGGCGCTTAACGACCTACCGTAATTTAGAGGAACTTAAGAATTGATTTTCCCTTTTGCCATCCAATAATACAACAACGGAATCAGCGTCCAAGATGCCGCTACGCCCACGGTCATTCCGCCGATCACGGTCAGGGCTAAGGGTCGTTGAAGTTCGGCCCCCAATCCCCCCGAAAACAGAACGGGCAGCAATCCTAAGATGGTGGTCAGGTAGGTCATCAATTGCGATTTTAGACGGCGCTTGCCCGACAGTCGAATTGCCTCGACAAGCCCTAAGTGTTCGCGTTCGCGGTTCATGGTGTCTATTTTCAAAATGGAATCGTTATCAATCAACCCAATCAAAACCACCAAACCAATCACCGCCAAGGCATTGAGACTTTCGCCAAATAGCGTCAAGGTAAGCAGCGCCCCCGCAATGCCCAACAGAGCCGTCAGCATCACGATCAGGGGTTGGAGCAATGACTCAAATTGCGCCGTCAGAATACAAAACAACAACGCCACGGCAATCAGCACCACCCACGCCAATTCTTCTAAATACCCAATATTTCGGAAATAGTCACCCGTAAGTCGGTAATTTAAGGCTGTCTCGGGCCTAAGTATTTCTTCAATTTTAGGTAACAAAGAGGGAATTTGACGATTTACCACGTCTAAATTTACGGGTAAATAGGCTCCGTCTTTGCCCGTATGAAAAAGGCGATAATCGTCTACAAAACGCATTTCTACCAATTCCCGCAACGGAATTAATTGGTTTTGACGGTTGGGAACAAACGCCGTTTGCAAAACACTTTGAAGGCCCGTTGGGTGTTGCGTGGCCAACACAATGGGTACAAACTTTTGCTCTGATTGTAGCTGCCCAATCTGATTTTCATTAAACAACGTTTTGAGACTTTGGAAGGCCTGTTCAGCAGTGACTCCATACAAAAGCAGTTGCTCTTCGCGCAGGCTCACCGCCAAACGCTTTTGGTACCCCACGGGATTCGTTTTAAATCCTTTCCCTTCCAAACGTCGAAGGGCGTCGGTGGCCTGCTGGGGAGTAGGAACGTCTTGGTTTTGTGTACTGAAGAGACGAATTTGCAGCGGAGGCTGGAGACTGCCAAAAAGCTGTTCAAACACATTCCTCGCTGGACGCACTTCCACCACAGCATTGGGATAGGTCTGACGAATCTTTGCAGAAAGCAGAGATGACAACCGTTGATAGCTTTGATGATCCGCCACTTTGATACTGAGCGTTGCCTGACTGAACGATTGCTGCAACTGCTGATTGAGCAAAAACTGCTGCTGTCCCACGTACGCGCTCACGTACACGGGGGCGGAGGCAAACGGTTCGCCGCGCGGCCCCGCCCCTACATTGATTAATTTTGCAATGCGTTGTTCGTTTTGGCTGACACTCAGCGGCTCATTCCAATCAATCTTTACCTCCAATTCACTGCGACTGATGGCAGGCATACCGCGTTTTTCAAGTCCCTGCCCTACCCAAACGGCACTGCCCAGCAACCCAACCACAAGCACCCAAGCCACTTTTCGGAAGCGAAAAGCTACATCAAAAGTGCGGTTGTACACCTTTTCAATGCGACGCATTAGCCATGTTTCGTTCGCCATTTGTTTGCCTTCCTTTTTTGATTTCAGAAAAACCAACCGATACAGAACGGGAATCAGCGTATAGGAAGTCAGCAACGATACCGCCAAGGCGAGCGACACCGACACCGCTTGGTCAAAAAACAACGCCCCCGCCAAACCGCTTAAAAACACCAACGGCAGAAAAACAGCCGAATTGGTCAGTACGGACGTAAACAACGGGCGAATCACTTCTTCCGTCCCGTCTATACAAGCTTCGTCGAGCAAGAAACCCTGTTCTCTTTTTTCTTCAATGTTTTCAATCAGGATAATGGCGCTATCGATAATTTCGCCAATGCCCAGCACCAATCCCGCCAACGATACAATATTGATGCTCAGTCCCAACAGATAAAACCCCAAAAAAGTAACACTCAACGAAACAGGAATGACAATTCCAATCAAAACGGGTACGCGCGGATTGGGTAGAAAGAAAAAAATCATGACGAACGTCAGCAAGGCCCCCGTAAGGATGTTGCTGACGAGGTTATTGATGGAGACGTCCAGCAGTTCGGTTTGGTCTTGCGAAAGGGTAAAGGCCAGATCGGGGTAGTCATTCCGAAATTGAGTCAGCAGTTCATCCAACTTTATCCGCATTTGCAGCAGTTGAGCGTCAGATTGTTTAATAATGGCCAGCCCCACCGCCCGTTGCCCATTGAAGGTATACAGGCCGCGCTGCTGCTGTTCCTGAATGGACACATTCACCAGTTCGCCCAGGCGTATCAATCGCCCCGCTGCCAAGGCCAGTGAACCATTTGCCGAGTTCTGCGGGGGCACAGAACTATCGTCTAAGGGCTGTGTCCCCACAGCCTTTTCTGAACCACCCACCCGAAACGTAATATTCTCAATGTCTTGCGGAGTACGCAGCACTGACGAAAACCGAATGTTGTACTGATATTGTCCGTCTTTGACCGCCACATTGCCAAGGTTGATGTTGTTTTGGCGCAGTAATTCCGCGATCTGCGCTTCCGTAATTCCCAAACTCTGCATTTTGTTGCGGTCGGCACTAACCACCACTTCGGGCAAGGCCAATCCCGTAGCATCCACCAGCGCCACTTCGGGCAACTGCTCGATGCGCCGTTTGAGGACGTTTTGGCAGAAATCGGAAAGTTCAACCTCACCGCCAAGCCCCCCGTGGGTACTTAGCTCCCCCTTTGGGAGCCGGGGGGCTACATTCAACTGAAACACGGCAATATCACCCGCACCTGCTTTGATGACTTTGGGGCGCTCCATGTCGCGCGGAAACTGTGAAAGGATACCGTCGATTTTTTCGTTGGTTTCCAAGTACGCGAGCCGCACATCGGTGCCAAAATCAAAACGTAGTTTTAGCACCGAAAAGCCATCTTGCGTGGTGGCTTCAACATCCTCTAAATGATTGACTTGGAGGAGTTGGTTTTTGAGGGGAAGCACTACGGCCTGCTGCAATTCGCGGGCGGCGGCGTTGGGATAGCTCACCTGCACCGTGATCTCGGGCACGGGAATATCGGGCAGCAACGACACCGGCAGCAGCCGAAAGACTACCACGCCCAGCACCGACAGCGCCAATGCCGTAATGAGTACGGCCACGGGCCGATGCAGGAGAAAGCGCGTCATTCGTTGTTTTCTCCTTTCCGATTAATCATTTTAATCCCATTTCGCCAAGAGTGCTTTAGTAATGCCGGCATTCAATTCATTGGTTTTTATCGTTTTGCCGAACTACTCGCGGCACGTAACATAGATAGCGGAAATATCATCATTTTTTGCTAAAACAGCATAGCGGTCTCCAAAAACATAGATATGACGGGCCGCCCCCCCCTTAGGAAACTGACGTCCAATACGATACTCATACGAAGTTTGAGGTAAAGCACTGCCCGCCTCAGATGCCTCATTTACTTTAGTGACCAATACCGCCAAATAATTGGCGGGAACCATTATCGCAAGATTTTCTATATCTATCCAGCCTGTCTTGGAAGCAGTGAAGGAAATCGGGCGGGAGATCAAAGGGACCAGCTGATGCTTAGGATATAATTTGTAATCAGTACCTATTTCATCAAGTGAAAATACAGTCAGTACGTAGTTGCCCGGCCGGGACTCACTGATAAAAACCGAAATCGCTTCAATCGTTCCTTTGCGTTTTTGGGTCGAAAAAACCGTTCCTACCCCCGCCCCCGATTGGCTGGCCTTCACAAAATAGTAGTCGGTCGGCGAATGTTTCAACATCTCCCCTTGGGGGTTGCCCAAAAGAAACACTTTGCCGGAGGACTTCCGCACCGTTATTTCCGGCAATGCCAGAGGGCGCTCCCGGAGCCGGATTATCAAAGGTTGGGCAGGTTCATCTTTCTTCAACGTGAAGGTAGTGTCGGCGTACCCCAAGGCCGACACTATCATTTTCTGACCGACGACAAGGGTGCCCACGGTTAGGGTGAAGGCCCCTTCTTCATTGGCAATGGCCCCCACTTTTGCATCCGTCATGCTCAAAAGGGTGGCGTAAGGAATACCCTCCCCTTTAGCATTGACTACTTTACCTCTTACCACCGGCGTTTGGGCATTCCCAGCCAAAAAAGCACCCATTAAAAGCAAAAGTGACCACCTTTTCATTGAGCAAGACGATAGTTTAACAATAAAATAGTGTTAGCCTCTGTACCGACTGGTATGTTACGTAAGATGTCCGAGCGATTCCACCAGAGGGTTGGATTACTTCGATTCAGTTCATCCGGATAGACCGGTTTTAGATACATATTTTGATAGCAGGCCATTGGGAAGGGGATGGAGTTCTCCTTTATCTCTTCCGAGACATTCTTAAATTGTTCGGTATGCCCTGTTTTTTGATTGTACCTAACCAAGTGGTGCGAAGTGGGTGTATAGTAATGAAAAAAATTAATAACATTGTTGCGCTCACTGACAAGATTAACCATAAACGCATACTCCCCCTTTTGAAGGCGTTGCTCTACCTGCTCGGTATCAGTAGATTTCCAGTTTGTTTTTGGGAAAACCGACGTTCCAAAATCTATTTTCAAATACGGAACAATTGCCTTATTCGTAATTCTATAAATGACTTCATTGAAGGGTTCGGCATAATAAAGGGAAGAATCAATGTAGCTGAAACTGGCGGGAAAAACAGCGTCCGTAATGAGCGGATACTCCGTTGCCAATGAAGCCTGTAAATGGTTGAATTCCCGATCAACGACCTGCAGGTAGCTTTTCTCATCATAGTCCATTGTAATTACCTGATGGGCAGCATCCAAAAACTCAATATTTGATACCCAGCGCCTATACTTCTGTTCGCATTTAAAATTCCCACTTTTTAAATCATAGTAACAAACTTTAAATTGTGTTCGATCATAGATCATCAATTCATTTTTAAGCGTATCAATGGCAAAAGCATGCAGTGTGAGGTACTCCCCCATCCCGCCACCAATACGGTGTAAATGATACCGGAAGGAATTTCCTTCGTAGCAGATCAATGAATTTGTATTGACCGAAGCTAAACAGGTAAACCTACCCATTCGCTTTAATGAGGTCACAAGCCCAAAAGTCACAGTATCAGGGAATAACAACCGCTCAAAAAAAACAGTGTCGCAAAGATTCATGAAATCTCCAGAAACCGACTCTTTACACTCCAATTTAACCGTTTTTACCATCGGAGCATCCGAACCCGAGCAGGATATAACTACTGAACAGCTTATGGAAAACAACAGCCACAGAAGGTAATAAGTCCATCGTATTTTAAAAACTCTGCCCTGTAATCGCATATTCAATTACTGTTTATAAGAAGGAACATTATCCCCTCTTAGGTGACAGATAAAATCAGGATTTGTTTTGCAGTCTTGCTTCAAAAAGACTTTTTTTCCTACAAAATCACCCGCTTTAGCTTCATTATGAAAGGGAAACTGCCCTATGGCAAACATTACTGCGAGGATTAAAACGATTGATACTGCTTTATGTTTTTTCATAAGATGGCTTTTATAAGTGGATTCCGATAAAACACGCTAATTTGGGTTAAACTTTTAACAAAATCTAACCCAAATCAGAAGGCATTCTACATCTTTATAGTAGGCCAATCCGTTAGGCGGCAAACGTAAGAGGGGTCTGACTTGCAATGATTGCACAGAAATACTTTTTTGTACCCTACATGATCACCTGCCTTTACTGAATTACTTACGAATGTTAAACCCACTACCATTGCGGTGACGGTGAGTACGGCCAATACTTTGATGTTGGTTATTTTTTTCATAGTGCATAAATGTTTAGTGAACAATACAAAAATAGCTGCCGTCTCCTTCAGCATCAATCCCCTGAAAGTACATTTCGGTATAGTCTATTTTGCTATTTTATGCCAAAGTGCTCTCGCCATTCTTTTCTTATTTCGCCTACCCAAAGCAGCAGGTCGTTATTGGTCTTTAAATGTAGTTTTTCCATGATGTTTATCTTGTGGTTTTTGACCGTTTCAGCACTGATAAACAAACTCAATCCAATTTGTGCATTGGTAAAACCTTCACACAGCAGCGATAACACTTCCCGTTCTCTGCTGCTGAGAACGTCAAAGAAGACCAAGTTGCCGGTCGTTTTAACCTGCTTACGTGCCATTTGTCGCTGCAAGCCTTCGCTAAAATAAAAATACCCCTCACTTATTTGCCACAAACAGGTCAGGTATTCATCAAAGACGCATCCCGACAACAACAGTGCGTGCATTTGTACATTGGCCACCACAACCGCCGCTGCCTGCGATAAGGCCGTCAATACAATGATTCGGGTCAGCGGCGCATTTTTGGCAAATAAGCGCGCAATCTCCATGCTGTTTTCATGGGTCACTTCGATGATGACAAAATCCGCCTGTTCCCTCACACTGATGGGCAATACCTCCCCAACCGTACATGATTCATACATTGTGGCCTCGGCCTGCAATGCCCTGAAATAATCCCTCAAGCGCGTAGCGCCCTCTACATTAATCAGCAGTATTTTTTTATCTTTAAGCATGAGCGATTCAATCAGGATTTTCTTTTTTCTTTAACCTCACCCGCGCATCGTGCCCCAAATTCAGGTTTCCTTCTACTATCACCGCATCGCCTGCTTTGATGCCTTCGCTGAGGGCAATTTCGGTATCGTTTTCGTGGGCGATGGTCACGTAGTTCCATTTGGCGAGGCCGCTCGTGTCGGTTTCGGCGGCGTAGGTAAATACTACCTTGCGACCGCTCCGCTCCACCACCGCCGCTTTGGGTACCACGATTTGGTTGGGAATGCCTTTCTCTACCTGTACCCGCACGTTCATGCCCTCAAAGAGGTACTTATCGGCCCCGTTGATGCGGGCCTTTAGCTGCACCAATCCCTGCTCGCTCACGTAGGGGTTGATCTCTACCACCTGCCCCTTGTAGCGGCGCTCGCCAAATGCCACGGGTTGCACCGCCACCGTTTGGCCCAACTGCACGGCCATGAGCTCGGTTTCGAGTACCGCAAACTCCACCAAAGGCGCGGCCTGACTCAGCAGCGTACAAAACTCCCCCGAAGCAGCACTGAAGGGTTTAGCGTTGAGATTGGCCACCACACCGCCAAAAGGTGCCCGTAAGTAAGTATTATCCACATCATTGCGGGCTTTTTGCAACGCCAACAGCCCCCGCTCGAAACCGCTGCGGAGTTTGATATAGGCCCATACATCGGCCTTAACGGAAGTGGTATCTCCCTTGCGACCTCCCTGTGAGATGAGCAGATCGTTGATCTCGACACGAGCCTCTGCGAGTTGAAGCTCGGCTTGGCGCAGGGCCAGCAGTTGCTCACGGTTTTCGAGTTGGGCCAAGAGTTGCCCTGCCCGCACAGACGAGCCGTTTTGTACATTGATTTGAGCGATAACCCCGTTGGTTTTAAAACCGATCCTTGATGCACTCTGATTAATCACCCGCCCATTTGACAGCAACAGCCACCGAAACGCCTTGCGTTGGGCAGTTTGGGTGGCTACTACAGGAATGGTACTGACAGAGGGGTTGGCTGTATCGGTTTCTTCCTCCGTGGGTTGGGAGGGAGTGCATTGTATTAACGTAACCAGTAAAGCAATAAGCAGATATTTCATACAGGGACTTTGGATAGGCAGGGAGTAAAATATGATGAAACGAGCAATAGAACAACTGCTTATTTTGAATATCTCACCGGTATGAAACCACTGAATGTGCCCTGTTTTATTTGGAGTATCTACAGCCGTTGACAAATTTTCGGTATTTTTGTATAAAACGATTTGTAAAACATGGACATTCAACACATTATTTCGATTAACTCAGAGATTCTATCGGGAACTCCCGTTTTTACGGGAACTCGTGTACCTATTGAAACCTTGTTTTGGCATTTAGAAGACGGAATTTCATTAGATAGCTTTTTGCAGGATTTTCCATCTGTAAAAAGAGAGCAGGCCGTTGGTTTATTGGAAATGGCCCAAAAAACAGTTGTCTCACCAAAATTTCTTCAATGGATTCATCAAATGGGTGCTTGATGAAAACTTGCCAAAACAATTAAAAAACGATTTTGTCGAACATGAAATATCTAACAAGAATAGGTTCACAATGATAATACCACCAACGTCATAAAATGGTTCAATTATTTATACTTTTTTCTAATTTACTCAAAATATCATCTACTTCATTAGGTTCAATATCAGTCATTTTATCTACATGACCTTGATGTATCTCTAACAATAACAAATGACCTTGATTTATTAAACCATTTTTGAAAAACAAGCTACTTTTATCAAGCAGTAGCGATTTAGTAGAAAGTTCACCTTCTGTATAGTATTGATATATAGGTTTCAAGTTTAATTGGCTCGAAATGAAAAATAATATTTTAGGATTTTTTAAATTTTTTTTAGAAAAAGATATGCCTTTTTCAACGCAAGGACCACATCCGTCGATAGGAATAACTAACGAAAACCCATCAAAGTTTTCTTTTGGAGAAACCTCTTTAAAGGTTGTATTTACTTTAATAAGCTCTTTTGATTGATTATTGCAACTTAGAAATAGCAAATAAACTATAAGATAAAAAATCTTCATTTGTCTTTGGATTTTTAGGATGATTATTTGATATCAAAAGACCTTCTCTTGAAACAAAGCAATCGACAAAATTAAAGGTATTTGCTTTAAAGATTTCCGTTTCCCCTATCAATTCAAACTTTTCATTGAAAATTTGAACACTAAAAGGTTTCATCAATACCAGATTTTCTAAAGAATAATTGTTAGTTTTTTCTTCTGTTGGAAAAAGCACAAATCTGTAAAATAGCTTCCTAAATTTATCATATTTAAGTAAGAAATAAGCATGGGTAGATTTATATGCATCAATCGAAGCTTTAAATGAATTACTTGATAATGGTAAAATTTTACCAGAATAATGGCGACTTTTGCCACTGAATCTTTTAACTTTATTTGTTTCCAAAGAAAAAAGATAAATACTGTCACTTGCAGGAAATGATACAATTAATTGTTGGCCAACCAAAATAGTTGTCGGTCGAAAATGTATAAAATCCCAGGTATCATTAGGGTCTTGTAATAATTCTGGAAATTTTAATGGCAAAGGTATAGCATCTTTTGTATTGCAATTTAAAGATACAAATGCCTCAGTATTCAATAACATTGCTTTTTTATTGGGATGTACTTTAGGCTGCATAAACCCAATAATTGAATTGTTATAAAATATAATTTTATTGTTGTTTTGAGGATAGATGCCTCGTTGCCCAGCTTCGGTATTGGCATCTAATCGGTAATTGTTTACTTTCTCTAATTTTGAATTAACATGGATTATACGATAGGGGTCTGTTAAAAGAAAAATAGAGTCATTAGCGTGATAATAGGCCTGAGATATATTGCCAACCCCGTTTGGTCCTTGCTCGGGAAAGCTAAGTCTTTTTGCTATTTTTTTATCTTTAATATCTATAAATAATAAATCATTATAGTTTGTTTTGAAAATGTAACTTCTACCACCTTCTTCTATATAATCTACTGTACTACTGTAAATAGCAACACTTTTATCAATGGGAATTTTGATTTCTTTTATTGTTTTTAAAGTTGCCGATATATTTTTTTTATCTTTATTATCTTCTTTACTAGAACATGATATTGCCAGAGCTACAAGGTAACAATATAATAAAGTATTTATATAGCTTAAATTTTTCATTTAATAGAATTTTAATACATTAAAATTCTATTGTTACTATTAAGCTTGTATGGTTGAAAAGAGTCAAAAGCAACAATAGAATTTATAGGACATTTAAATTGGATTCAAAAGTTTTACACCTTTGTTAGAGCGAGACTTTTAATGTTTTAAAGACATGCACAATTTCCTAAAGTACTTGGGGGACATTTCCATTCCTTGCCGCTGCTATCTAGTCTGCAATTTTGTCCAGAAGCCCAAGCTTCCCCTGCTGTGAAAAATAAAGCCCCGCCTAAACAAGAGATTATAAATGTAGATACTGCTAAAATCTTCATAGTCTTTTTCATGTTCCGTTTTGTTTAAATGTGTTAACTTTTTTTCCCACCTCTACCGCGCGTTAGGTCTGGTTAATGCAAAGGTGGGGGCTTACTACTACATAGTCAATCGGATAAGTAGCTGATTTTAGTCAGTTACTTTATCCATTTTTCGAGTTCCGGCTGCAATTTTGTAGCAAACCACACCAGTTTCGTGTATCCTTGCAATGAAAAACGCAGGCGAAGTTTCTCGCGGTGAGTCTTTACGGTATGTTGACTAATAAATAGTTTTTTTGCGGTTTGCTCAATGGTCAATCCCTGAGCGCAAGCCAAAAGCACTTCGCCTTCGCGGTAAGAGATTCGTTGGCCGTCGTATTCAAAAAATTTGTCACGTGGGGTCATAGCTGTATTTTGTTAAAGGTTAAGATTTGTTTTCAAGGCATGGGAAAAGGGCATAAAGTAAGCAACAGGGCTTTGCCTTCCGCTCAACCAAGCGATGAGTGGAAGGCACCCGGGGAAATACATACCACCGTTGCAGGCAGCAAGTACTGATGTGTGTGGGAAGGGGGGGGGGGTAATAAATTGATAATCAATACTTTGCATACTGTTTTGTTTTTGGTTTACGCTGTTTTTTAAACAAAAAATTATCTCCGTCTACCTGGCCACAGATCACCTTACCGTGGCGCGGCAGTTTAAATTGTAACGAGTATATAATTTTCAATGCAGGGTAAAAGCTAAAAACATAATGCTTAATAATGTAAATAAAAGGAGAAAGCGAAAGCAGCGCAAGAAAAAAAACAAATAGTTATCAAACGGCCTATCAGCGCTTAAAATACTGTTTTTAGCCCTAATAGGGTGACAGAAGGTAGAGAAAAAAAGAAACTTTATGAAAAGTATTTATTCCTTTTTATTGGGTTTTTCCGTACTCAGTTTGGTGGGGCTATTGCTGGTACCGAGGCTGTCGGTGCAGTTGGCCCCGTCGGGCGGGGGGCAAAACATCACCGTCAGCTACACTTGGTCGGGAGCCTCGCCGCTCACGCTGGAGGCGCAGGTCACTGCATTGCTGGAGGGTACGTTTAGTACGGTGCAGGGAGTAAAAAAAGTATCGTCGGTGTCTGGGTATGGCTACGGCTATGTGTCGTTGGAGTTAGACAAAAACGCCGATGCCGATGCCCTGCGGCTTGAGGTGGCGTCGTTGGTTCGGCAGGTGTACAAGCGGCTACCCGCTGGGATAAGCTACCCTCAAGTAGCCCTCAATACCCCCAACCAACAAGAGCGCCAAAAGCCCCTGCTTACCCTCCAACTTGATGGCCCCGCTGCGGCCGCTACGCTCCGCGAGTATGCCGAGGAACAACTCAAGCCCACATTGGCCCAAGTACGGGGTGTGTATCAAGTAGAAATCAGCGGCGGCAGCCGCCAAGAGTGGGTAGTGAACTACCATGCCGATGCACTCAAAAACTTACAACTAACTGAAAATCAAATAATTAATGCTATACAGCAACACTTCCGTCAAGAAGCCCTCGGGAGCCTAGCCCAACCCAACGGCCAAAAATTATCCGTAAGTATGGCTCCCCTCTCCAACGGATCGGAGTCGCGACCGACAGGGGACGGGGAGGGTCCGCCGCGCGGTGAGGTTACCCTGAGCAACATCCCCATCGCCAATCTTTCCGGGCGCATCGTCCGCTTGGGAGAAGTGGCCACCATCTCACGCCAAGAGCAGCCTGCTACGGCTTTTTACCGTGTCAACGGCCAAAATGCGTTGAATATGACCCTGTCTGCAGCGGCAGGAGCGAATCAATTGAAGGTAGCGCAGGAAGTGCGAAAACGCATCACTACCCTCCAACAACAATTGCCCACCGGCTACCAACTCCGCACCGAATACGACGCTACGCAATACATCGAAGAAAACCTGCAACGCATTGGTATTCAGTCAGGTTTTGCGGTGTTGATTCTGTTTTTGTTTGTGCTGCTCACTACCCGCAGTTGGGGATACATGGCCCTGATCGGGGTAAGTATGGTGGTGTGTTTGTTATTGTCGGTGATCCTGTTTTATATTTTTAGAGTGGAGATTCACCTGTATTCGCTGGCTGCGCTTACTACCTCGTTGGGCATCATTATCGACAATGTCATTGTGATGATTGACCACTATCGCCGCTACCGAAATTTGAGGGTATTTTCGGCGCTGTTGGGCGCTACACTCACCACCTGCGCAGGCTTGGCGGTCATCTGGTTTTTGCCCGACGAAGCCCGCGTTGACTTGCTTGATTTTGCAGTAGTTATGGTCATTACACTAGGGGTTTCGCTGGTGGTTGCAGTGGGTTTTGTGCCTGCGCTGATGGACAGTTCCTCTAAGTCAATGGCATTGACTAACCCCGAGCGACAAAAGGCAACATTACCGCGTGGCGAGGCTCTTTACGGGGATATTTTACGCCTTTTGGTACGTTTTCGCAAAACGACCATTTTGTCTGGAATTTTACTATTTGGAACTCCTATCTTTCTGCTTCCCAATCAGTTAGAAAAAGAAAGTTCGTTAGCAACTTATTACAATCCACTCTTTGGGAATGAATGGTTTAACGACCAAATACGTCCCATTTTGAACAAATGGCTGGGTGGAACCCTACGGCTTTTTGTGAATTATGTGTATGAAGGTGCGTACTTTGGCAAGTCTGAACGTACAGCATTATACGTTGTAGCCGAATTACCCAACAACAGCACGATCGAACAAATGAATTTGGTCTTTAAACGGCTGGAAAACGAGCTAAAAACGTACCCCGAAGTAGACCGTTTTATCACACAGATATACAACGGGCAGCAGGGCAGCATGGTGGTTTACTTCAAGAAAAACCACGAAGACGGCTCGTTTCCGTACCAACTCAAAAACCGTACAATCGCCCTTTCTACCGAAATGAGCGGCATTAGCTGGAATATTTACGGTGTAGGGCAGGGCTTCAGTCAGTCGTTGGAAGAAAACCAAACGCCGAGTTTTAACGTACGAATGTTGGGCTATAATTATCAACAACTGGAAGACCAAGCCACCCGACTGAAAACGTTATTGGAAGTACATCCGCGCATTCAGGAGGTGAATATTAACCGGGGAATGGGGATGTTCAGCAATAAAAATCTGTACGAATACGCCCTCCAAACTCAAAACAGCAGGTTAGCAATGCACAGCACTACTCTGTCGGGTATATATGAAGGGCTTCACCAACGCAGCAATCAACCTACCGATGACATATATACGTTTATGGAAAATAAATACGAGCCCATTAAGGTAATTCCTGCGCAGGCCCGCACTTTTGACGTGTATCAGCTCAATAATCAGCTATTTCAATCGGGTTCAGCACCGTATAAACTCAGGGCTTTGGCAACTGTTACCAAAGAGAAAGTCATTCCTGAGATTTTCAAAGAAGACCAGCAATACGTTCGGATGGTGAGTTTTGAGTATTTTGGTAGCGGGCATTTCGGCGATAAATTTCTGACCAAAACCTTAGAGGAATTTCGTCCCACACTGCCGGTAGGTTATACGGTCAAAAAATCAGAATACAATTGGTTCAGTGAAGAAACCCGCACACAATACGAACTGATTGGGTTGGTAATGGTACTGATTTATATCATTTGCGCGGTTATTTTTGAGAGTTTGCTCCAGCCTTTGGCCTTGATTGGGATGATTCCGCTATCGTATGTCGGGGTGTTTTTGGCTTTTTATTGGTTCGATTACAACTTCGACCAAGGCGGTTATGCGTCTTTTGTGCTGTTGGCGGGCAATGTGGTTTGTGCGGGTATATTTATCATTACCGAATGGAATATTATGCAGAAATCCGACCCAAAAAGACCACCTTTTGCGCTGTATCTGCGCGCTGTTCACCACAAAGTACGCCCGATTTTGCTTACGGTACTCTCGACGGTTGTCGGTTTGGTACCTTTTTTGTTGTACGAAAATGAGCCTTTTTGGTTTGCTTTAGGCGTAGGAACCATCGGTGGGCTGCTCATGTCGCTACTTGTTTTGCTGTTTTTTCTGCCCGTTTTTCTGATAAAAAAAAGGGATTTTGTATCTAACGATTATATATATACGTAAAAAACCAAAAACAATGGATTTTTGGTCAAATTTCTAACGGTAAAAAAATATACGTTTACTCAAAAACAGCTAGAAAAGCTGCCAAAAAACTAGCCAACCATAATTCTAACGATTATATATATACGTTAAATAGATTTCAGCCTTCACGCATACGATTTCAACCCCTGCAAACTGTATTCTTTTACGCCATGATTCCTTTTTCAGAAACTCCGATGCCACCGTCTTTCCCCACCATTCGGCGGTTTTACAGAACTTTTACATTTTACATCTTTCGCGAGGCCGCCCGTGCGGTTTACATTTCTCGGTTCTTAAAAATCATTCTCATTCTTTCCCTTTTCCCCACCTTTTTACTTTCTGCCCAACCGCGTGTGCTTACGCTTCAGGAAGCTGTCGAACTGGGCAAGGCCAATTCGCCGTATTATTATCGAGCAAAGAATACGTACGAACGCAGCTATTGGCGGTATCAGAATTTTAAGGCTAATTTCAAACCACAAATTCGCCTCAATGCCACCGCTCCCACTTTTTTTCGCTCCATCAACCCCGTCACTCAACCCGACGGCTCGATTGAATTTCGACGCGTCAATCAGGCCAATAATTCTGCAGGACTCAATATTGTGCAAAATATCGGGCTCACGGGCGGTCAACTTCGATTCGGAACCGCCCTGCAACGAACCGATAATTTTTTGGCTGGGCAAGCAAGTTTTTTTCTTTCCTCCCCTTTTACCCTTGCTTACGATCAAAACGCCTTGCTGTATAACGAGCTCAAATGGCGCAAACTCATCGAGCCGCTTACCTTCGAAACCGCCAACCGGGGGTATGCCGAAGATATGGAAGACGCTGGCTTAACGGCAGTGGGTTTGTTTTTTGAAGGGTTGGTAGCGCAGGTAGCCGTAGAAATTTCACTAACCAACCAGGCCAATACCGATACACTGTATAAAATTTCCAAAGAGCGATTTTCAATCGGCAAAATCACGGAAAACGAACTGCTTCAATTGGAACTCAATACCCTCAATGCCCAAAATCAGGTCAACGAAGCCAAAGTAAATCTGGAAATCGCGTCCCAAAATTTGAAACGGATCCTGGGTTTGTCCTTGACTGAGCAACTTGTTTATACAATACCGCCCCAAATTCCAACGTTGACCATATCGCCTGAATTGGCATTGACCGAAGCGAGAAACAACCGCAAAGCCTTGATTGACTTTAAAAGCCAACGGCTCGAAGCCGATCGGCAGATCGCGGAAGCTAAAGGCTCCAACAGCATCAATTTCAGCGTACTGGCCAATGTGGGTACCCAACAGACTGGGCAACGTTTTTCGGATGCGTACAGCAACCTGCAAAATCGTCAATACATCGGTGTCAACATTGATGTACCGATTCAGGATTGGGGCTACCGCAAATCACAGATCAAATTGGCAAAAGCCAATCGTGAATTGATTGAGGTGACCGTAAAACAGGAAGAAATTAATTTTGAACAGGAAATTTATTTACAGGCCCTGCGGTTCAATCAGCAAAACAGCCAATTGTTGGTCGCTCAGAAAGCCGACACCATTGCGCATCGTCGTTTGGAGATCACGAAGCAACGCTATCTTTTAGGGAAAATCTCAACCACTGATCTCAACATTGCACTCAACGAAACGGTACAGGCGCGGCAGAATTTTGTCAATGTTCTGAAAACCTATTGGACGTCTTTTTATACCTTGCGTCGCTTAACGCTTTTTGATTTCCAACGTATGGAAAAAATAACTTACGGAGAGAAGCGTTTTTGAATGGATTACAGAAATAAATTTGAATAAAACAGTGGTATGCAGCGTTAGCATTCTATTCATAAACAGCTTTTCAGTAAAAGTATATTCTCTCCTAACTTTTGTATTTTACATTTTTCTGTTCATCATTATTTTGTTTACATACTTTTGATGTCGTCACTTATTTTTTGGAAAAACTGGAATCCTAGTCAACGTTTTCTATACATTACTTCGCTGGGCCTACTTGCTATGGGCCTGATGGCCTTGTTATTTTTTCATTACAGAGGCCTTGAAAACACCGTTCGGTGGGAGGTTTTAAGCGAATTGGACGAGGTGCCTGTGCCGCTTGACAGCCTGACGCTTTCTGAAAATGCGACACAGGATAGTTCGGCAATAAAAGGGCAAGCGACAAAATCACAAATTCTCCTCCCCGGCAAAGCCTATTTGTTGAAAGAACAATTTGTGCCCGTTCAGACCGACCTCCCGGCTTGGTTGGTTTGGGGCTATTGGGGCATCGTGCTTGCGGGCGTGGTGTTGCTTTTGAGTGCTGTTACGGTGCTTTCTCGTCGGTGGTACATTGGTGCAATGATGGCTTTTATCGGCCTGCTGGCGAGTTTGCATTTAGAAGTTCTACAACTTTTCGGTTCTGAAAAAGCCCTAGGCTTCGGCATTGCGGCGGTTTTGCTCGGCGGCGTCAGCTATTATCTACACGCTTTCCGCGACGATATTACGATTGAGCGCCGGATATTTATCTTTACTGCGCTCACAGTTGCGCTGGCGGGATTCCTTTCTTTCTTTTCCAAAACACCGTTTACCGCGCTCACGATTTCGTCTTATTCTTTAGTACCGTTATTAATCATCGCCGTTGTTTTTATCGGATGGTTGTCTATCGAAATCATTGCTGGTTTTGTGTACATCGTTACGCATCCACGCACGGGATTCGGAAAAAGTAGCCT
Organism: Runella rosea; assembly: GCF_003325355.1. Classification (GTDB taxonomy): domain Bacteria; phylum Bacteroidota; class Bacteroidia; order Cytophagales; family Spirosomataceae; genus Runella; species Runella rosea. Next base: position 2,194,632 of record NZ_CP030850.1, read on the forward strand.
ACCCAACTTTTTGTTTATTACAGGTCTGTACCTTTTCAGTGTTTTGCTTCTGTACCTCAAAATAACACGGCAGACCGAAACCAACTTCCTCTATCTTAGCCCTTTTGTGCTGTATTGCGTCAGTCTGGTGCTGGGCATTTGGAGCCTTGCCAAACGAACCGAAACCGCAATACCTTTCCGGGAAGCTGCCGTTTGGCTGTATGTTGGGTTAGGATTAGTCACCACGGGCGTCATGGCATTTGTGTTGTTTACCGACAACAATCCGATGATTGAAGTATTTGAAGATGCCGTTATTTATTCCCAACTGGCGATGGGAACGGTATTTGTGGGTTATATCGGGCTCAATTTCTGGCCTTTGTTCAAACAGAGCAAGGCGGTCTATAAAGTCATGTATAAGCCTATGCGTATTATGCAGTCGCAAGTTTGGCTGATTGGCGTGATGGGCGTTGTACTACTCATATCGCTCAATCGTTTTCACAGCATTGACCAGGCCCGGGCGGGGCATTACAACGCCTTGGGAGATTTGCACACCGCTACCCAAGAATACCTGCTTGCGGAGCAATACTATCAACTGGCGCTTGATTTAGATTTTCAAAATCATAAGTCTGGGTTCTCGCTGGCGTCGCTTGCGTTGCGTCAGGGCGACCGCCTCAGCGCGGGGGCGTACTTTCAACAAGCGTTACACAAAGCCCCTACCCCCCAAGCGTACGCTGGACTGAGTCAGGCGTTGTTGAACGAAAATCTGTTTTTTGATGCCGTTTTTAACCTAAGAAAAGGTCTTCAAACCTTCACCCACAGCGGCGAACTGCACAATAATTTGGGTTATCTCTACACCCGTACTGCTATTGCAGATTCGGCCTATTATTATTTTGAACTGGCCCAACAGCACGCGGTCAATACCGACGTGGCCGAAACAAACCTGTTGGCATTTTGGGGAAAAGCCTTGGCGGCCGTCGATTCGGCCAACGCTTTATCGGCCCTTGGACTTACAAAAAGCGATTTTCGGGAAACCAACCTTTTGCAAAGCACCAAAGCGTCACTTTCTCACGAAGCCAACCGCATTGCGTTGGCCCAATTGGTGGGTGAAAAAACAAAGGTTGAAAAAACTGGCCTCGCCCTAGCAAGCGATTCAGTCTTAAGCGTCAATAATTTTGCGTACCTGTATAACACCAATCAATACGCGCAAGACACTAGCCTTGCTCCTCTTTTCAGAAAATTAATCAATACGGGCAACAACGGCAATTTTTACAATGAGTTGCAGGTAGCCTATGCCTATGCAGAATACAATCGCGATAAAATTGCGGCTTTCGACATCCTAGCCGCCCAAACCGTGGCAGATACCTCCAAAAAGGTAGCCCTAGCCCGCCAAACACTTCAATTTTGGTTATTGAGAGAACGAACCGAAGAAGCCGCCACCGCCAATTTGACAAAAAGTTTAACCACCGAAGCCGACTTTCTGACGGCCCTCCGAAAGCATCCGTTCAGCTTACAGATTTTGCAAAAAGCCACCGTTTTTTTCAATCAGCGAAACCAACCCAAAATTGCATATCAATTCATTTTAAACGCCCTCAGATTTCGGCGTGATTCTCCCGAATTGGTAAAAACATATATTCTTCAATGCATTCATTTACGCCTAACCGACTTCGCCGAAGAGGGTCTTCGTGACCTGTTTGCGCTTACCTCATTTACCGACTATCAATCATTTCTAAAAATCTATCAGTCCCAACGCGCACTCATCGAAAAAGAACGTGGAAGTTTTCAATGAAAATTGTACTTTTACTCATTCATTTTGCCCTATAAACGCTTTCAAATTTAAATAACCCACTTTTTATGTGGAAAGTACTGGCCACTGGCTTAGGTGTCTTAGCTGTATTATTCAGTTGTGTATTTGCTTACTTTTATTTTAAATACTTGCGTTATGAAGAGGATTTTGTAGCTGAATTTTTGCTTAAAAACCCTAAAAAGTGCGCAGTCTTTTGGGTACGCAATGACTCATTATTGGTTGGGCATCGGTCAGACACCCTGATGCCATTAGCGAGTACGGCCAAGACCATCGTTGCGGTTGAGTTTGCTCAACAGGCCTCCGAAGGAAAAATTAACCTTACAGAACGGATTCCGTTAAGCGAGGTGGCACGGTTCTATATTCCTGACACTGACGGTGGAGCGCACCGTGCCTGGTTAGGGAGTTTGAAAACGTCAAAATCAACAGACAACAATACCGCGTCGTTGATAGAGGTTGCTAAAGGCATGATGCAATTCAGCAGTAATGCCAATACCGAGTTTCTGATGTGGAAATTGGGGTTGAACAATATCAATGCCAATCTCACCAAACTAGGCCTCGGTAAGCACCAACCATTGTATCCGTTTGTGTCGGCGCTGTACGTGTGTTCGGATGAACACTCTGCCACGGGGCTAAAAAAAATGCCCCTGTCGCTGTACCTCCAACGCACCAATAAGTATTTTGAATTGCTTAAAGTGGATACCACGGTCAAAGCAAAGTTCAACATGGCCAATGTTCCGCTTCCAGTGCAGCGCATTTGGTCAGACCGCCTTCCTGGCTCAACCGTTCGGGAATACGCGGGATTGATGAAAAAAATAAACAGTCGGACTTATTTTAGCAAAAGCGCCCAAACGGTTTTGGATACATTGATGGAATGGCCCATGCGACTGAATCCAGACAACAAAAAGAAGTTTGTCCATTTTGGGGCCAAAGGCGGCTCTACGGCATTTGTGCTTAATTATGCTCTATATGCCACCGATAAGCAGGGTAACAGAACCGAGATGGTTATTTTCACGAACAACCTCGGTGTTTTTGAACAAACCCTTTTGCAAGCTGAGTTTCAGGTTTTTATCCAAAGAATATTGACCAATGACGCCAACAACAAAGACATACTGTCTATATTGAAAAAACTTAACTAATATGGCATCTTTACCAAGTAAGCTTCAATGGGTGAATGGCGCTTTCAGCCGTGTTACCCAACTAATTGACGGTAAAAAAGTGGTTGGAGAACTAAAACGCGAGCTTTTTAGCTCTGACGTAATAGCACGACTCAATGACACCACGCTCCGTTTTGATGTACGCGGTTTTCTAAAAAAACAGGTCGATGTCTACGACCACAACAACACCATTATTGCCGTTATTGAGCTGCACATGGGCCGAACGGCAACGCTACATCTCAACGGTGAAACGTACATTTTTAAAAAGAATGGTTTTCTGTCTCGCGAGTGGTCACTTATCCACGACCTTCCCGATACTGAGCAAGACCCCGAGGTTATCCATTACACCGCCGTTCGTACTTTTTTCAAAAAAGAAGGCGAACTTGCACTGTTGGAGCCCTCTCCTGAAAGTGACGTATTGATTCTTACGGGATTATTTTTGCGTAACTATTTTGTACGGCGTCAGGCAAAAAAAGCGGCAGTCATCGGAGCGATCAGTTAAGCTATTCATTTCAACAAAAATCACTCAGTCATGAAAATCATCGAAACCTCCCACATTGCCAAACGCTACATCATGGGTAGCGAAGTGATAGATGCCCTCAAAGACGTAACGATTTCGGTCAACAAAGGTGAATATGTGGCCTTTATGGGGCCATCAGGCTCTGGGAAATCTACCCTGATGAACATCATCGGCTGCTTGGACACGCCCACTTCGGGCAAATACATCCTGAACCGCAAGGACGTCAGTGATATGAGCGAAAATGAACTGGCAGAAGTGCGTAACAAAGAAATTGGGTTTGTGTTTCAAACCTTTAATCTACTGCCCCGCATGACCTCGCTCGAAAACGTAGCCCTGCCGCTGATTTATGCAGGATACACCAAAGCGCAACGCACCGAAAAAGCCATGCTTGCCCTCAAAAACGTGGGACTAGAAAATCGCGCGGGTCACCGTCCCAACGAACTCTCTGGGGGACAGCGCCAACGCGTTGCCGTTGCCCGGGCATTGGTCAACGACCCCAGTATTCTATTGGCCGATGAGCCCACAGGAAACTTAGACAGCCGAACCTCCTACGAAATCATGGATTTGTTTGACCAACTGCATTCTAAAGGAAACACCATCGTAGTGGTAACGCACGAAGACGACATCGCCAAATACGCCCACCGCATCATCCGTCTCCGCGATGGTTTGGTAGAATCCGACATGGTTAACCCCAATCCCACAAAAGTCGTTTTAACACCGCAGGGACTAGAGAGCTAAGAAGGAATTTAGATATTAACAATGAAGGGGGTAAGAAGTGATGAGATTTAGACTCAACTTCTTACCCCCTTTGCTTCTCCTTGTTTCTTAGCACTTCAGCTCATTTCAAAAAAGGCCTATCGACAATCATTTCCGTTTCAATCAACGAAGGTCCGATTCTGAGGCGGTCGCTGTCGGGTGTTTCTGAAACGCCTCGGCGGGCGCTACGATTGCCCGTAATTTGAAAGTAGGCTTCCGACAAAAGTGGCTCACGCAAGTCCCCAAAGGCATAAAACGGCTGAGAAATATCTTCCTTAATCAGCACATTCGGGGTAAAGCCTGCCGTGTAGTCGGATTGTCCAGCCGAATTAAAAACCTTAATTACAATCGGCATCATTCCCTGCGGAAACCGATTTTTGGGGTCTTTGATCAGAATAGAGCCCACGTTTTTGCCGACCGTAACATCGCCAATAATAAACACATCCATAAAAGGCTTCAACCCATTAATAACCAACTCACTTGCCGAAGCGGTACGACTACTCACCAACACGTACACGCGCTGTACATTTCCACCGATATTCTCGGTTTTGGGTTGGAAGTAGTTCACATTAAAGTCTTTACCCTGCTTTTTTTCCAGTTCGGGGGTTACGGTTGCGTTGTATTCATCACGGGAAAAAACCGTTTTATCCGTTACGCCTTTGGCGATAAAACTACCCAACGTACGGGCCGTAGACGTATATCCGCCCCCATTATAGCGCAAATCGAGAATGAATTCGTTGATGCCCGCCGCCTTGAATTTACCGAAAATGGTCGCCATCTTTTGGTCGTACAAAGGCTGTTCACTGTTGTTGGGTTTGGAATAAAATCGATTATAAACCAGATATCCAATCTTTTTGGTTCCTTTTGTATAAACCGTATCCAACAGCATCGGGTCTTCCTGCAAAGGTTGCGCTACTACCGTTTTGGTCTGGTCGCCCGACACAAAGGCTTTGTTTTCATAACGCCCCACCGTGTACACGTAGTTCGTACCCTCCGCCAAGAGTGATCCGTAATTATCAACCGTCGCAAGCTGGCCATCTACCGTTATCTTACTGAAAACATCCCCACGCTTAATACCCGCCTTTGCCGCTGGCGAGCCCGGAAATACGTACATCACAAAAGCCGCAATCGTATTGTTGCTGTTGTACAAGGCCAACCGCGCCCCCGTCGTTTTGCTTTCACCCGACAACGAAGATTCCGTTTCTTCCGCATTTTCTAAAAAACGAGAAAAGCGGTCACCGTCTGGACGAGCCGTCTTATCAAACGTATAAAGTAACGAATTGAAAAATGTTTCGGGCGCCAATGATTTATTTTCCAAAGCACCCGCTGGAATTTTGTCCTTCCAGTAGTACCAATAATCCATATTGACCGAAACAAATTCGTTGACCAACTCATCCCCTGCTTTTACGTCGGTTTGCTTACACGCATTCATCCCCGCTAATGACGCAACGATGGCAAAAAGAAGTGTTTTTGAAATTAATTTCTGCATATTTGTTGAGAAGGTTTTGACGTAGAAAAACGTGATAAACTCAAATTTATTTTAAATCCCTGACATGCCCAACTTTACAATCTTTCATTTACTATTTACGACAAATTGTACACCCAAATGTTTTTACGAACCATTATTTTTTCAACATTTTTTCTACCAACGCTCCTTGTAGCCCAATGGATTCCTCAAACCACCCATACAGAAGCGCATTTCAGGGCCATTTCGGCCATTAACGAAAAAACCATCTGGGCGGGCGGTAGCAAAGGAACGGTTCTACACACCACAACTGGTGGTGAAAACTGGACTGTTTTACAGGTACCAGCCGCAGAAAAACTAGACTTTAGGGGCATTAAAGGCCTAGACGAAAAAACCGCCGTGGCCGTCAGTGCAGGTTTGGCCGAAGAAGGACAGGCGCGTATTTACCGCACCAACGACGCCGGCAAAACCTGGACACAAGTATGGCAAACCGATCAAAAAGGCGTTTTTCTGGACGGAATTGCCTTTTGGGACAAAAAAAACGGCCTCATCTTCGGCGATCCCATCGATGGCCATTTATACCTTCTTAAAACCACCGACGGCGGCAAAACCTGGGAGCGCCTCTCCCCTGCTACGCTACCCGCCAATTTACCCAACGAGGCTTCTTTTGCCGCCAGCAATTCAACGATGGTCATGCAAGGAACCAAAAATGTATGGGTTGGCACTGGCGGCGCCGACCGCGCCCGCGTTTTTCGCTCCACCGACCGGGGCGCTACGTGGCAAGTGACCGATACGCCAATGAAAGCCAATGCATCGTCAGGAATATTTGGGCTGCATTTTTGGGACGCAAAAAGCGGCATCGCCGTGGGCGGCGATTACAAAGCCGAAAAACAAGCTTTTGAGAACGTAATCGTCACCAACGATGGTGGTAAAAGTTGGCAAAAAAGCACCCCAACCACACCCGACGGGCTCAAAGAAGCGGTTCATAAATTAAAGAACGGTACATTGGTAGCCGTCGGCCCCGCCGGAAGCGGTTGGTCTAAAGACAACGGAAAAACCTGGCAACCGCTCACGGGAGCCTCCAACGGCCTCCACGCCCTGACCTGCGTGGGCAATACATGCTGGGCCATCGGCGCAAAAGGACAAATCGTGCAATTGTCAAATTAATCCTTTAGATTTACGGCATAAATAAATAGTTGCATCGGGGTGCTTCATTTGAGGCTGAGATTACACCCGTGAACCTGAACCGGTTAGGACCGGCGTAGGAAATGCGTCACACTGAAAACATTCATATCATCCATAGCCACATTTCCCCTTTTTGGGGGAAGTGTGGCTTTTTTTTGTTACAACTATGAGCTTTGAAATCGTCAAAAAAGACCTGACCAACTGGCAAAACCGCAAGGAGTGGTTTTTTAATCGGGAGTTTACCGATACCTACGAACAATGGTACGAAGGCCCTTACAAACGGGCAGAAGTGTGGCAAAAGAAAGTCATCAAACAACTCGTCAAAAAAGACTCCCGCATCAACACCCTCTTGGAATTTGGCTGCGGAACTACGCGTTTTACCCGGTGGTGGCACCAAATCGGCATCGAAGCCTCTGGCGGCGATATTTCGCCTTTTATGTTGTCCCAAGCTGTGCATTTGTTCAAAGGAGATTTGGTCATGGCCGACTCCCACTTCATGCCCTTCAAAGACCACACCTTCGACGCCGTGGCATTTATTACCACTTTTGAGTACTACCGCGACCCAGTTCAGGTGATTCGCGAAGCAGCGCGGGTGGGCAAACACGGCATTGTGTTTGGAATGATGAACCGCAATTCTCCCAAAGTAGCTCGTCGACGTATTCAGCAGGCATTCGGCAAGAATCCTTTTTACGTTACGGCTACTTTCTACACCCCTAATCACCTCATTTCGGTCATTGATGAAGCACTAAAAGGCCGCGAATATAGCATTGAATGGACTTGTACTGGCCTTCCGAAGTGGTTTCCAGTGCAGCAGTGGAGCGTGCCGTACGGCGATTTTTTTGGGCTATACGTAAAACTTTTGTAAACCATGAAAACAAACGAAACGGGAAAAATAACGGACGAAGCGTTTAAAAATCAAATTTTCCCTTACTGCGGTGCCCCCCGCAAAGAGGTGAAAATTGGCCCGCATTTTGGCACCGATATTGCCCTCATTGAATTGCCCAACGGGTACGAAATGGCCCTTACCAGCGATCCACTTTCTTATATTCCAAGCCTCGGTCTGGAAGAATCGGCATGGTTGTCGGTGCATTTGATGGCCAACGACATGGCTACTACGGGCGTAGCGCCGCAATACGCGCAGTTTGTCCTGAACCTTCCTACTGGTGTATCAGAGACTGATTTTCAGACGTATTGGCAACACGTCCATCGCTTTTGTGAGCAAATCGGCGTCGCCATCACGGGCGGACATACGGGGCGGTTTGAAGGCATCAACTCAACCATTGCGGGCGGCGGTACCATGATTGCCGTGGCCGAAAAAGGCAAAATGCTGTGCAGCCAATGGGCGCAACCCGGCCACGACATCATCGTGACCAAACAAGCCGCGTTGATTGCCACCTCTATTTTGGCGCGTAGCTTTCCCAATACGGTCAAAAATGAATGCGGTGTGGCTGTTTTTCAGGAAGCTTCGGAACTGTTTTACCAAACAACCAGCCTGAAAGAAGGGCTGATTGCGTCGGCTTTCAACGAAAAGGAAGGGCCAAGCGTGATGGCTATGCACGACGTAACCGAAGGCGGCATCTTAGGTGCTATCTACGAAATGGCCATGGCTTCTGAGTGCGGTGCAGAAGTAGTAACCGATTCATTACCCATCGGCCACGTTGTTAAAACTGTTTGCGACCTGTTTGATATTGACCCCGCTTATTCGGTAGGAGCTGGCGCAATGATTATGGCCGTAAGACCCGAAAAAACGGCCCAATTGATTCAAAAACTAACAAAAGAAGGGATTCCAGCAACCTGTGTTGGCAAATTTACAACCTCCGAAAAAGGGGTTCAACAAAGCACCCAATCAGGGTATTCTCGCATCATTCCACCCGCAACCGACCCGTACTGGGCGGCTTTTTTCAATGCTTTAACCCAAGGACTTACATGAAAAAACGCAACGAAATAACGGGTGGGGTATATTTGGTCATTGACCCGAGTTGGGATACTGCATTTACCTTGCCTCGATTGGCGCAAGCCCTCCACGCGGGCATCAGCACAGTGCAAATCTGGGACCACTGGCCCGAGGAAACCAACAAAATCGCTTTTATCCAAGACATTACGGCGTTGGCCCACGCCGCCGAAGTACCCGTTTTAATCAATAATCACTGGGAATTAGTAAAAGAAACCGCTTTGGACGGGGTTCATTTTGACCACCCATGCGCCGAAATTGAGGAGATTGAGACCATTATCGGTCGCCCATTTTTGAAGGGAATCACCTGCGGCAACGATTTGACCACGGTACATTGGGCCAATGACCACAAATTTGATTACGTTTCTTTTTGCTCCTTGTTCCCGTCCTCTTCTGCTGATTCCTGCGAAATAGTTGCCAAAGCCACCGTACAGAAAGCCCGAAAGCTGACTAAAATGCCCATTTTCGTCGCTGGAGGAATCTCCTTAGAAAATATTGCTACGCTGCAAGACTGCGGCATCAATGGCGTGGCCCTTATTTCGGCCATCATGAAGTCAGTCAATCCGTTTGAAACCACCCAACAATTCAACACTCATTTTTCAACGTCATCCCATGAAACCAACCCTCGTCCATAAACTCTGCTGTCCGTTTGACAAGCAGGACCTCCAACTCACGATTATTAAACAAGATACCGACCAAAACATCATTGAAGGGCTACTTACCTGCGAAACCTGCCGGCGGTATTATCCAATCGTGTACGGAATTCCCATCATGAACCCCGACGAATACCGCGAGAAGCAACTCGAAGAGCCCATTCTGCAACGTTGGTCGAAGCAGCTGGGGGCGAGTTTTAAAGAGAAATTATTGAAGTAAAATTCAACGAGAGATTCCTACTTTTTAGCAGGAATCTCTCCTAAATCAACCTTGTTGGTGTCTTTGTTCCAGTAAAGACGGTAGTTTTTGCCAGAATCTATTTTGTATTCTTCGCTGGCTTTATCGAGGGTACTCACGCGCATATACACTTGGTTATCAGCCAATTTAAATTCTGCTTTCTTTTTGGATGGCAGAAAAAATGCCTGCCAATTGGTGCGGTCGCCGCTTACTTCATAAGAGACCTCACCGCTCAATTCGTTTTGAATAGAAAACGGATAGCGGTCGTTGATGGGATCTTCCGCCACATCGGCCAAGGCCACGATTTCTACTTTTACCGTCACCAATGGGCCTTTGCCTTTTTTCTTAATTCCCACGTATAATTCTTCTCCCGCGCAGCTTGTACTTAGCACTCCCACGGCACTTTTGGTGCTGTCGATTTTCTGACAAGCCTCTGCCTCCTTTCCAGAATCAAATCGGCTAGCGGCGCTTTTATCAGCAAAGAAATACACCTCTACCCCCACGGCCCCGTTGGGTTCGGCGAGGTAAGGCGTAAAATCAAATCTTTCTTTTGACAACGTATCGGGATTAATGACGCGCAGGCTTTTATAGAAAGTATCGGAGGTATTTACTTTATCGTTCTGATAGACCGTAACCCGGTAAAAAGCCGTTTTAGTACCTTTGGGGAGCGATACTTTAATCGGCTTATTCTTCGCCAAAACCTTGTTTACCATATTATTGGGGCGAAAAACCACGTAGTCCACAATGACTTCCTGAAGCATTTTCTGGGCGGTAGCGTTGATGGTCATCAAAAACGCGCTCAATAGACTAAAGAGGAATATTTTTTTCATAGTAACTAAAAGTTGTAAGCGGATACACAACGTAAAAATGGGGATTTTATTTTCAGACAGGCTATCTTTGCCCCATGAACCTGCTTAAATTACTGCGCATCAATTGGGCTTTTATGCTTCCTTACGGTCTCTTCCTGTTGGGACTTGGCAGCTACCAACTCCTTTATCGTCAGGGCATTATTAGTTTAGAAGTCAATCATTTTTATCATCCTTTGGCCGACGTGTTCTTCAAATACGTTACCCATTTAGGAGATGGGGCTTTTGTGATAGGCGTAGGGCTTATAATGTTGTATAAGTCGCGACCAAAAGGGATTTTGGTTTTGGCCTCCTACGCTATTTCGGGAATTATTGCCCAATTGATTAAGAATTTCGGGTTTCCGAAAGAGCCACGTCCAGCCGAATATTTTTCGGGGATGATGCAGCATCTACACACCGTTGAAGGGGTTGAATTGAGTCATTGGAATAGCTTTCCGTCGGGACATACGACCTCAGCATTTGCATTATTTGCCTTAATTGCGATTTGGGTTAAATCACCGTTGCTAAAATTTTTATGTTTGATAACCGCCGCGACCATCGGCTTTTCCCGCATGTACTTGATGCAACACTTTTTGATTGATGTGTATGTGGGGTCATTATTGGGGACACTGACGGCCTATACCTTAGTTTTAAACAGTCACCGATTCAGACTGACATCGACACTTTAGATACTGAATATCAACACAATACGTATAGAACCCATTTTATTGGCTGATAAACTTACTAACCATTGAAAAACCAATCTTCTATCTCAATCGAAAAACCCTGGGTCGTTGCCCTGCTAGCGGTTGTTTTTTTTGTTCCTTATTTAGGCAACGTCCATTTATTTGACTGGGACGAAATCAACTTTGCCGAATCGGCACGGGAAATGTTGGCCACGGGTAATTATCTGCGCGTACAGATTGATTATCAACCCTTTTGGGAAAAACCGCCTTTGTTTATCTGGATACAGGCATTGTCAATGAAGGTATTCGGTGTCAATGAATTTGCCGCCCGTTTTCCCAATGCTGTCGTCGGAATCATTACCCTACTTACCTTTTATTTTGTGGGCAAACGCCTGATTGACGCCCGATTCGGCTTTTTGTGGGCCTTGGCTTATTTGGGTTCGGTCACCCCACATTTGTATTTTAAGTCAGGAATTATCGACCCATTATTCAACTATTTCATGTTTTTGAGCGTGCTGTACCTAATCGCTCCTTTGAAAAAAGAAAGCCAGTCGAGTGCCTTGCGTTTTTTCCTTGCGGGGATTTTTGCAGGGTTGGCGGTCTGGACCAAAGGCCCCGTGGGGGTGGGAGTTCCCACATTAACCTTGGGTGCATTTTGGCTCATCCGTTATTTTCAGCATCGCAAGTCTAAAGTAAACCCGTCGGACCGGATCTTCTCCCTCAAAAACATTCTCATCTATGGCCTTACGGGTGGGGTACTTACGGCAGGTTGGATGTTGGCCATTATTTGGGAAAGCGGCTGGGCTACGTTTGTGGCTTTTCTGGAGTATTTGTACCGCCTCGGCGCTACCTCCGAAGCCGACCACGGCCAACCATTTTATTATCATTTCGTAGTGGTTTTGATTGGTTGCTTCCCTATTTCAGTACTAGGATTGCCGTATGTAAGTCGAATTTTCACCCCTCTGCTCCAAAAATTAGGCAAGGCTCGGCAGGAAGATGTTACAACCTCTGAAAAGCTTTCTGCCTTTACATTGATGATGCTTTGCCTGTTTTGGGTGGTGATGATTGTTTTTTCAATTGTCACGACCAAAATCGTGCATTATAGTTCCATGACCTATTTCCCGCTGTCGTTTTTGGCAGCTTTGTGGTTGTACCGTTGGCTTAAGAATGAAATTACCTGGCCGCGCTGGATGACCATTTTATTGCTCATCATTGGGTTTATCTTGTCGCTGGTCCTCACCGCCGTACCGCTCATTGGGATGTATTCGGCGGCAGTCACGCCCTACATAGATGATGTATTTGTGGTAGCCAATTTGCAAGCTCCCGTGGAGTGGGCAGGGCATGAATGGCTGTTTGGCGTACTGTATTTCGGTACAATTGTGCTTTCAACCATTCTATGGAAAAGCCGCAAATTATTGGCAGTCAGAACGTTATTTTTCGCTACTGCGCTTTTGTTGTTTGTTTACGGTGCCGTAGTTGTTCCAAAAATTGAAGGCTACACCCAGCGCACCGTCATTGATTTTTACCAGTCCAAACAAGGTCAGGATGTGTATGTTTGGCCCATTGGCTTTAAGAGCTATGCCCAATTTTTTTACTTCAAAAAGCCCACGGGTGTGCGCCTCGAAGCAAGCAACGAAGACTGGCTGTTGAACGGTCCCGTAGATAAACCTACGTTTCTGATTTCGCGCCTCGACCGTGCCGAACAATTCCGTAACCACCCAAATCTGGAACTGCTCAAAGAAGAAAACGGCTTTGTTTTCTTCCGCCGAAAGCCTGATTATGAGAAGATTTCGGAATCACTAAAGAAATAAAAACATTCAAAAGGAAGGCTTTCTAAGGTCTTCCTTTTTTGTTTCCAAAATTTATTTTTCTTTTTTATTTGGAAAACAAAAATGTAATTAATTCCTTTGTAGCACATTTAACCATTTGGTTAAACTTACAAGTTAAACATGATAGAAATAGAACTATCCACCGAAGAAAAAATCTTAAAAGCCGCAGAAGAAGTCTTTATGCGAGACGGCTACGACGGCTCACGTATGCAGGACATCGCCGATGTGGCTGGCATTAATAAAGCGCTTTTGCATTATTATTTTCGTTCCAAAGACAAGTTGTTTGAGAAAGTGTTTGACGCAAAAATCCAGAGTTTTTTCCCTCAAATGGGTGAAAAATTTAGTCGAGACATTCCTTTTGTTGATAAAATTCACCTATTTATTGAAGGGTACATGGGCTTGTTGCTCAAAAATCCGTACCTGCCTTTGTTTGTGCTCAACACCGTGAATAACAAAGACAAATCGGCATTTATAAAAAAATTGCCCATTGAACTCAGCCGGCAGGTAGCCCAAAGCTATTATGCTGAATTCAAAAAAGGGAATGTGAGGGAATTAAATCCTGCTCAGTTTATCATGTCTCTGATGGGGATGTGTATTTTTCCATTTTTGGCAAAACCCATTTTACTCGATATGTTCAAGGCCGATAATGACACTTTTGACAAGTTGATGGAAGAGCGCATTCAGGAACTGAAACGCTATGTAACATTGATTTTAACACCCTAATTTTTTTACCCCATTTTTAACCAAATAGTTAAACTTTCAGGTTATGCGAAGTTTTATTTTATACATTGGCCTTTTGTTGGTTTTAAATCACATCGGCCATGCGCAAACGCCCCTGTCATTGGAGGATTGCTACCGACAAGCCGAAATGCACAGCCCGCTGGCGGCTCAAACGCGCTTGATTCAAGAGGCCACCGAGCTACAAATCAAGATTTTAAGCAGCAACTACGTACCCCAATCCCGTCTCAATGGACAAGCCACTTGGCAGTCGGACGTTACAAGTTTACCCATCAAATTACCCAATTTCGAAATTTCGCCCCCGCCCAAAGACCAGTATAAATTGACGCTTGACGTGACCCAAACCATCTGGGACGGCGGCGTAATCCAAAAACAAAAAGCCGTGGCTTTGGCCAATCAACAAGCCGAACAACAAAAGGTAGCGGTGGACCTCTATCAGATTCGCGAACAGGTCAGCAACCTGTTTTTCGGGGCGCTTTTTGCCGAGCGGCAGCTGCGTAATTTCGAAATCCTTCAAAAAGAATTGCGGGCCAAACTCACCAAAACCCAAGCCTCCGTCCAAAACGGCATCGCGATTCGTTCCAATGTTTTGTCGTTAGAAGCCCGATTGCTGGAAATTGAACAGCAAATGTTGGAAACCCAAAAACGACGCATCGCCGCTTTAGAAGGCCTTTCGCTGTTGACGGGTACGGCGATTGACACAAATACACAACTTGTTGGAACGCGCATAGAAACGCAAAATTCAGAAATTGTTCGTCCCGAATTGCGCTTATTTGACGCCCAAAAACAAACCTTTACCGTCAACGAGCAAATAATCAAGGCCAAAAATGCCCCCAAACTTTCGGCATTTGCCACGGGTGGGTACGGCCGACCAGGGCTTAATTTTTTGGCAACAAACTTCCAAACCTATTTCATCGGGGGCATACAACTACAAATCCCGCTCACTCATTGGTACACCAAAAGTCAGGGGATGGAAATTAGGCAGTTGAGGGCCAATCAACAACGCGTGGAACGGCAACGCGAAAGTTTTTTGCTCGCTACGCAGGTTAGATTAGCCAATCAACGCCGAGAAGTGGAGCGCTTACAGGCGCTGGTTGAAAGCGACCGTAAGCTCATCGACATCCGAAGTACCATTCGAAAAGCCTCCGAATCACAACTCGACAACGGCATCATCACCGCCAGCGACTATCTGACCGAAGTAAACAACGAAGATACCGCCCGCCAAAATCAAATATTGCACGAAGTGCAACTACTACAAGCCCAAAATAACCTGCGCCTGACGGCAGGAAACTAAAAACAATCCTATCATTATGAATCGCACTTACCTCTCTCTTTTTCTTCTCCTTGGCTTGGCTGCTTGCAATGGCGACAACCAAGAATTTGACGCCAGCGGCGTTTTTGAAGCCGACGAAGTGATTATTTCGTCCGAATCAGTCGGAAAAATCCTCCGATTTGAGGTGGAAGAAGGTACCGAGCTGAAAGCTGGTCAAGTCATCGGGAGCATTGATTGTACAAATCTCTCGCTCCAAAAAGCCCAAATCGAAGCCAGCATTGATGCATTAGGCCAAAAAACCAACGACGCTGCGCCCCAAACGCAGATTATCCGTGAGCAACTTGTTTCGCAACAACGCCAGATTGCCACCCAACGTGAGCAATTGCGGATTCTGGAACGCGAGCGCAAACGCATTGAAAATCTCGTCAAAGCCGAAGCCGTTCCAGCCAAACAATTGGACGATGTCGAAGGACAAATAGAGGTTTTGAAAAAGCAAATCGAAGCCACCGAAAGTCAGGTAAGCGTGCTGAATCAACAGATTAAATCACAACAACAACAGGTTTCAATTCAAAATCGTGGCGTGTTGAGCGAGCGCAAACCATTAGAAGAACGCATTGCTCAGATGAACGACCAACTCCAACGTTGCAACATCACCAACCCGATTGATGGCACCGTGTTGGTCAAATACGCCACCACCGACGAAATGACCGCTACCGGAAAAGCTTTGTATAAAATCGCCAATCTTTCGACGCTCACGCTGCGGGCCTACATCACGGGCGACCAGCTCGCCAAAATCAAGCTTAATCAACCCGTAAAAGTATTTGTGGACAACGGAAAAGATGCCTACAAAGAAGTAAGCGGAACCGTGACGTGGATTGCGAGTAAAGCCGAATTTACGCCCAAGACCATTCAGACCAAAGACGAGCGCGCCAACTTGGTGTATGCGACCAAAATCAAGGTCAAAAATGACGGCTACCTCAAAATCGGCATGTACGGGGAAGTTAAATTGTAACTAAAATGGCAACAGTCCACGTAGAAAATATCAAAAAAACGTACGAGAAAGGCAGCGTCTTGGCCCTTGACAACGTCAGTTTTGACGTAAAATCAGGCGAGTTGTTTGGCCTCATCGGCCCCGACGGCGCGGGCAAAACCTCCCTTTTTCGGATTTTGACCACCCTCCTCCTCCCCGACGGCGGCCACGCCCAAGTTGCAGGGCTGGACGTAGTCAACGATTTGTGGAAAATCCGGCGCATCGTGGGCTACATGCCGGGGAAGTTTTCGCTGTACCAAGATTTGAGCATTGAGGAAAATCTCCAGTTTTTCGCCACCGTTTTCAACACAACGGTCGAGAAAAACTACCACTTGATTGAAGACATTTACGTACAGATTGAGCCCTTCAAAAAACGCTTGGCGGGCAAACTTTCGGGCGGGATGAAGCAGAAATTGGCGCTTTGTTGCGCCCTCATTCACGAGCCCCAAGTGCTGTTTTTAGATGAGCCCACCACGGGCGTTGACCCCGTATCCCGCAAAGAATTCTGGGACATGCTCGACCGCCTCAAAGCCCGGGGCATCACGATTGTGGTATCTACCCCTTACATGGACGAAGCAAGTCGCTGTGACCGCATCGCCCTGATTCAGAAAGGAAAGATTTTGGAATTGAACACGCTGACAAAAATCATCGAACGCCATGCCCAAAACCTCTACGCCGTCAATGCCAACAACCGTTACCAGCTAATGCACGACCTGCGAAAACCTGCCGAAATCGAAAGTTCTTTTGCCTTCGGCGAAGAGCAACACGTAACGCTCCGTACCCCAGAAAACGGCGAAAATTACCTCATTGATTATCTTACCCAAACGGGCCATTCGGACATTACAGTCAGGAAAATCGAACCCACCATCGAGGATGTTTTCATCAAACTCATGCTCGAAAACCAATAAAACCTATGCCGCAGTCGGTCATTTATACCCACCAACTTACCCGCAAATTTGGCGATTTTGTGGCCGTTGATGCCATTACGTTTGAAGTACAGCAAGGCGAAATTTTTGGATTTCTGGGGGCCAACGGTGCCGGAAAAACCACCGCCATGCGCATCTTGTGCGGGTTGCTTTCTCCGACCTCGGGGCAGGCCACCGTTGCGGGTTTTGATGTGTATCGTCAAAACGAAGAAATCAAAAAGCACATCGGCTACATGAGCCAAAAGTTTTCCTTGTACGAAAACCTGACCGTGCGCGAAAACATTCAGTTTTTCGGTGGCATTTACGGCCTTTCGCGTCAGGAATTGAAAGACAAAACCAACGTGCTCATCGACCGCCTCGGCCTGCACAACGAAGCCAACAAACTAGTGGGCGCCTTGCCGTTGGGCTGGAAACAAAAAATCTCATTTTCTGTCGCCATCCTTCACCGCCCCAAAATTGTGTTTCTCGACGAACCCACCGGTGGCGTAGACCCGATTACCCGTCGGCAGTTTTGGGACATGATTTACGAAGCCGCCCACGACGGTATCACGGTGTTTGTCACCACGCACTACATGGACGAAGCCGAATACTGCGACCGCGTTTCTATCATGGTGGACGGGGCCATTGCGGCATTGGATACTCCCGCAGGGCTCAAAAAACAATTTAATGCCCACAATATGGATGAGGTATTTCTGCAATTGGCGCGCGGAGCGAAGAGAGGAGATTAATGCTTTTGTGGCGACAGTCTCCGAGCATGCCCCCAAAATGCAGACAAAAAAATAAACCTGAAGTAATAACATGAAAACCTTTTTCGCCTTCATCCAAAAAGAATTCCGACACGTATTGCGCGATAAACGCAGTTTGGTGATTTTGTTTGGCTTACCCGTCGTGATGATGATTCTGTTTGGTTTTGCATTGTCGAGCGAAGTCAAAAACTCCAACGTCGCCATCCTTGATTACGCCCAAGACGATGCATCGCGCCTGCTGATTGACCGAATCGACCAGAGCCAGTACTTCAGCGTGCACCAAAAACTACATTCGGAGGCCGAGATTGAACAAGTTTTTCGAAAAGGGCAAGTACGTTTAGTGGTTATTTTTCCACAACACTTTCAGCAGGACCTGCTCCACAGCAATCACGTGCAGGTACGCCTCGTTGGCGATGCCTCCGACCCCAACACGTCCAACATCGTCATCAACTATGCGTCAAGTATTTTTCGGGATTACCAGAATGAATTAAGCAATAACAAAAAACTACCGTACAGCATTGAGACCGAAACCCGGATGCTATACAACCCTCAGCTAAAAAGCTCGTACAACTTTGTTCCGGGCGTAATGACCCTGATTTTGATGCTGTTGGGTGCCATGATGACCTCGGTTTCGATTGTCAAAGAAAAAGAAATGGGCACCATGGAAATTCTGTTGGTATCGCCCATGCGTCCGCTGTTGGTGGTGCTGAGCAAGGCCATTCCGTACATGGTGCTGTGTTTTATCGACGTTGTCATCATTCTGCTCTTAGCGGTTTTCCTGTTGGAGATGCCCATTCGCGGCAGCTTGTTTTTACTGTTGGCCGAAAGCCTGCTGTTTATACTCACCACACTTTCGTTGGGACTTCTGGTTTCGTCCGTGGTTGATTCGCAGCAAACGGCCATGTTTTTTTCATTGGTGGGTTTTCTAATGCCCGCGTTGGTGTTCAGCGGTTTTATGTTTCCTATAGAAAACATGCCTTTACCACTTCGAATAATGAGCAACATCGTGCCAACCAAATGGTATTACAGCATCGTACGGGCCATCATGGTCAAAGGATTAGGCTTTTCGTACGTCATCAAACAAACCTTGATTCTGGTCGGCATGACCGTCTTTTTTCTGGGTATCGCCATTCGTAAATTCAAAATTCGGCTGGCTTAACCACTATCATCATGAGAAATCTTTTCTTCTTACTGCAAAAAGAGTTTCGGCAAATTTTCCGAAATCCGACCATCCTGCGGATGATTTTGTTGATGCCCATCATTCAGCTCATCGTCATTCCGTTGGCCGCCGATTACGAAATCAAACAGATTTCCATCAGCGTAGTCGACCAAGACCATTCTCCTTACGCTCGGAAGTTGGTCCAAAAGCTGACGGCTTCGGGCTATTTTCAGTTAGTCGAGTACACCCAATCTTACGCGCAGGCTACCCAAACCGTAGGCGATGGCAAAACCGATTTGATTTTAACCATCCCTCCCCATTTTGAGCGCGACCTGATTAAGTTAAACAAAGGTCAATTGTATTTGGCCGCCGATGCCGTCAATGGCGTTCGGGCGGGCTTGGGTACGGCCTACGCCTCCCAAATGATTGGGGATTTTAACCGTGAAATTCGGGAAGAATGGATGCTTTTGCCAAAGTTTAACGAAATTCCACAAATTGAAATTACTTCGGCCAATTGGTTCAACCAGCACTTTGATTATCACCTGTTTATGGTTCCGGGCATCATGGCCATTCTGGTCACGATGGTGGGGGCTTTTCTGACCGCGCTCAACATCGTTGCCGAAAAAGAAGTGGGTACCATTGAGCAAATCAACGTCACGCCCCTCAAAAAACACGAGTTTATTCTCGGAAAACTGATTCCATTTTGGGTATTAGGCATGGTTTCTATCACGCTCGGAATGCTGATTGCATTTGTCGTATTTCGCATCCTGCCCGTAGGCTCGTACCTGACCGTTTATGCTTTTTCGGCGGTGTATTTATTGGGCGTTTTGGGAATCGGGCTGCTCATCAGCACCTTTGCCGATACCCAACAACAGGCTACCCTCTTCGCTTTTTTCTGCATGATGGTGTTCATTTTGTTGGGTGGCCTGTACACGCCCATCGAAAGTATGCCCGACTGGGCGCAGTGGCTGACGAAAGCCAACCCGCCCGCGTACTTCATCAAAGTTATCCGGGCCGTTTACATCAAGGGAAGCACCTTCACCGACCTGCTACCTGACTTTTTTGCCATGGTCGGTTTTGCCATTTTGTTTAATGGATTGGCGGTCTTGAATTATCGAAAAAGAAGTGCGTAAAAGTCGTTATTTTGTACAATCAATTTAACAACTCGCATGAATATTGTGATTCGCAAAGGAACGCCCGAGGATTTTCCTGCTATTCTCCAACTGATTCAGGAATTCGCGGTGTTTCAGAAGACGCCCGAAAAAGTGACCATTACCCTCGACCAAATGCTGGAAAACAAAGACCTTTTTCAGTGTCTTGTGGTGGAGAAGGAAGATGACCAACTCATCGGTTTTGCCTCTTTTTTCATGGCCTATTATTCATGGTCGGGCAAGGCGCTGTATCTGGATGATTTGTACGTAAAAAAAGAATTTAGAGGTCACCAAATTGGCACTCAATTACTTGACCGACTGATTGATTACGCCAACACCGAACAGTGCAAAAAAGTCCGCTGGCAAGTCTCCAACTGGAACAAAGAAGCCATCGAATTTTACAAAAAAATGGGTGCAAAAGTCGATGATACTGAAATCAATTGTGACCTGTATTTATAAATAAACCACGCAAAGCCGCAGAGGAATTAATACACTCCTTTTCTTTGCGTCTCTGCGTGATTCACCTTTTTACTTACTTATACACTTTCTCATAATACTCCGCCGCCATGCGGTCGGAGTTGAAAAAGCCCCCAACTTCGTTCATGCTTCGCAAAACCATTTCCTGCCAATCGTTGGGGCGCTCATAATACAGCGGCAGTATCTCATTTTCCAACACATTCAACATATTCGACATATCTTCCCAATCGCGTGCCGATTCCGACGCTACGGGTACAATGAAAGAATTCTCGCCGTGCCGCGAAAACTCACACACCCAGCCGTCGTAAGTTGAAAAATTCAGACTGGCGTTCATAGCCGCCGTCATACCGCTCGTTCCCGACGCCTCACGCGGGACAATCGGGGTATTGAGCCACACATCAGAACCCTGTTTCAGTTCTTTCGACAACGCCAATTCGTAGCCCGTCAACACCGCCATGTTTGGGTATAAATGACTCAGATAAAACAGTTGGTTGAAAGTATAAATGGCACCTTCATCTTTCGGATACGGTTTTCCTGCCCAGATAAACTGAATCGGAAAATCTTTATTTCGCATGAGTCGGTCAAACCGCTCGCGGTCGCGGGTAAGGAGTTCGGGGCGCTTGTAGGCGGCAAAGCGTCGGGCCCAAACGACCGTCAAAATATTGGGGTCAAACAACTTACCGACCTGATCGGCAACGGTTTTGAAAAGTTCTCGTTTGAGTTCTTTTTTACGGTTTTCCAATCCATCCAAATCATTTTCAACGCGCGCCTTTTCGAGTTCAGCGTCCACCCAAGAGGCTTTATGCTGCGAATTGGTCACGTGCGTAATCTCACAAATATCTCCCGCGGCACTCCACATTCTACGCGATACTTCGCCGTGCAATTTGGAAACGGCATTGGCCTGATGACTCAACCGCAGCGCCGCCAATGAATGACTAAAAACGGTGTCGTGCGGGCCGATACCCGTGATTTTTCGAACACTATGCAGCGGAACACCTGCAAAAAAACTTAGGCTCTCCAAAAAGTGAATATCGTGTTTTTCGTTGCCTGCTTCTTCGGGCGTATGCGTCGTAAAAACCAATCTTTTTTTGACAGATTCCCTCTTGCCCAACTTTTTATACAAATAATACACCGACGATACCGCGTGGGCTTCGTTGAGGTGATAAATATCGGGTTCGTAACCGATTTCATCCAAAAACTTGGCTCCGCCGATGCCCAGAAGCATACATTGCATCACTTTTACGGCGGCATCAGAATCATAAAGATGATAGGATATTTGGCGGGCCCACGGCTCGTTTCCGTCGGTGTCGGTCGTTAAAAAAAACATCGGGACCGTTCCAAACAGCTTCGGGTCCAAAAAATAAGCGGCTACCCAAACGGGTTGATAGGCGATGGTGATTTGAAATCGAATGCCAGTGTCTTTCAGGAAACTATACATTTTTTCCCGAAACTGTGGCACCATGCTGTTGTCGGTAGCCCGCACTTGGTCATAGTACCCATGTTTCCACAAAATACCGATACCGATGAGATTCTGACGCAAATCATGAGCGCTTTTCATGTGCGAGCCCGCCAGAAACCCCAGCCCTCCCGAGTACGTTTTTAGGGCTTGGTCAATGGCAAATTCCATCGAAAAATAAGCCACCGATTTTTTGAAACGGGGGTCTATCGCGTACGGATGGGCATACGCTGAAGGAAGTTTTTTAGCCATAACTACGTTGCAATCACAGGTTGAAGAAGGTGCTAAACTAAGGAAATTTCCATTTACATCGGGCAATAAGGCAATTTTCTTGCGGTAAGCCTCAACATTTGTTCAATTTTCAACGCACAAATTGGCGTAATAGTCTATGAAGAAATCGTTTTTGGAGGCTGGTCACATAAAAATCACCGACCAATTTTGCAAATACAGTCGTATTATCATACTTTTGCACCCACAAAATACCGAGAGGTATTTCGGGCCCATAGCTCAGTTGGTTAGAGCATCTGACTCATAATCAGGGGGTCGTAGGATCGTGCCCTACTGGGCCCACTTGATAATCAAGCACTTATGAGATAGAACTTGTAAGTGCTTTTTTATTTGATACACACTTTGATACACAACTCTCTTGTATTCTCTAGTTTATTCTATTCTTTCAGGCAAATACTGAACCAAGAATGAGGGTAGTTTTTTCCAGAAATTACATAGTATAAAAGCTCAGCTGGTTCTAATTTTACCATATCAACTCTATAGTATTTTCCCGCCAAGAATCCCTCACTATTGTAACTGCATATTACAATAAATGGACAGTGTAATCTACACAGCACTCCCTTTTGATTTACTATCATCACTGAGAAAGGGTCTAAATAATTAGGTCTGTCATGACTATAAATTTGAGGTGTTTCCATAGTGATTCATGGTAAGAGGCTGGAAAAAGCCAGCCCCTATGTTTAAAGTTAAGATAAGAACCAATGGTACTCTTGCTGTTGAATGGCATGGCTAATACTGCCCACAAGTTCAAAAGCATTGACAGACCTGCCCAAAAAAGAATCAATATAACTCTGCTTATTGGCTCCGGTGAAGAGGTTATACACTTTCCAGAGGCTAATGTCACCATTGTCCCTTTTACAGAATGATACATCGTGATAATAATCTCTGGCTATTGAACTGATTTGAGAATCACCAAAATGGAGTCTTGGCACCAACTTCTTTTCCTCAGCAGGCAGGAATTGGTATAATCTTGCCCTGCCAATCATAGTTGCAAATTGATGCTCTGTAAGATAGGCTTCTGTCATAGATTGCATGGCTTTGAGATGATTGTTCATTTTGTAGCCCAATACCAGTTCATAAATCCCCTTCATCAGCTGTGATAGGTGCTTTGCTTTCAGGTTAAGAACCAATCCATCGGACCAAACACACAGGTTACAGCACACTTTGTTCTGAAAACCAATGAAGATTTTGAAGTGCTCATCAGCTCCTTTTCTGTTGTAGAGGTTATCAAGATTGTAAGCCTTTACTCCACCAATGGTCAAAGATAACTCATTCCCATTGATTCTGTCCCTAATGCTGGCTACTTCAATCACAAACATCATTCTTTCAAAGTAAATGGTTTCTTCATGTGGCAGCAGGTCTTTGGCCCTTTTATCTTTGGCCTCAGGAATCCTACCCTTGATTGGGTGGGATACCCTGATGGCAGGAGATAAGATAGTCTCATTGGGAAAAACCTGATTGACAATTTCTAAGGCACAATTAATAAAATCCTGATGTGAAATCACTGGCTCATTATCTTTTACAAAGACTGGAATTAAGTGCTGTTGTTCCAATTCTGCCAAAGACATGGGAATCGTATTGGCCTGTATAAAAGCCACTTCTGTTGAGGAGGTGATGATTTCCTGCTTAGAAACAGGTACTAAAGAGTGATTATTGACGAGTTGCAGTTCCATTGGTAGATAGAGTTTGAGATAGAATAGTAGAAACAGGAGTTTGTAGTTGGGTTTTACGCTGATTGAAATAGCTCAGGTGAGATTGCTGATACTCAGGATGTGACAAATAGAGTTCTCTTAATTCATCCATAGTTTGACATTCAATGATATACTCATGAAAAGGTTTATCAGATTGTCCTAATTGGCACCAATTATATATGAGTTTTCCAGTTTGAGCAGTAATGGTGAATTCAGGTTGTCCTGCAAATAATCCTGTACGGTCTTTGGTCGCGATGGCATGGTGTTTATTGTCCAGTTCAAAGACCAATGTGAGTTCATAATCAGTGCCTTCTCTTTGGATTGGCTTCATTCCTACCTTTTCAGGCACTTGCTTGCCATTTTTCTCATTCAGTACATAATCCTGTTTGGCTCTGAGGGTACAGATGATATGGCAATCTGCTTGTAGAATAGCTTGAATCAGCTGTTGATGTCTAGGAGTGAATTTAGCCCAGTTGGTGTAACTGTTGCCTGTCAGCTGTGAATGAGCATCCAAGATATACTCCCATTCTAAACTCAAACTATCAATGATAACCACCTGTATTTTGGCCTCAGTGCATACCTTAATAGCCTGAATGTAGAGTTCAGGAGAGAAGGGTGGCTTTAAGGGTAGAATATAAAAACTACCTAAGTGAGCATAAAGTGAAGCACTTTGATTTTCAGTATCAATGACAGCTATTTGCTTCCAGTCATTGACCAGTCCAAAAGCCATGAGCAAAGCAGAATAGGTTTTTCCACTACCTGAGCTGCCCTGTAGCCCTAATTTGATTTTGACATTTTTACGTTGTGCTGGTTGTAATTGCATTACAAGAGTAGATTTTAGTGAATAAAAGAACATAAGAAAGGGTAGAGCCTCTAGAAAGACCCTACCCCTTTGAAAATGATGTTTGAATGACTGTCACGCAGCTTCTAATTGATTGCCAAATGCAGCCTCTTCCACAGTGCCACTAACTACAGACTGTATTCATAGCTGTAAATTCCTATGAAAGTGGTTCATCGTCACATTGGGTGAAAGTTGGGGTTTAAGCTTTAATTTTGAAGAATAGACTTTTCTTTCCTGACTTTTACGTGATACGTAATTGGGTACTGTAAGCATGATTGTAAATGTTTTAGTGTGATTGTTTTGATTTACCTTGAAGCCCCTTTCTCCGAAGTGTAATATACTTATCTAAAGTAATAAGGGGAGTAAGAGCTTCAAAAGTAAGCTAAGGGGGAGAGTAAGGGATTTGATTCACTCTCAGATGCCCATTTTAAGGAGACGGGGGGGCTATTTTAGAAACTGTTTTTTGATGCGGCAAGCATAGAACTCGTCAGGGAAGGGGAAAGACCTAAGTGAAAAATTGGTTGAAGGCATGGAAGAATACAGCCAAAGCAAACGTTTTGGGTAGTTAGCTCCCTTGGCAATCCCACAATGACCCCAGCTCTCATTCCAGAACTGAACAATGTCACCTGCCTGTAATTCATTGATATTTACTTCTGTAGCAATCCCTCTTCTGACTAAATTATATACTACTCCTTTGATACGGGGGTCATTTTGTTGCCTCATTTGCCAAGCATCAGGATAATTGATATGCACTTCTTTGAGGTCTTTTTGACTGAATTTGATGGTAGTGGATTGCTGCAATACTACCACCATTGATTGCACACAATTTGAGAGGTGATAAGGGGGTAGTTTTACCTCAGTACATACTTTTTGGATGGGATGGAGAAGCAGGACAAGCAGTAGAACTCTCATTATCAGCTATTTTTAATCAAAAAAGATAATTTTTTGAAGGGTTTTAATGAAAAAACATATACCACAACAGGATAATGGGTACAAGATTGGTAATTTTCTATTAAAGGCATACCCTTATTGACAAAATGTAGTGTTTCAAGTTGGGTGTTTGAAAATATTAAGCCCCAATCAGAACGCTGAGGGTTTAGCTGGGTAACAGAATAAAAAAGATTGGCAATACTACTTGTCCCAGTATAAGGCACAAAGGGTGCTGTGGTAGTCTTTTTCCTTATACAAGATAGATTTGATACCTGTAAGGGCCTAATAAGAACAAGTATTCCAAAATAGCTGGCTAATCACATATACCGTTTCAACAAGTCAAGATAAAAGACTAACATTGCTCAGAGAAGTTTCTGCCTTATACAAAAGAAGTATGTCAATAGTTTTGCTAACCGCATACCACCCAACCAAACCAATATCGCTATATACACTTTACTTTGGTTTGCTAGGTTTAGAATAGCTTGCTGCTGGTAATGGGCTCATCATCTTCTGTATAAGGAAAAAGCTATTACAGCTGTAAATCTTGGCTCTTATTAGAACTATCGTAGCAATATCAAACCCAGCCAACCAAGACAAAACACTTATAGATAAAATTATTTTAGTTGGCTGGGTTTTGAACCATGACTAAAATTAGAGATAAGTACTTCCTAAAAAGGCTTGGAGAGAACCGCATAGGGCTTTGTTAGATGAATTGAGTAATATACTGCAAATCAATTAGTTATAAAACAATGACAATTTTATAAATAGCTGATTTTCAATCATTTAAAAATATTCATTCAACAAAGCCACTACATAGGCTCAGAGAACAAAAGGGTTGAGTCAGGAAAAATGTATTTTAGGGGCAATCTTTCTAAGAATCAAGTAGATAATATTGAGAGGGCAGGACTTTCTCATAAAAATTAAATCACTGTAAATCAACGCTTTAATGTTGACCCTGAATTGATTGCTTGTCATTAAAATAACTAGCTGAGTTACAAAATCTAAATTTAGTCTCTCATAAAACTCTAAAAATACTCGTGTTAGCTGGGGGTTATGAGCAGTAAGTCATTTTTATGAGAAAGCCCTGATTGAGAGGGGGAATTAAATACAACAATAAGTACTGTAAATGCACTTGCCTTGTAAAACAACTTTGTCGCATGGTTTGCATGCCAAGGGGGAATTAATAGGCTGGCAGTATTAAAAAGACTTTTGCACTTCCCAATAGCAAATTTTATAGAATTTAACTTAGTGTTTGTTTTTTTAGTGTTGTATTTTACCTTTATTAACTATCCATGCAAACAGGGCGTTCTCATAAAAAAAACAAAGTGTTCGCCCACCTTCAGATAACAAGAGACTTCAAAGATTTATTTTATCAAACCTTAAATTTGGGGACTCATTTAGTTTTTTTAAGGACAAGCAAACACTTTAAGCTAAATATTAAAATGGTGATTTATATAGAGTTGGTTTATATGAGAAAATTCTGTCCATACAACAAAGACATGTAAAATTATAAATTCTCCTCTTTTCTAGTTTTCCACCATTGTCTTAACTCTAAAATTTTTGGGTCTCTAATGTTTATAAGTCCTTTTCCAGATTCTAATTTTTTTATTTCTGCTTCAAGTTTGTACTTACTAATTGGTGTACCAATGAAATTACTTATAACTTTATAATCTTTGTTTTGAATATTTAAGCAGATTGGTAATTTTACTTGAGAGGCAAAATCAAAATCCTTAGTTTTATAGTCTTCGGCACCTTGTGAAAGCATAATGATAATTACACCTTTTGACCTTAAAAGCCTTAGAAGTTCTTCTAGTGATTTTCGTGCATTTTTATTTTTTAAATAAATGTGTACTTCGTCAATAACTATAATATATCGGAGTGGAAAAATATGATCCGTTGGCTCACAATCGTTTGTGGAGCTGAAGTACGTATTAAAATATCTCAATAATAAAAAAACGAGAAGCTGTCTTAAGGTATCAGAAAGCGCAGGGGGAAGGTTTAGATATAAACTCTTTTCAAGTATATTTGGGTTGTTTACATCGCAATTGAAAATATTTATTGTTAAATCTTGAATCCCTGCAAATAATGTGTCTTGTTTTCTATTATTTTCGTAATAATATACCTCAATTGCGTTAAATAGTTCATTAATAGTAGGATACGTATGTATTTTGCTATCAAAAAGATTAGAAATAATATTAGTTAAAATGTTTTTTTGAGCAACACCAATATTAGGTACAAATGTAGCTATTGTATCAACAAAAGCTTTAATACTAAAAGGTCGTTGTCTCTCATCTAATGAAATTGAAAGTAAAGGGTTGAATTTGATACCATTGTCGTTAACAATATCAATAAACTCACAGTTTGAGGCATCCAAAAAAGGCTTCAGCTGAGAAAGATTTCCTTCACCTTTATAATCAAAAAAGATAAACTTTAGTTCATTGTTTGTTTTCTTAGATATTTGATACAGGATGTCTTTTATTAGTTGGGTTTTTCCCGAACCTGCCATTCCCGCAATAGCAATATTTCTATTGTCGAATTCTCTAAGATCATTAATTTTAATTTCAAAAACTTCGCCATTTTCAGTCTTTCCTAATTCAAATGTAAGCAAAGAAGTAAATTCTTTCATAGCATTTAAAACTACATTTGTGCTGCTAATTTTAACAGTATTAGACCTTAATATTAATCCATTTTTAATTGGTTTTAACAAGAATGAAATATGGTCACCATTAGTAATATCTCCTTTCTCTAATTCATTTATCCATAAATCTAAACCATCACGCAGATGAAATTTGTAAAGTTTTATAAATTCAATTTCAGAAAGTTCTTTTCCATAATGTTGGTCGAATATTGTTTTATATAAAACATAATTATCAGTGTCGTTAACTAAACGACCAAATATGTTACTTGTAGGAGAGTATTCTCGACCATTTTGGGGTAAACTATTTTCATTTTCGTGAAACATTTTCCCTTTGTTAATACTTAATGCAAGAGCAATTCTTCCAGTTATAGTGTCTCTCTTGAAATTGTAGATATTAGTAATTCTATCCAAAAGATCAGTACTTTCATTGTCAATTTTAAATCTAATCATTGCTTATAGTGTTAAAATAACCGCTTTTTAAATTTGTATTTACTCCATCACTAAATAGTAAATATGATTTTGAAATGTATTCTGAAATGTCTTTATACCTTTTGGGTGTAATTTCACTATTGGTAGAAAATAAAATTACCTGTTCTGAAAGTGTTGGATAATATTTTTTAGTTATACTATCTCTGTGTTCTTCATCAAGTCTACCTAATGGTGTATCTATAAAAATTGGTAAATTTTTAACTGATTCTTTTAAAATTGATTTAATTAAACAGGAAATATATATTTGTTTTTCCCCCGACGATAGACTTTCTTTTCTAATCTCATTATCATCTTGATCAAATAATGAAATTTTCATTCCTTGCCCCGACGCTAAAATAGTGACTTTTACATCTTCGATAAATTTAGTTTGATTTTGTTCACTGTTCAATTTGTGCATAAGTAATTTTAATTCAGAAAGAATTGTTTTTTCCAAACTGTCTTTATGGTTGTTTTTTTGTTCATCAAGGAACTGATTTAAAACATCAATATACTGGTTGCTTTTTTTGATTTTTAGTTTATTCTGCTCGTTTATATCAACTTTCTTAACAAATGCTATTAATTGATGATTAAGCCTTATAATGTCGCCTCTAAGCTTTGTAATTTGCTGATTGTTTTCGCCAATTTGTCTATTCTTTTCAGAAATATTAAAGTCTGCTGTTTCTTTCTTAGAAGAATATTCAAGAATTAATTCGTCCTCAAGTTCTGCATCTATCTTGCTTAAAGTTTTATTCAAGTCTGATAATTTTATTTTTATTTTATTGAATTCTTCTATTGTAGATTCAAACAAATCCTTTGATTGGGTATTAAGTAGATTAATAGCATCTTCTATGAGTTTCTTCTCTGAATTATTGAGATCGTATTCGAATTCAAGTTCTGTATATTCACTATTTACTTTGAACAGTTGTAAACCTAAAGATTGGGCCTTGTCATAATAAAACATTTTATCTTTAAAAGACATGGTTGAGTTTTGAGGTTCAGGCGGTTTGTTGAAAAGTAATTCAATAAAATTTTCAATTTTTTCTGAATATTCTTTTAAAGAGCTTTGTGAAAGTGTATTTTTTTCTTGAATTTCTAAATGTTCTTTTACCTCTTCTAGTTTTCCAGTTAAAATTGCTAGAGGAATGATTTCGCTTAATTCATTAAAACGCTCGTTGAGTTCGATTTCTTTAGATTTTAGTTTATCAATATCTGTAATAATAGCATTTCTATCAAAGGTTGAATTGCCTAGTTTACTGTGTTGAAAAATTAGGTTTTCGTATTCTCGAACTCTTTTCTTTAAGTCATCAATCTCTTTTGACCTTTCTGCGTTTTCTTCTTCAAGGTTGTTTATCTGATCTTCAGAAATCTCAATTGCTTTTTCAATATTAATAATTTGCTCATGCAAATTTTTAGGAGCACCTTCTTTCTTTAAATTATTTATGTAAAACTCAATATCATCAATTAACGTCTCGTATGTATCTAAACCCAATATTTTCCCTAAAGCGTCATTTATAAAACTGCCTTCATCTTTAATTGACAAATTGGCAATTTCTGCAATTTTTTCCGCATCAAAAAAAACAAATTTTGCTGCATCAATTGGAATGATATAATCGTTTATATAGTTTATTTTTGTATTTTCATCATCGAATAATTCAAATTTTGAATTTATGTCGACAATTGAAAGTGTTTCGTTCATTGTAGAAATATCAAAAGTTCTCTTTATTAAAATAGTATCTATATTTGGATTAGGGGTTTCAATATTTGAAATTTTGATACTTACTGAAAATTGAGTTTTATTCTCTTTTTTTGCAGTCCAGTTAATTGATTGTTGCATAAAAGAAGAGTAGTTTTTCTCTTTTTGGATTTCTTTCTTGAAATTTTCGTCTATTTGAGATATTTTCTCACCATATAAACACCAAACAATTGAGAGCAAAAAATTTGTTTTCCCGTAGCCATTTCGACCACCAATTATTATGATGTTCTTCTCGTTACTTGTTTGAAGATCAACATCTACAGAATTGTAATATTGTCTGAAATTATTAATTTGGATATTTGAGAATTTCATTTTGTTGATTTTTCAATTATGTCATTGATTTTTTGTTGATGATAATTGTTTCTTTTTAGCAACTTTTTTGTCCTAACAGATTCAATTAAGGATTTTAAATGATTATAATCAATACCTTTCTCATCGGATATTTCTTTAAGCCTTTGCTCTTGTAATTTTTTATTTTCTACGACTTTCATATTTGTTTGTTTGAATTATTTTTGCGATTTCTATAAAAATGCATTCTTCTTCTTTTTTTAAGCACCCTTGATTAAATTTTGTTCGCTGTTTGTAAAAAAATTTATAAAGACTTTCTTCGCCCATTTTATTGGCTGAAGGCAATCTTCTGTTTTCTATTATAAACTGTTTGAGTTTGTTGTATTTTTCTATATCGTTGACTTTTCTTTTTTGTAATGTTTCTTTTTCGAATTTATTAATAACTTCTTTTATTAAACTGCATTTTTTGTCATCTAAAGCGATTTTTTTTATTTTCCTTACTTGAATTTTGTACCACCTGTTAAGTATTAGTTCTGTGTCAGGGCATCCACTTGAGAATGGCAATCTATTGTTCGCGTTTAAAAAATCTGTAAGCTCGTCAAATCTTTCTTCCCAAGTTTTTTTTTCATTTATTTTTGAGCCATCGGATAATATATATTTGTCTTCATATATTTTTTGAGATAAGCCTATTATTGAGTTTTTATAAAAAATAAATGTTTCTGATTCATCTAGCTTTAAGTTCTGAATAATGCTATATTCATTGGAATTAGGTCTAAATTGAAGTACATATGATGCGATTTTTGATATATGTTGAGGAGATGAGTTGTTTTCTAAATACTCGATTACTATTTGGCGGATGGTTCCTCCTTTAATATTGTCCTTTTCCTTTTCCCATTTTTTTAAACCATAAGTGCTACTTCTACCAAAGTAAATTATTTCACTTGTTCTTTGAAGACTTCCACGAAGGGAGTCAACACTCTTCGTAATTT